>NZ_LZMB01000178.1 GCF_001673555.1 Mycobacterium sp. 1165178.9 | reverse complement strand
TCTGCGCGCAGGACGAATGCGTCGAAGTAACCCCGGAGATCGTGCGGGTGCGCAAGGTCGAGCTGGACGCCACCTCACGAGCCCGCAGCCGGTCGCGCGCCAAGGCCCGGGGTTAACACCGCGTGGCCGGACGGGCTGCTGTGCGGCTGCTCGATACCCTGAGCAGCGTGCCGAGACGAGTCCGCCGTTTGTTGATGGTGCTCGCCGGCCTGATCTCGCTGGTCGGACTCGTTCTCTCGGCCTGCACCGTCAACCCGCCGCCGGCGCCGCAGAGCACCGATACGCCGCACAACTCGGTGCCGCCGCCGCCCCGGGTCAGCGAGATCAGGCCGGCGAGCACCATCAACAAACGGCGGACTCGTCTCGGCACGCTGCTCAGGGTATCGAGCAGCCGCACAGCAGCCCGTCCGGCCACGCGGTGTTAACCCCGGGCCTTGGCGCGCGACCGGCTGCGGGCTCGTGAGGTGGCGTCCAGCTCGACCTTGCGCACCCGCACGATCTCCGGGGTTACTTCGACGCATTCGTCCTGCGCGCAGAATTCCATGGCCTGCTCGAGATCGAGCTCGAGCGGCCTGGCCAACGTTTCGATGACATCGGCCGTCGACGACCGCATGTTGGTCAGCTTCTTCTCGCGCGTGACGTTGATGTCGAGATCCTCTGCGCGCGGGTTGATTCCGACGACCATCCCCTCGTAGGTGTCCTGGCCGGGTTCGACGAAGAACTGGCCGCGGTCGGCGAGCTGGATCAGTGCGAACGGTGTGATGGTGCCCGCGCGGTCGGACACCAGCGACCCGGTGTGGCGGGCCCGGATCTCCCCCGCCCACGGCCGGTATCCGTCGAATACGGCATTGGCGATGCCGGTGCCGCGGGTCAGGGTGAGGAAATCGGTGCGGAAACCGATCAGGCCGCGGCTGGGCACGATGAAGTCCATCCGGACCCAGCCCGCCGCGTGGTTGGTCATCTCTTCCATGCGGCCCTTGCGGGCGGCCATCAGCTGGGTGATCGCGCCGACGAACTCGTCGGGGCAGTCGATGGTCATCGCCTCGAACGGCTCGTGCAGCTTGCCGTCGATCGTCTGGGTGACGACCTGCGGCTTGCCGACCGTGAGCTCGAAACCCTCGCGGCGCATCTGCTCGACCAGCACCGCCAGCGCGAGCTCGCCGCGGCCCTGCACCTCCCAGGCGTCGGGCCGGTCGATATCGACGACCTTGATGGAGACGTTGCCGACGAGTTCGGCGTCGAGCCGCGACTTCACCATGCGAGCGGTCAACTTGTGGCCCTTCACCTTGCCGGCCAGCGGCGAAGTGTTCGTTCCGATGGTCACAGAAATGGCGGGCTCGTCGACGGTGATGCGCGGCAGCGCGTGCGCGTGGTCGGGGTCGGCCAGCGTGTCGCCGATCATGATCTCCGGAATGCCCGCGACCGCGACGATGTCCCCGGCGATCGCTTCGTCGGTGGAGGTACGTTCCACGCCCTCGGTCACCAGCAGTTCGGTGATCTTCGCGTTCGTGATGACGGGATGCCCGTCCACCTCGCGCATCCAGGCCACCTGCTGGCCCTTACGGATCCGACCCTTGTAGATGCGGATCAGTGCGAGCCGTCCCAGGAAGGCCGAGGCGTCGAGGTTGGTGACCAGCGCCTGCAACGGCGCCTCGGGGTCGCCCTGCGGCGGCGGGATGTGCTCGAGGAGAACGTCGAACAACGGATCGAGGTTGTCGCCCTCGGGATTCTCGCCATTGGCCGGTTCCGTCGTGCTGGCGATGCCCGCCCGTCCCGAGGCGTACAGCGTCGGCAGGTCGAGGGCGTCCTCGGCGGCCTTCTGTGCTTCCTCGTCGAGGTCTGAGGCAACGTCGAGAAGCAGGTCGTGGCTCTCCGAGACGACCTCAGAAATCCGCGCGTCAGGCCGGTCCGTCTTGTTGACGACCAGGATCACCGGGAGGTGTGCGGCCAGGGCCTTGCGCAACACGAAACGGGTCTGCGGCAGCGGGCCCTCGGAGGCGTCGACCAGCAGCAGCACCCCGTCGACCATGGAGAGTCCGCGTTCCACCTCACCACCGAAGTCGGCGTGGCCGGGGGTGTCGATCACGTTGATGACGGTCGTCGTTCCGTCTGCATGCTTGCGATGCACGGCCGTGTTCTTGGCCAGGATCGTGATGCCCTTTTCCTTCTCCAGGTCCCCGGAGTCCATGAGGCGCTCGACGGTGTCGTCACCCCGGTGGTGCAGCGCGCCCGACTGCCGCAGCATCGCGTCGACCAGCGTGGTCTTTCCGTGGTCGACGTGGGCGACGATGGCGACGTTCCGAAATAGCACGTCGGTGATTGTGGCAGCGGGCGCCCGGGATAGCGAACCGGCTGGACCGGGCGCCCGTAGCGGGCGGCTACAGCGTCGCGTGTGCGGTGGCGGCGCTGAGTGTGCGGTGGCGGCGGACCGGGTCGGCGTGTCGTCGCCCTAGCCGCACAACCAAAGCGCAGGTCGGACGCTCACCAGCCCCGCCGGCGCGGTGCCGTACCGACGAGTTCGCCCGTGGCCGCGGCCTCGCGGCTGCGATAGACGATGTAGGGCCGGAACAGGTAGACGACCGGGGCGCTGAACACGTGGACCAGCCGGGTGAACGGCCACAGCGTGAACAGCACCATGCCGATCAGGGCGTGCAGCTGGTAGTCCAACGGCGCGTTGATCATCACCTCACCGTGCGGCTGGAATATCCAGATCCGGCGGAACCACAAACCGACCGTGTAGCGATAGTGGAACTCGCCGCCGTGCGGGCCGGTGCCGATCAGGTCGCAGTACAGGCCCACCACGATCGCCAGCACCAGCACGACGTACATCACCTTGTCGCTGCGGCTGGTGGCCATGGTTACCGCCGGGCGGGTGAACCGGCGGTAGATCAGCAACCCGATGCCGATCAGCGTCGCGATACCGGCCATCGACCCGGCGATGACCGCCTGCAGGTGGTAGAAGTGGTCGCTCACCTTCAGCATCTGGGTCACCTTCGGCGGGACGAACAGCCCTACCACGTGTCCGGCGAACACCGCCAGGATGCCGAAATGGAAGACGGGGCTGGCGATGCTCAGCAGTCGCGACTCGTAGATCTGGGAGGACCGCGACGTCCAGCCGAACTTGTCGTAGCGGTAGCGCCACCAGGTGCCTACGATCAGCACCGACAGAGTGACGTAGGGCGCGATGTCCCAGAACAGGACGTTGCTAAACACTCGGCGTTCCTTTCCGGGGCGGCACTGTCAAGCTAAACGGTTGCAGCCCAACGGCTTCCGCCGGTGGTCCGGCTTTCGCCAGCCGCTCGGCGCGACGCGCTTCCTGATCCGTTGCGGCGGGCAGGGTCTCGCAGACCGCCGCAACCGTCGGTTCGTAGACCGAGTCGGCGTCGGCCAGGGCCCCGCGCAGCACATCGATGGGCACGCGGTGCTGGTCCAATAGTCGCCGGCCGACCTCGGGATCCACGGTGGCGGCGAATTCGAGCACCACGGTCAAATGGTCGGGCGCCTCGCCGCCCGGTGGCTGGACACCCGCCTCGCGGTAGGCGGTGGCGAACGCCAACATCTCCCGTCCGCGGTTGCGGGTGTCCCCCGCGGTCCAGTAGGTCAAGTACATCGTGCAGCGCCGGCGCATGTCGAACGTGGCGACGTAGTCCATCGCGGCGGCCATCGGCTCACGGGCCCGCAGCGACGCCACCGTCTGCCCCAGCAGCGCCGCTGGGGAACCGCTGATGTGGCTGAGCATTTTGTCGACGGCATCCAGTCGCGCGGCCAACCCGTCATCCGGATAGGCCAGCAGCATCGACGCGGCCTGCCACACCAGGCGATCCTGCATCGCCCGGTTGGGGGAACGCTCACGGAGCGCCGAAAGCAATTTCATCGGCCCCGCTCTTCGGGGAACATTCCGGCGGGCACCTGGCCGCCGTCCCAGTTGAGCAGGTTCACCCGCGTCGACCGCCGGCCGCTGGCCGAATCGTCGCCGCGCTGCTTGAGGGTGTGGAAGGTCTCCACCGACACCACCGGGTCCGACTCGTACATGCCCGGCCCGCCGTCACCCGTCAACGAGCAACCCATCTCCTCGAGATCACGGGCCTGCGGCGCAAACGCGGTCGGAATGACGTAACGCTCTTCGTATTTCGCGATGGCAAGCAACCGGTACATCTCGTAGATCTCCTCTTCGGTCAGGCCGACCGAATGCGGGATGTGTGGCTGGGTTTCGCGGCCGAGGTTGATGTCGCGCATGTAGGAACGCATCGCCGCCAGCCGCCGCAGCACGCCTTCGACCACGGCGGTATCGCCGGCGGTGAACAGCTCGGCCAGGTACTGCATCGGGATGCGCAGCGCGTCCAGCGCTCCGAACAGGTTGCCGAGGTCCTCCCCGTCGTGCCCGTCGCGACTGACCGCGTCGACCACCGGCGAGAGCGGCGGGATGTACCAAACCATCGGCATGGTGCGGTATTCCGGGTGCAACGGCAGCGCCACCTGGTAGGTGTGGATCAGCGCGTACACCGGCGAGCGCTGCGCCGCATCGATCCACTCGTCGGGGATTCCCTCCGCCCGCGCGCCGGCGATGACGTCCGGATCGCCTGCGTCCAGCAGAATCTCGCACTGCGCCGGGTAGAGATCGGTCTCCTTTTCCACCGAGGCCGCTTGCAGCACCTTGTCGGCGTCGTAGAGCACCACGCCCAGGTAGCGCAGCCGCCCCACGCACGTCTCCGAGCAGATGGTCGGCAGACCGACCTCCATCCGGGGATAGCACAGCGTGCACTTCTCGGCCTTGCCGGTCTTGTGGTTGAAATAGACCTTTTTGTAAGGACATCCGGACACACACATCCGCCAGCCGCGGCAGCGGTCCTGGTCGACCAGCACGATGCCATCCTCGCTGCGCTTGTACATCGCACCCGACGGGCACGACGCCACGCAGGACGGGTTGAGGCAGTGCTCGCAGATGCGGGGCAGGTAGAACATGAAGGTTTCTTCGAGCGAGAGTTTGACCTCTTCGCTGACCTTCTTCAAAATCGGGTCCTCGGCCAGGATCTCGGGCGACCCGGCCAGGTTGTCGTCCCAGTTCGGTCCCCACGAAATCTTCATCGGCTCACCGGTTATCGAGCTTTTGGGTGCGGCCGTGGGGAAGGTGTCGCCCGCGGGTGCCGTGGTCAGGTTCTCGTAGTCGTAGGTCCAGGGCTCGTAGTAGTCGCCGATGAGGGGCAACTTCGGATTGGCGAAGATCCGCAGCAGCTTGTGCAGGCGGCCGCCGTCGCGCAGCCGCAGCCGGCCCTTCTTGTCGCGGATCCAGCCGCCGCGCCACCGCTCCTGGTCCTCGTAGGTGCGCGGATAGCCTTGCCCGGGACGGGTTTCGACGTTGTTGAACCAGACGTATTCGGTGCCCGACCGGTTGGTCCACGCCTGCTTGCAGGTCACCGAACAGGTGTGGCATCCGATGCATTTGTCGAGGTTCATCACCATCGCCAACTGCGCCATGACCTTCATCGCGGTCCCCCCTGCCGCGCCGTATTGGTGCCCATCAGTACCGCACCTCCTGGCTGCGACGGCGCACCACGGTAACCTCGTCGCGCTGATTACCGGTCGGCCCCAGGTAGTTGAACGCGAACGCGTGTTGGCCGTAGCCACCGGCCAAGTGGCTGGGCTTGATGCGCACCCGGGTCAGCGCGTTGTGGTTACCGCCGCGCTTGTTGTTGGTTTCGGAGCGCGGCGTGTCCACCGTGCGCTCCTGGACGTGGTAGACGAAGACCACGCCGTCGGGCATCCGGTGCGAGACGATCGCCCGGCACACATAGATGCCGTTCATGTTCACCGCCTCGACCCAATCATTGTCGCGCACTTGAATTTTCGCGGCGTCACCGGGACTCATCCACATCGTCGGGCCACCTCGGGACAGCGAGAGCATGTACAGGTTGTCTTGATAGGTGGAGTGGAACGACCACTTCGAGTGCGGTGTCAGATAGCGCACGGTGAGTCCGATGCCGTCCTCGCATGAGCCCAGGGTGGGCTGACCGAAAAGGCGCGCCATGTCCAGCGGCGGCCGGAACACCGGTAGGTGTTCGCCGAGCTCTTCGACCCAGTCGTGCGCAAGGTAGAAATGCATCCGTCCCGTGAGGGTGTGGAACGGCTTGAGGTTCTCGATGTTGATGGTGAAAGGCGCATAGCGACGACCACCCGTTTCGCTGCCGGACCATTCCGGGCTGGTGACCACGGGAACGGGCCGCGCCTGAGTATCGGCGTAGCTGATGCGCTTGTCTTCGCTGCCTTCGGCCAGATGCACCAGGCGCTGACCGGTGCGCTTTTCCAGTTCGTGGAAGCCCTCGACCGCCAGCCTTCCGTTGGTCGTTCCCGACAGCAGCAACAGCACGTCGGCCATCCGCGAGGCGGTGGTGATGGCCGGACGCCCAGCTGCCACGCCGGATTTGAGCACCCCGAACTTCGCGGCGAGCTCCTCGACCTCCCGGAAGGGGTGCACCGTGACGCCCTTGGTGGTCAAGCCGAATTTGTCGACGAGCGGGCCCAGGGTCAGCCACTTGTCGTAGATGGCGGTGTAGTCGCGTTCCACCACGGTGAGCTTGCCCATCGTGCGCCCCGGCACCGGCGTCCCGCCGGTGTGCAGCCAATCCTGTTCAGTGCCATCGGGATAGGCCATCGCGTCCGGTGTGTCGTGCTGCAACGCGGTGAGCACCACATCGGTGCGGGTGCCCAGGTGGTCCCTGGCCATGGCGCTGAAGGCGCGCGCGACGGCGCCGAAAGCGTCGAAGTCCGAACGGGTTTCCCACGGCGGATCGGTCGCGGCGCTGAACGCGTGCACGTAGGGGTGCATGTCGGTGCTGGAGATGTCGGCCTTCTCGTACCAGGTCGCCGCCGGCAGCACAATGTCGGACACCAACGTCGTCGAGGTCATCCGGAAGTCGATCGACATCATCAGGTCGAGCTTGCCCTCGGGGATGTCCCCCGCACAGGTCACGTCGACTGGCCGGACCCCGTCCTCGGGCGGCAGCGCCGAAGCGTTGGAATCGGTCCCCAACAGATGGCGCAGGAAGTACTCGCCGCCCTTGCCCGAAGAGCCGATCAGGTTGGCGCGCCAAACGGTAAGCACCCGTGGCCAATTCACGGGGTTGTCGGGATCGGTGACGGCCAGCTTCAGCTTACGCTGGCCGAGCTGTTCGGCGACGTAGTCGGCGACATCGCGATCTGCGGCGCGCGCCTCGTCGGCGACGTCCAGACTGGACCGGTCGAACTGGGGGTAATACGGGCTCCATCCCATGGCCACCGACGATGCGAGCAGGTCCATGGTGTGCTTGCCCGCGAACCTGCCCCGGCCCACCGGGCTGGCCAGTTTGTCCGCACCGTATCCGTCGTAACGCCATTGGTCGGTGTGGGCGTACCAATACGAGGCGCCGGGCACCTGTCGAGGCGGGCGCACCCAGTCTGTCGCCATCGCCATCGTCTGAAAGCCGGTCAGCGGGCGGACCTTCTCCTGGCCGACGTAGTGGGCCCACCCACCGCCGTTGCGGCCCATCGATCCGGTCAGCATCAGCAGCGCCAGCACCGCGCGGTAGATCGCGTCGCTGTGGAACCAGTGGCAGATGCCGCCGCCCATGATGATCATCGAGCGGCCGCCGGATTCCTCGGCGCTGCGCGCGAATTCCCTTGTCACCCGGATGGCCTGGGCGGCCGACACGCCGGTGATCGCTTCCTGCCACGCGGGGGTGTTCTGCTGGGTGGCGTCGTCATAACCGGTGGGCCATTCGCCCGGCAACCCGGCCCGCGCCACACCGTATTGGGCCAGCATCAGGTCAAAGACGGTACACACCAGGTGCTTACCGATACGGCGTACCGGGACACCGCGCGCCACGGTCGTTCCCTCGCCGTCGACGGTGTCGAAGCTGGGCAGGTGGACCAGCGCGCTGCTGTCATTCCCATTACGGCGGCGGGCGTTTCGCGCGCTCAGTGCCGGCGTCAGGTCACCGAGATCGAGGTTCCACTTTCCGACGCCCGACTCGCCGTACCGGAATCCCAGCGAGCCGTGCGGCACGACAACCGAATCGGTCGTTTCGTCCAGCACCGCCGGTTTGAGCGCGGCGTTCTCGACGGCCTCCCCCAAATCCGCTGCCGTGAGGTTCTTCCCCGGCACCAGCATCTCGCCGCGTTCTTCCAGCTTGATCAAGAACGGGAGGTCCGTGTAGCGGCGAGAATAGTCGATGAAGAACGGAACCTGCTTGCGCACATAGCATTCCGAGAGGATGACGTGGCCCATCGCCATGGCCAGCGCCCCGTCGGTCCCGGCCGCACAGGGCATCCACTCATCGGCGAACTTGGTGTTATCGGCGTAGTCCGGGCTGACGGTCACCACCTTGGTGCCCCGGTAGCGCGCCTCGGCCATCCAGTGCGCATCGGGCGTACGGGTGATCGGGACGTTGGAGCCCCACATCATCAAATACGCTGCGTCCCACCAATCGCCGGATTCGGGCACGTCGGTCTGGTCGCCGAACACCTGCGGTGAGGCCACCGGGAGGTCGGCATACCAGTCGTAGAACGACGTCATGGGGGCGCCGATCAGCTCGAAAAACCGCGAGCCGGCCGCGTAGGACACCATCGACATCGCCGGGATGGGAGAGAAGCCGGCGACGCGGTCCGGTCCGTACGTCTTGATGGTGTGCACGTGGGCGGCGGCGATCAGTTCGGTGGCCTCGGCCCACGTGACCCGGACCAGTCCGCCCTTCCCGCGGGCCTGCTGATAGCGGCGACGACGTTCGGGGTCGGCCTGGATATCGGCCCATGCCAGCACCGGATCGCCGAGCCGCGCCTTGGCCTCCCGATACATCTCGAGCAGCACGCCCCGGGCGTAGGGGTAGCGCACCCGGGTCGGCGAGTAGCTGTACCACGAAAACGACGCACCGCGCGGACAACCGCGGGGCTCGTACTCGGGACGGTCCGGACCCACCGACGGGTAGTCGGTCTGCTGGGTCTCCCAGGTGATGATCCCGTCTTTGACGTAGATCTTCCACGAGCACGACCCGGTGCAGTTCACCCCGTGCGTCGAGCGCACCACTTTGTCATGGCTCCACCGGTCGCGGTAGAACACGTCGGCTTCGCGGCCGCCCTCGCGTGTAATCGTGCGCAGGTCGGCCGAGATCTCTCCCGGCGTGAAAAAGCGCCCACTACGCTCCAAGAGCTCCTCGAGCACTCCGCCAATGTGAGGTGTGACAGTCAAGAAGTACTCCTATTCGGTAGCGTCGCGCCTCGTCGCCCGGCCGTTGGATCGGCCCCGTATCGGTTGTGTTCGCAATCAGCCCAGTGATACATCCGCCCGCACCAGCTCGGATCGGCTCAACGCGGCATTGCAGGCCCGCGGGCTGGAGGGCCATACAGCACCAGCACAGGTCTGGGCCGAGTGCGAAATCGGGTTCGCCGCGCGTTGGCAGTTCTTCGAAAAAGGCAGCATGAGCATCGGTTTTTGCG
>NZ_LZMB01000177.1 GCF_001673555.1 Mycobacterium sp. 1165178.9 | reverse complement strand
GGCCGCGCTTGAGCGCGGTCGACAGCGACTGGGTGGTCGGAGCGGGCCCGTCATGGGCGGAGCCGAGGCCCAGGTCGCGCACCCGGGTCGCCCAGTAGGGCTGATCGGCCCCTTGGGGCACCACCACCTGCGGGGCACCCGCCCGCGCGGCCGTCGTCGTGGTGCCCGCCCCGCCGTGGTGCACGACGGCGGCGACGCGCCCGAACAGTGCTTGCTGGTTGACCTCGCCGACGGCGAAGCAGTCGTCCCGGTCGTCGATCGGGACCAGGTCGGCCCAGCCGCGGGACACCACGGCGCGATGACCCAGCGCGCGCGCCGCCTCGATGGCCGTCCACGCGACGTCCCGCGCGGCCCGCATCGGCATGCTGCCGAACCCCACGTACACCGGCGGCGGGCCCGCGTCGAGGAATGACAGCAAGTCCGCGGGTAGCGGGCGTTCGTCGCGCAGCAGCCACGCGCCGGTTTGGACGACGTCGAGCTCGGCGGGCCGCCACGGATCCAGGATCGGATCCGTCGCCAGCCACGGGCAGTCGGTCAGCGCATAGTCGCGCAGGTTGTCCAGCGGCGGCAGGCCGATCGCCGCCCGGTGACCATTGAGCGTGGCGCCGAACAGTTCCTGCATGTGCCGGCCATCCAATTGCCACAGGGTCCGGTTGTCGACCATGCCGAAAGGGATCGGTCCGTTCGCGTACGCCGGCGGCGGGTGGTGCGGCGACGGCAGGATGGTGGGCTGGTAACTGACGTAGACGTAATCGAGTCCCAGGCTTTCCGTCGCCGACCGGGCGGCGGCCGCGGCCGGCGGGAAACCGGCGACCACCAACGCGTCACAGCCTTCGGCCGCGGCGGCCACGGTGTCGAATTGCGCGGCGATCAACCCGTCCAATTGCCGGCGCAGCTCCTCCTCCGACGGGATCGCCCCCGTCTTCATCGCCCGCAGGGATTCACCGAAGGGCAGCAGCGGCACGCCGGCACGGGCCAGCAGCTCGACGAATTCGGCGTCCGGCGGCGCGCTCACCCGCGCATCAACGCCGAGCGCCCGCAACTGCACCGCAAGCGCGGCGAGCGGCTCGACACCCCCGCGCGTGTCGTAAGCCGACAGCAACACTCGCATTCGCCCAGCTCCCAAGAGGTGTGGTGGGCAAACTCTATCCTCGGCGAGGGCCCAGATGCGCGCGGCCGCGGGCGCCGCGAACTTCAGAACGCCGGCAGGTCCACCAGTTCGGCCAGTCGCGCGCGGTGACGGTATGCGGTGCCGAATGCCAACTGGTCGCTCTTGGCCCGCTTGAGGTACAGGTGCGCCGGATATTCCCACGTCATACCGATGCCGCCGTGCAGCTGCACGCACTCTTCGGCGGCATGCACGGCGACCTCGCCGCAGTAGGCTTGGGCGATCGCCGCCGCGGCATCGGAATCTTCCGCGCCCCGGGCGCCGGTGTCGGCCGCATAGCGCGCCGCGGCGGTCCCCGCGCCGACCTCGAACCACAGGTCCGCCAACCGGTGCTTGATCGCCTGATAGGAGCCGATCGTGCGGCCGAACTGCCTGCGTTGCCTGACGTACTCCAGCGTGGTGTCGAAGCACCATTGGGCGACCCCGAGTTGCTCGGACGCCAGCAGGGCGGCCCCGGTCCGGATAGCGTCGGCGACTGGCTCGTCGCCCGCCCCGACCCGGGACGACGGAGATCCCGAAAACGACACGGCGGCAAGGGGTCTGGTCATATCCAGCGCGAGCAGCGGGGAAATCTGTAGGCCCGCGGCGTCGCCGGCCACGGTGTGTAGCTCGAGCCCGTCGCGCCCGGCGACCGGCACCACCAGCACATCGGCCGCGTCGGCACCGGCCACGCTGCTGACCGCTCCGCTCAGTCCGTCGGCGCCGGCGCTGACCGCAGTGATCGGGTCGCCCGGTGCGCTCGAGAGCGGGACCACCAATGCCGCCGTCAGCTCACCCTGGGCCAGGGCGGGCACCATGGCAGTGTCACCGGCCCTCAGCAGCGCGATCGTGGCGAGGACCGCGCTGGACAAAAACGGCACCGGCGCAACGGCCCGGCCGATCTCCTCCATGACCACGGCGGCCTCGCGGACGCTCGCGCCGGCGCCGCCCAGCGATTCCGGAACCAGCAGGCCGGCCACCCCCAGTTCGGTGGCCAGGGTGTGCCACACGCCCGAAAAGTCTTCCGATTGCGAGTCGTAAAGGCGCGTCACCGATTCGGGCGGGCACCGCTCGGCGAACAGCTGACGCACGCCGGCCCGCAATGCCTCTTCGGTGTCGGAGTACAGCAGGTCGGCGGTGTGCGCGCTCATCGGGGGAGGTCCTTCCACGCGGCCTCTTTGTCGACACGATGTTCCCCCGGCAGGCCGAGGACCCGCTCGGAAATGGTGTTGCGCAGGATTTCTGACGTACCACCTTCGATCGAATTTCCGCGCGCCCGCAGGTAGCGGTAGCCGGGCCCGCGACCGACCAGGTCGACCGTTTCGGGCCTGCGCATGGTCCAGTCATCGTAGAGCAGCGCCGCTTCGCCGTGCAGCTCGATCTCGAAGCCCGAAATCGCTTGTGCCAGATTGGCGAACGCCACCTTCATTCCGGCGCCTTCCGGCCCGGGCTGACCGGTGGCCGCCTGTTGCCGCAACCGTTCACCGGCCAGCCGGAGGACCTCCGCCTCAACCCACAACCGCATCAGCTGGTCGTGCATTGCGGGGTTGCGCAGCGCCGGCTCGTCGCGCCAGGCCGTCGCGACCTTGCCGATATGGCCACCTTCCCGGGGAACTCCAGCGCGCGACCCGATGGCGACGCGTTCGTTGTTGAGGGTGGTAGTGGCGACCCGCCAGCCACCGCCCTCCGGGCCGAGCCGATTCGCATCGGGCACCCGGACGTCGGTGAGGAACACCTCGTTGAATTCCGCCTCGCCGGTGATCTGGCGTAACGGCCGGATCTCGACTCCCGGTTGCGTCATGTCGCAGAGAAAGTAGGTCAGGCCATGGTGTTTGGGCACCGACGGATCGGTCCGGGCGACCAGGATGGCCATCTGCGCGTGCTGCGCCTGCGACGTCCAGACCTTCTGCCCGTTGACGATCCAGTCGTCACCGTCGCGCACCGCACGGGTGGCCACCCCGGCCAGGTCCGATCCGGCGCCCGGCTCGCTGAACAGCTGGCAGTAGATCTGCTCACCGGTGAACAACGGGCGCAGGAACTTTCGCTTCTGCTCGTCGGTGCCGAACGCCGCAATCGTCGGCGCCGCCATGCCCATGCCGATGTAATTCTTGCGGGTGCCGCCCGCCGGCGCACCCGCGGCGGCCAGCCGCGCATCGACTCGCTCCTGAGCGGTGCGCGGCAGATCCAGGCCGCCGAAACCGCGCGGTAGGTGCACCCAGGCCAGGCCCGCATCGTATTGCGCGCCAAGGAAATCCCGCGGGTCGCTGGTGGCCGGATCGTGCTCGTCGAGCAACGCCTGAACCCGCGCGTCCAGATCCGCCGCATCGACGGCGGTCATTGCCCGCCGCCCGGTGCGGACTGGAATCCCTGTGCGGCGCCGAGCAGTAGGCCGCCGTCGATCACCATTGCCTCGCCGGTGATCCAGCTCGCCGCGTCCGAAACCAGGAAGGCGACGGCCGCTGCCACGTCGACCGGCTCCCCGATGCGTCCGAGCGCGATCGACGACGCCAGCGGGTCCTCGTGGTCCTTCCACAGCGCCTCGGCCAGGCGGGTGCGCACGACACCCGGGCAGATCGCATTGACCCTGACGCGGGGCGAGAGTTCCAGCGCGAGTTGCTTGGTCACGTGGATCAGCGCGGCCTTGGTGGCGTTGTACATGCCCATCGCCGGGGATTGATGCATGCCGCCGATGGAGGCGGTGTTGACGATCGCCCCGCCGTGCTCGCCCATCCACGACTTGACGACGAGTGAGGTCCACAGCAGCGGAGCCCACAGGTTGACGTCGAAGATCTTGGTGAAACGGGCGTGGTCCTGGTCGATCAGCGGACCATAGGCCGGGTTGGTTCCGGCGTTGTTGATCAGGATGTCGACGCTGCCGAAGCGCTCCAGCGTGAGCTCGACGCAGCGCCGCGCCGCGTCCTCGTCGACCGCGTGAGCACCCACCCCGAGGGCCTGCTGACCCACCTGGGCGGCGGCCTCGTCGGCGGCCTCCTGCTTGCGCGCGGTGAGCACCACATTGGCCCCCGCGGCCGCCAGCTGCTGGGCTATCGAAAGGCCGATTCCGCGCGACGCGCCGGTGATGATCGCGGTGCGGCCGGTCAAATCTTGCGAGGTCATTGTGTCAGGCCTTCCGTCGCGGTGAGAGCCGCCGAGCGGCAGCGCAGATTTGGTTTGCTGCCGAATTTTATTCACGATGTTTTAGACATGTGCTGAGGTGGTATGCCACGCGCATGTTACCGAAATTGACACTCATGAAACCGCTGGTTGTTGCCGGTGCCGTGGCCGCGGCGATCGCCGCCGCGCCCGCGGCCGCTGCTGACGTCTACGTCACCGGACCAGCCGCCAACTCCCCCGCGCCCACGCACGTGACCTTCAAGGACGACCCGGGCGGCGGCGGCTGCGACGCCAACGGAAACTGCGGCTCGGGCGGCCAGTTCAACGGCCCCGGTGGGGGTCCGGGTGGCCAGGGTTGCGTCCCGGGCGTCGGCTGCGGCTCCGGCGGGCAGAACGCGGGCCCCGGCGGCATTCCAGGCGGGCAAGGCTGCCTGCCCGGCGTCGGCTGCGGCTCCGGCCACGCGTAGTCGCTGAACCCTTCAGCCTCCCGAGAGCCTGGCGACCCAGGTTCGGGAGGCTGCTGGGTCTATGACGTCGTCCAGCTCGAACGTGGTCGCCGCCCGCAGCGCCTTCCCGTGCTCGTAGGCCGCGGCCACCAGGCGATCGAACAGGCTTTGCCGCTCGTCGGGATCGTCTACGGCGGCCAGCTCCTTGCTGAACCCAAGGCGCACGGCGCCTTCCAGGCCCATGCCGCCGATCTCTCCGGTCGGCCAGGCGACGGTGAAGTGCGGCGCGCGG
>NZ_LZMB01000176.1 GCF_001673555.1 Mycobacterium sp. 1165178.9 | reverse complement strand
TTGCGCGGTTTGCAGCTGTTGACCAGCCTGCTGATTGACCTCAGCGCCAGTCCCGGGTTCGGGCGTGCGAAGCTGCCTCCGTTGACCGCGCCGCTGGACCGGCCGAGCGGCCGCCCCCAGCGAGGGCAATTCACGGATCCAGCTCAACGTGATGGCAGGCCGCGCCTCGATATATCCGACGTAGGCCTCGACCGCCTGGCGGATCTGCACGTGCCAATCGGCCTCGGGATCGACGGATGCGGTGATTGTCGCGCCCAGTTTCTCGATGTCGACGGCCAGCAGCTCGAGGAAGCACTCCTCCTTGCCGGCGAAGTGGTCGTAGAACGTGCGCTTGGACGTGCGTGCGTGGCGGACCACATCGGCGACCGTGCTCGCGCGGTAGCCGCGCTCGGTGATGGCGGTGGCCAGACCGTCGAGCAGCCGTTGCCGAAATGGATCCGGCTCGGTCGGTGCGTCGTTCGCAATCGCGTCGGCGGCAGTCGCGGTCACCGCTGGTGTCACGCGGACGCCCCCTTCGCTGAGTGCGGCACCTTGTCAGGTTTGGTACTTCAGAGTACCGTACGAGGAAGATGCTGCGGTACATCGCCGTACCAGCCCCGTCGCCGGGGCCGATGTTGGGAGACGCCCTCGTCATGAGCCACCAAGTCGCCGCCCCGCCGGCCGTCAACCTGCCTCCGGCGGTCCGGATCCCCAAGGTGCTTCAGGGTCTGGGCTTTTCGGTCTCGCGACGCTGGATGATCCAACAGCTGGCGCGCCGCCACGGCGATGTGTTCACGCTCAACCTGCCGATGTACGGGCGCGTGATCGCCGTCGGTGACCCGCAGCTGGCGAAGCAGATTTTCACGACGAGCCCCGATGAGCTCGGCAACATCCAGCCCAATCTGGGCAGGCTGTTCGGCACCGGCTCCGTCTTCGCGCTCGAGGGCGACGAACATCGCCAGCGGCGTCGGCTGTTGGCGCCGCCGTTCCACGGCAAGAGCATGAAGAAGTACGAAAGCATCATCGAAGAAGAGACGCTGCGCGAGATCGCTGAGTGGCCGCAGGGCAGCCCATTCCCAACGCTGCCGCCGATGATGCGGATCACGCTGAACGCCATTCTGCGCGCGGTTTTCGGTGCGGAAGGCGCCGAACTCGACGAGCTGCGCCGGCTCATTCCGCCGTGGGTCACCCTGGGATCGCGGCTTGCGTCGGTGCCGATGCCCAAACGGCAATTAGGCAGGTACAGCCCGTGGGGCCGGCTGGCCGAATGGCGACGCCGCTACGACAAAGTCATCGACAAGTTGATCGACGACGAACGGGCCGATTCGCAGTTCGCCGCGCGGACCGACGTCCTGGCGATGCTGCTGCGTACCACGTACGAAGATGGTTCGGCCATGTCACGCAAGGACATTGGCGACGAGCTGCTCGCCCTGCTGGCGGCCGGACACGAAACCACCGCGTCCACGCTGGGCTGGGCGTTCGAGCGGATAAGCCGGCACCCCGAGCTGCTGAAGGCGCTCGTCGAAGAGGCCGACAACGGCGGCAGCGAGCTGCGTCAGGCCACGATCTTGGAGGTCCAGCGGGCCAGGACGGTGATCGACCTCGCCGGTCGCCACGTCTACCCCGAGACCTTCCAGCTCGGCGAATGGGTGATTCCGCGTGGCGATTCGATCATCGTCGGAATCGGGCAGATTCACAGCAACCCCGACGTGTTCCCCGATCCCGACCGTTTCGATCCGCAACGCTTTATCGGGACCAAGCCGTCGGCGTTGTCGTGGATCCCGTTCGGTGGCGGGACCCGCCGCTGTGTGGGGGCGGCGTTTGCCAACATGGAGATGGACGTGGTGCTTCGAACAGTGTTGCGCCGCTTGACCATTGAGACGACGGACGCCCCGGATGAGCGCTGGCATGGCCGCGGGGTAGCGTTCACCCCGAAGGACGGCGGCCGGATTGTGGTGCGCCCGCGCTGAACTCGGCGCTGGCAGTGCCGGGAGGAGCCGGGCGCCGCTACTGGTCCGCGGTCGCCCGGCGCGGCAGCTTCCAGCCCGGGCGGATGAAGTGGCAGGTGTATCCGTTGGGATAGTGCTGCAGGTAGTCCTGGTGTTCGGGCTCGGCTTCCCAGAAGTCGCCGGCCGGGCTGACCTCCGTCACCACCTTGCCGGGCCACAGCCCGGACGCCTCGACGTCTGCGATGGTGTCCAGCGCGATCCGCTTCTGGTCCTCGTCGAGATAGAAGATGGCCGACCGGTAACTGGCACCCCGATCGTTGCCCTGCCGGTCTTTCGTTGTCGGATCGTGGATCTGGAAGAAGAACTCCAGCATCGTGCGATAGTCGGTGACCGCCGGGTCATAGACGATCTCGATGGCCTCGGCGTGCGTGCCGTGGTTGCGGTAGGTCGCATTGGGGACGTCACCGCCGGTGTAACCGACCCGGGTCGAAACCACGCCCGGCTGCTTGCGGATCAATTCCTGCATCCCCCAAAAGCAGCCGCCGGCGAGAATCGCTTTTTGGTTGGTCATCCTTCGTCCTCCATAACCGGCTAGCACTCGGGCAGGAACAAGGCCAGGCTACACTCCGCCGATGAGCTGCAACGGTGCCGCGAAATCATGACCACATCCAGGTTCTCCCGTAGCGAACTGGCCGCCGCGTTCGAAAAATTCGAAGCGACGGTCGATGCGGCGGCGCAATCGCAGGACTGGGACGCGTGGGTCCAGCACTACACACCCGACGTCCTGTACATCGAACACGCGGCCGGCACCATGCATGGCCGCGATGAGGTCCGCGAGTGGATCAGCCGGACGATGGGCAGCTTTCCCGGTAGTCACATGGTCGCGTTTCCGTCGCTGTGGTCGGTGATCGACGAGGAAGGCGGGCGCATCATCATGGAACTCGACAACCCCATGCGCGATCCCGGTGACGGCACAGTCATCGGCGCAACGAACATCTCGATCATCACCTACGCCGGCGATGGCCTGTGGCGCCAACAGGAAGACATCTACAACCCGCTGCGCTTCGTGCAGGCCACGTTGAAGTGGTGCCGCAAGGCGCAGGAGCTCGGCACCCTCGACGACGCCGGCGCGCAATTCATGGAGCAGTACGGAGGCGCCCAATGAGCACCAAGCCCAAACTCGTCGTCGGCGCCAACGGCTTTCTGGGTTCACACGTCACCCGCCAGCTGGTCGCCGACGGCCATGAGGTGCGGGCCATGGTGCGCGAAGGCGCCAACACCCGATCTATTGACGACCTCGAACTCACCCGCTTTTGCGGCGACGTGTTCGATACTGCCGTGCTGCGGGAGGCGATGGACGGTGTCGACGACGTCTACTACTGCGTCGTTGACACCCGCGCATGGCTGCGCGATTCCTCGCCGCTGTTTCGCACCAACGTCGAAGGGCTGCGCAATGTCCTCGATGTGGCCGTCACGCAACCCGGCCTGCGCCGGTTCATCTTCACCAGCACCTACACGACCGTCGGGCGGCGCCGCGGACACGTCGCGACCGAAGAGGACATCATCGGCACCCGCGGGTTGTCGGACTACGTCCAGTCCCGGGTCCAGGCCGAGAACCTGGTGATGCGCTACGCGGCCGAATTCGGGCTGCCCGCGGTGGCGATGTGCGTGTCGACGACATACGGCAGCGGTGACTGGGGCCGCACCCCGCACGGTGCGTTCATCGCCGGCGCGGTCTTCGGCAAGCTGCCCTTCGCGATGGAGGGCATTGCGCTGGAGGCCGTCGGCGTCACCGACGCCGCCCGGGCCATGATCCTGGCCTCCGAACACGGGCGCATCGGCGAGCGGTACCTGATCTCCGAACGGATGATCGCGTTGAAAGAGGTGGTCCGCATCGCGGCCGACGAGGCCGGCGTGCCGCCGCCGCGGCGCTCCATCTCCGTCCCGACGCTGTATGCGCTGGGCGCGCTGGGCGACTTGCGGGCCCGCTTCACCGGCAAGGACGCCGAACTCAGCCTCGCGTCGGTGCGCATGATGCGCGCCGAGGCGCCCGTCGACCACAGCAAGGCCGTCCGCGAATTGGGCTGGCAGCCGCGCCCGGTCGAGGAATCCATTCGCGAGGCGGCCCGGTTCTGGGCGGCGATGCGAAATGCCAAGAGCCGGAGCACGACTCCCCGCTGAACACCACGCCGACCACCGTTCAGGACGCGGCGCGGCGCTGAAAGTGGGACTAGTCTCGGGCGTTGTGACTGCCGCGCGAGTGCCTGTCGATCTCACCGGGGCGCCCCAGACTATGTTGGCGACGTTCTATGCGAAGGCGCTTGACGCCGACTTTGCGAAACCGATTCTGGGCGATCGGTACGCGAAGGAGATCGTCGAGCGCATCGACTACGACTGGAAGAAAACCACCATCACACCGCGGCGGGCACCGTCGGTCACCACCCGGTCGGCGCACTTCGACCAGTGGACGCGCAAATTCCTTGCCGCGCATCCGCATTCGATCGTGCTGCACCTGGGCTGCGGGCTCGACAGCCGGTTTTTCCGCCTGCAGCCGGGCCCGGACGTCGAATGGTACGACGTCGATTACCCCGAGGTCATAGCGTTGCGCACCCAGCTCTATCCCAGCCGCGATCACTATCGCGTCATTGCCGCCTCGGTCACCGACCCGGCATGGCTGGCGGAAATTCCCGCCGACCGTCCCACACTGCTGATCGGGGAGGGGCTGACGATGTACCTCACCCGGCAGGACGGCACCGCGCTGCTGCGCCGGGCGGTCTGCCGGTTCGGTTCGGGTGAGCTGCAGTTCGACGCCTTCAATTGGCTCGGGATCAAGTCGCAGTGGCTCAACACCGTGGTGCGGCGGTCGGGGTCCACGCTGCGCTGGGCGATCAACGGGCCCGACGACATCGTCGAAGCCGTGCCAGGGGTGCGGCTGCTGGCCTGGGAACGATGGTTCGAGTCGTACACCTTCGCGCAGCTGCCCCGCTCATCCCGAGCCTTGGGCAAGATCATGTCGCTGTTTCCCGCGGTGGCAAACATGGCGCAATATCACCGCTACGCATTTGGTCCGGCAGGACGGGAAGCCCTGATGCCCGACGCGCGTTGAAGACCGGTATACGTCTAAGGAGGAACCACCATGGCCCACCCGGAAATCAAAGAACCCAGCGCGGGGCACCCGATCACCATCGAGCCGACCAAGGGACGGGTGCAGGTGCGCGTCAATGGCGAGCTGGTCGCCGACACCACCGCGGCACTGGAACTACGCGAAGCTACTTTGCCTGCGGTGCAATACATTCCGATCGCCGATGTGGTGCAGGACCGGCTCAGCCGGACGGACACCAGCACCTACTGCCCCTTCAAGGGCGACGCGAGCTATTACAGCGTGACCACCTCGGCCGGTGACACCGTCGACGATGTGATTTGGACTTACGAGCAGCCATATCCCGCGGTCGCGGCGATTGCCGGGCATGTGGCGTTCTACCCCACCAAGGCCGACATCAGCGTCTCGGCTCAGTAGGGGATCCATCCGGGCAGGGCAGCGGCGACCGCGCGGGTGTCGCTGTACAAACGCATGGAGACGATCAGTCCGTCGCGGGTGTCGAAGATGCATACGAACGGGCTGTCGAACTCGCGGCCGTCGGAGGTGGTGCCGGTCGCCTGCGCCTCCACCACCACGGTCTCTCCCTCGTTGACGCAGCGCACCAAGTCGATGATCAGCTCGAGGTCTTTCTTGCGTCGCTCGATCGCCTGCCGAAAGGTGGCCTTGTCGCAGGGGGTGCGCGTGTAGAGGGTCCAGTAGGTGAAGTCCTCACTGAGCAGCGTGAAGCCCTCGTCCAGATCGCCGTCGTCGCTGACGGTCTGCAAGAACATCCAAGCCAGTTCGCCCTGCGGGTCATCGAACGGCGTCATCACAACGCAATATTGACTTGGACCGCAGTTCACGGTCAATCAGGGCAGTCGGAGAATCATCGGATGAAGAGCACGCGCACGGTCGTGTTCCCCGGAGCCGTCAGCTTCGGGCACACGTTGGCGCCACTTCGCCGAGGTCGCGGTGATCCGTGCTTCCAGGCTCCCGGTGACGGCTCGGTCTGGCGCACCAGCCTGCTGCCCAGCGGGTCCGTCACCGCCCGGATCAGCCGGGTCGCGCCCAATGCAGCGCAGGGTGTGGCGTGGGGCAGTGGCGCTGAGGAATTCATCGAAACGCTGCCCGCCATGTTGGGTCTCGAGGACGACGACTCGGACTTCATGCCGGGGCATCCGACCGTCGCGGCCGCCCACCGACGGGTTCCGCACTTGCGCCTGGGCCGCACCGGCCTGGTGCTCGAGGCCCTGATCCCCGCGATCATCGAGCAGCGGGTGCCCGGCGCCGATGCGTTTCGCTCGTGGCGGGTGCTGGTGACGAAGTACGGCACACCCGCACCGGGCCCGGCGCCGGCGGGGATGCGTGTGATGCCGCCGGCGCAGGTATGGCGACACATCCCGTCGTGGGAGTTCCATCGCGCCAACGTCGACCCGCGGCGGGCGCAGGCCGTGGTGGTCTGCGCGCGCCGGGCTTCGTCGCTGGAGCGGTTGGCGTCGCGGCCGGCCGGGCAGGCCCGGGAGGCGGTGATGTCGCTGCCGGGGGTGGGGGAGTGGACCGCGGCCGAGACCGCACAACGCGCCTTCGGAGACGCCGACGCCGTGTCGGTCGGCGACTACCACATTCCCAAAATGATCGGTTGGACCTTGCTGGGCCGCCCCGTCGACGACGCGGGCATGCTCGAACTGCTCGAGCCGATGCGACCCCACCGCCAGCGCGTGGTCCGGCTGCTCGAAGCCAGCGGGCTGGCGTACGAACCCCGCCGCGGCCCGCGGTTGCCGGTGCAGCAAATCCACTCGCTTTGATCCGTAGCGTTTTTCAGCGTGGCCATCGGGTACCCACCAGTGCAAGCAGCTGTGTGCGAACCAATGGAAGGAAGCTAGGAAGTACGCGATGACTCAGTTCACAATTCCGGGATTGACCGATAAGCAGGCGGCGCGGCTCACCGAACTGTTGCAGAAGCAACTCAGCACCTACAACGATCTCCATCTGACGCTGAAGCACATTCACTGGAACGTGGTCGGCCCGAACTTTATCGGCGTGCACGAGATGATCGACCCGCAGGTGGACACGGTGCGTGCGTTCGCCGACGATGTCGCCGAACGCATTGCGGCCCTTGGTGCTTCGCCGCAGGGGACGCCCGGCGCCATCATCAAGGACCGGTCGTGGGAGGACTACTCGGTCGGTCGAGACACGGTACAGGCCCACCTGGCCGCGTTGGACCTCGTCTACAACGGTGTAATCGAGGACATCCGCCAGTACATCGACGAGACAGACGAGCTCGACCAGGTGACCCAGGACCTGCTGATCGGCCAGGCGGGTCAGTTGGAGAAGTTCCAATGGTTCGTCCGGGCGCACCTGGAAAGCGCTGGCGGGGAACTGGCGCACCAGGGCAAGAGCACCGAGAAGGGCGCCGCAAGCAGCGCCCGTGGCAAATCCTGACGATTCCGTCTTACTGATCGGAATCGGCGCTACGCGAGCCATTCTGAGGCACCAGGACATTGATGCGGTCGCCGGTTGCGAGCCGTACGGCAGGATGGGCATCGACCAATCGGCGGTTGTGCATCACCGACACTGGGACGTGGCCAGGCGGCCAGGCGAGGTCGTTGAGTGTGCGCCCGACTGCGACGGAATCGGCCGCCAGGGTGTGTTCAACGATGCAATATCCATCGAGTTGACTCCCGGGATCATGTTCGGTCTCGGGCGTTCTCGCGTCGGCGCGCTCGCTGCCCTCAGGGCCGGCGGTGCCCCGTTCGGTGTCGGTGACATACGTGGCAACCGCGCGCAGTACGTTCTGGTTGGTCAGCCAACCCTGAACGCGCCGCGCGTCCGTGTCGATCACCGGTAAGCCGTCGCGGCCGTAGAGCACGAGCTGTCGCAACGCCTGGGCCAGGCTGTCGTTGGCAAACAGCGCCTGCGGTTCGCGGATCCGGGTCACGGGGCCAAGCAGCGAGGTCCAGTCGTGCGTGGCGCCATCTGTTGGGTGGGCGAGTTCAAGTGGCGCACTGAAGGGGTGCATAGCGTCAGCGACCGTGAGGTCAGCGAACGCGTGCGTTGGTGTGGGGCGATCGATATCGATGCCGCGGCGTAACAGCTTGGCGGTGTAGATGGTGCCGTAGGAAAGCCCGCGCGACACTGTGGTTCCGACGGCTACGGCCAACATGACCGGCAGCGTAAGGGTGAAGTCGCCGGTCATCTCGACGGTGCTGGCCAGTGCCGTGAGCGGGGCCCGGGCAGCGGACGCGAATACCGCGCCCATGCCGACAATGGCATAGAGTGCCGGATGCCCCACCGCCGTGCCGATGGTGTGCTGCACGATCAGGCCGAAGGCCATGCCCGAAGTTGCGCCAACGAACAACGACGGAGCGAAGACCCCGCCGGAGCCACCGATCCCGATGGTCAGGCTGCATGCCAACATTTTGCCGACGACGAGGATAACCAAAAACCAAATGGCGTAATGGCCGGCAAAGGCGGCGTACATGACCGGGTAGCCCACGCCGTAAAGCTGTGGCACGGCTAGCAGCAGCAGGCCGAGCACGATTCCGCCGACGGCCGGCCGCGCCCAATCCGGTCGTTGTCCCCATAGCCGGTCACACACGTCCTCGGTCTTGTACAGCACGTTCTTGAAGACAATGCCGAGCAAGCCGGCGAACGCCGCAAGAAGCCCCACCAACAAATAGTTGGCGATGTGATTGAGTTCGATGCCTGCGGGGAGCTGGGTGAGGAAGGGAGCTGAGCCGAAGAACACCCGGGCGATCACGTCGGCGACCATCGCCGAAAGCATGATGGTGAAGATCGCCTCGACGGAGAGTTCACGCAGGATCAGTTCGACGGCGAAGAACACCCCGGTGATCGGGGCGTTGAATGTTGCTGAGATGCCGCCGGCGGCTCCGCAGGCCACCAGCACCCTTAGCCGGTTCTCCGGCATCCGCACCCATTGACCGAAGCTCGACGCCAGCGCCGCGCCGATTTGCACGATCGGTCCCTCCCGACCGACCGAGCCGCCGGTGCCGATGCATACCGCAGAGGCCAGCGCCTTTACCACCGTCACTTGGGGACGGATGCGGCCACCGTTCTGCGCAACCGCGATCATGACTTCGGGCACGCCGTGGCCCCGCGCCTCCGGCGCGAACCGGCTGATGAGCGGCCCATACAGCAACCCGCCGAGCACAGGGATAACCGCGTAAAACGCGACTCCCAACCACGCCAGGTGATCGCTGGCCACCCACCCCTGCTGCCCGAACTCGTCGTTTCCGGTCGCGAGCCAGGTCAAACCAAACACCAGGTAACGGAAGGCCACCGCGCCGAGCCCGGCGCCAGCCCCCACCACGATCGCCACGCCGAACAATCCCAGTCGGTTCGCCCGCAACCAGCTGGCGACCTTGCCCATGGAACGGGCTAACGTTTGCTGCGTCCTTTCCGGACTGGCCGCTGACCTGTTTTGCTTCATCCCCCGGCACCCTTCTCAGCGGCCTTCTCAGATCGTCGCTCGAGGTCGTCTCGACCTCTCGATGGCCATGCGGGGTCGATGGACCTCGAGGCCCGACGCGACTGACCAACTTATTTATCTCGGCAAATATCGCCCTATCAAACTATCTGCCGCGACGCCGGCGTGCTGGTCGAGGGGGCAAACCCTACCGCGTCGGCCGTTTGTACGAGCCGTCCGACGTGCGCGGATTGAGGCCTCACGACCGGCGCAGGACCTTCCGGAATAAGTGGACCCTGGTCCGGTTATATAGGTATCCAATATATGAGGAGGCCAGATGCCCGCAGTCACGGCTAACACGCTGACGTTGCCCCGAGTCGGTGGTCCCGGCCCCGCCGACACCGAGCGGCCGGTCCGATCGATCACCACTTGCCCTCGCGGCTATGAGGGCGAGGGCTTTCCGGTTGTGCGCGCTTTCGCGGGAGTCAGCGCGGCCGCGCTCGACCCCTTCGTGCACATGGACCAGATGGGTGAGGTCGAGTACCAGCCCGGGGAACCGCGTGGCACCGATTGGCATCCGCACCGCGGCTTCGAAACCGTGACCTACATGCTCGATGGGAAATTTGCGCACCAGGACTCCCACGGCGGTGGCGGCCTGATCGCCGACGGTGCGACGCAGTGGATGACGGCCGGCTCCGGCATCCTGCACATCGAGACGCCGCCGGCCGAGCTGGTCGACAGCGGCGGGCTCTTCCACGGCGTCCAGCTCTGGGTGAACCTGCCGAAGAAAGACAAGTTCGCAGCCCCGCGGTACCAGTCGATCGAAGGCGGCGACGCCGCGCTGCTGGCCTCCGACGACGGCGGAGCGCTGATCCGCATCATCGCCGGCGAGATCGACGGCCACCTGGGCCCCGGTATCACCTACACGCCGATCACCCTCGCGCACGCGACGATCGAGAACGGGGCACGGCTCAACATCCCGTGGCAGCGCGACTTCAATGCGTTGGTCTATGTGCTGTCCGGTAGCGGGTACGTCGGCCCGGTCGCCCATCCGATCCATCAGGGGCAGTTAGCGGTCCTGGGGCCCGGCGATCGGGTCACTGTGGGGGCCCAGCAGGCCCCGGATCCGAGCCGGACAGCAATTGATTTGCTGCTCCTGGGTGGGCAGCCGATTCGCGAGCCGGTATTCCACTACGGGCCTTTCGTAATGAACACTCGCGCGGAATTGATCGAGGCGCTCGAGGACTACCAGGCCGGGAAGTTTGGCAGCATTCCGCCAAATGCGCTAATGCCACACCACGGCGGTGGCACACTTTAACAATGCTTCCACGGGGGACTCGCCGGCCGGGGCGTCCGCCCGCCGCGAAGGCCGACGAAACTCGGCAACGAATCATCCAAGCTGCTCGTTTGGTGTTCAGCGAGCGGGGCTACGACGGCGCGACGTTCCAGGCCATCGCCGCGCGCGCCGACCTCACGCGCCCCGCGATCAACCATTACTTCTCGAGCAAACGCGTGCTTTATCGCGAAGTGCTGCAAGAAACCAACGAATCCGTCATCGGGGCCGGCATCAAACAGGCAGAACGCGAAACCACCCTGGCGGCGCAGTTGACGGCATTCATCTCCGAAGCGACGAGAGCCAATTCCAAGAACCCCGCCGGATCCGCTTTTTTAGTTACGGGTGCACTGGAATCGCAGCGCCATCCGGATTTGATCGGAAGCGACGACGATTCCGTTCGGATTGCCCGCGATTTTCTTCGGGGCGTGATCAACGACGCGATCGAGCGCGGCGAAATCGTCGCCGGCATCGAGGCGTCGGCATTGGCCGAGGCACTCCTGGTGCTGGTCTGCGGGGTCGGTCTGTATGCGGGCTATGTAGAGAGCCCCGAAAACCTGTTGGCGCTCGTCGGTGTCATGCGTCAGCTCCTGGAAGGCGCGCTCCGGCGGCCCGAGGCCTAGCGCTCGCCGGCGCGCAGTGAAGTTGCGCACAAAGCGTATAGGCTAACTAACTTTCCCGGTACCATGGTCGGGATATGACTGATCTGGATGCCTCGTTGCCGCCTTCCGTACGGTCTGCCGGCGACAGCTGGACCATCACTGAACTCGTCGGTGCCACCGCGCTGGGCGTCGCCGCTTCGCGCGCGGCGGAAACCGCCGGGCCCGATCCGCTGATCCGCGACGACTTCGCGCGATTGCTGGTCTCGTCCGCCGGTCCGGCGTGGGCGCGGCTGGCCGACCCGGAGCTCGCCTGGCTCGACGGTGACGAGCACGGACAGCGCTCGCACCGATGCGGTATCAACTACCAGGCCGTGCGCACCCACTTCTTCGATCAGTATTTCGCGGACGCCGCCGGCGCCGGGATCCGGCAAGTGGTGATCCTGGCCGCCGGCCTCGACTCCAGGGCTTACCGGTTGGACTGGCCGGCCGGCACCACGGTCTACGAGATCGACCAGCCCCAGGTGCTGCAATACAAGGCCGACATCTTGTGCCAGCACGGCGCCGTGCCGTCCGCTATCCGGCATCCCGTCCCGGCGGATCTGCGTGACGATTGGCCCGCCGCACTGACCGCCGCCGGGTTCGACCGCAGCCGGGCGACCGCGTGGCTGGCCGAAGGGCTGCTCCCCTACCTGCCCAGCGACGCCCAGGACCGGCTGTTCGAGATGGTCACCGCGCTCAGCGCGCCGGACAGTCAGATCGCGATCGAGATGTTCGGCATGAACTCCCGGAGCAACTCGCAGCGCTGGCTGCGGATGCGGGACCGGCTCGGTTTGGACGTCAATGTCCAGGCGCTGACCTACCACGAGCCTGACCGTTCCGACGCCGCCGCATGGCTGGCCGACCACGGTTGGCGCGTGCACGGCGTGAGCAATCGCGAGGAGATGGCCCGGCTGGGCCGTCCAGTACCCGACGACCTGACCGACGAAGCGGTCCGCAGCACGTTGCTGCGGGCGCGTCTCGGCAAGCCCACCGCCTGACCAGGGATCGATCCAAGGAGCACCGCCATGAGTTCACTGCGCACCCACGACGACACATGGGACATCAAGAGCAGCGTCGGCACCACCGCGGTGATGGTGGCCGCGGCGCGCGCCGTCGAGACCGAACGTCCCGACGCACTCATCCGTGACCCGTACGCCAAGCTCCTGGTCACCAATGCCGGTGCCGGCGTCCTCTGGGAGGCGATGCTCGACCCCGAGATCGCGGCCAAGGTCGAAGCCCTGGACGAGGAGTCAGCGGCACACCTGCACCACATGCGTGGCTATCAAGCGGTGCGGACGCATTTCTTCGACACCTTCTTCGCCGACGCCGTCGCCACGCGGATCCGCCAGATCGTGATCCTGGCGTCGGGGCTGGATTCCCGGGCGTACCGGCTGGACTGGCCGGCCGGCACCACGGTCTACGAGCTCGACCAGCCCGAGGTGCTGGCCTACAAGTCGACCACCCTTGCGGAAAGTGGGGCCACCCCCTCGGCCGATCGCCGCGAAGTCGCCATCGACCTGCGTCAGGACTGGCCGGCCGCGCTGCGCGCCGCGGGCTTCGACCCCACCCAGCGCACCGCCTGGTTGGCCGAAGGCCTGCTGATGTACCTGCCGGCCGAGGCCCAGGACCGCTTGTTCACCCTGATCGGCGAGCTGAGCCCGGCCGGCAGCCGCGTCGCGGCGGAAACCGCGCCCAATCACGCCGACGAGCGGCGCCAGCAGATGCGGGAACGGTTCAAGAAGGTGGCCGACGAGCTCGGCATGGAGCAGACCCTCGACGTCGGCGAGCTGATGTACCGCGACGAACACCGCGCCGACGTCACCGACTGGCTCAACGAACACGGCTGGCGCGCGACGGCCGAGCACTCGACCGCCGCGATGCGCCGGCTGGGCCGCTGGATCGAAAACGTAGCGCTGGCCGACGACAAGGACGCCTTCTCCGACTTCGTGGTCGCCGAGCGCTTGTAAGGGCGCGCCCTTATGTGACGCCAACGCCCGTCGTTGGCTCGCGGCTGCGTTACCGGGAATTCCCCTGGTCATCGGGGACAATGGTCACTCATTATGGGCAGCGGCGGATCCGACCACTCGCGCCGCTTGGTGCTGAGAAAAGCTCGGTTGGTCGCCGCCACCGCGTCGGCGTTCGTCATGGCGATCACCGGCATGGGGTGGACGGGTTATCACACGGCCCTGGGCAAGATCATCATTTCGCACGCGCTGCCGAACGCGGCGAAGACGCTGGCCGGCAACCAGAATATTCTGCTGATGGGTCTGGACAGCCGGCTGGACCAAAACGGTAAGCCCCTGCCTCGAGAGATCTATGAGGCGCTGCACGCAGGTGACGAGACTTCGGGCGGCTACAACGCCAATGTCCTTATCGTCGTGCATATTTCGGATGGTGACGGACCGGTCACCGCGATATCGATTCCGCGCGACGACTACGCGGAGCTACCGGGCTGCCCAGGGTCGGTCTGCGCCGGCAAGATCAAGCAGGCATACGGGCTGGCCTACCAGCAGTCGCTGAATTCGCAGGCGGCCGGGAACTCGGGTGGGGCGGGCGCCAACAACTTGACGGCTCGCGAACAGACCGCCCGCGAGGCGGGCCGTAAGGCCGAAATCGACGCCGTCAAAAACTTTCTGGGCGTATCGATCGATCACTTCGTCGAGGTCACACTCGGCGCCTTCTTCCAGATCGCCAAAGCCGTCGAGCCGATCACCGTGTGCCTCAACGCCGATACGCGGGACGACTATTCGGGTGCCGACTTCCGCCAAGGGGTTCAGCGCATCGATGCCGCGGACGCGATGGCCTTCGTGCGGCAGCGGCGCGACGAAAACGACGGCTCATTCACTGATTTCGACCGGACGCGGCGGCAGCAGGCGTTCCTGGTTTCGTTGGTCGAGGCGGCTCGCAGAGGCGGTGCGCTGTCCACTGTGGGCGGGCTGCGCAAACTGCTCCAGGTCGCCCGCGACAACGTCGCCGTCGACGACGGGCTGGACATCATGGAATTCGCCTCCCGCGCCTCGCAATTGAGCGAGCGCCCGCTGTCCCTTTACACCCTGCCGATCGCCGGCTTCGGCAAAGACGCCAACGGGTCTGACATCAATCAGGTCGACCTTCCGACCATCCGGCGCATCGTCAACGAACGCTTCATGTCGGACACACCGGTCGCGCTCGAGGCCGTAGTACCAAACCCTCAGCCGCCGTCGGCCGAACCCGCGATTCTCGACGTCGTCAATGCCACCTCACGCGACGGGCTCGCGGGCGCCATCGAGGAGGCCTTCACCGGCCGGGGCTTCACCCGCGGCACCGCTACGACCGC
Source organism: Mycobacterium sp. 1165178.9 (assembly GCF_001673555.1). Classification (GTDB taxonomy): domain Bacteria; phylum Actinomycetota; class Actinomycetes; order Mycobacteriales; family Mycobacteriaceae; genus Mycobacterium. Next base: position 2,598 of record NZ_LZMB01000176.1, on the reverse strand, counting down.
GGCGGCCCCGGCCGACGACAGCACCATCGAATACGGTCCCGGGGCCGACCGGGCCGCCCAGGTCCTGGCCGATCAATTGCACGTGCCGGCGACGGCGAACGAGACCGTGGCCGCCGGGACGGTGCGCCTGACCGTGGGAACGCAGTTTCCCGCCGGCGACTACCTGGCCCACCCCGGCGCGCCTATCGACCCGTCCGGGTCGGGTCAGGTGAGTGCCGTGGCAGCTACCGGCACCGGCGACCGTGCCCCGGCGCCGACCGACCTGAGCCAAATGATCGCGGCGAGCGTCCCCTGCGTGAAGTAACCGCATGGGTCGTCGCGCCGGCGCGCCGAGGTTCTCCGACGACCTGACCCGGCGAGACCGGGGTTGGCCGGATCCTTTCTACTGCTCTCCCAACCGGATGGTTAGTATCGCGGTTATCACCGATGAGCGGCCGCCGTAGCGGGATTCTGCTCGGGAAGGACAATGATGACCACCGAATCGGTTGCATCGAAGACCTCCACATCCAACGGGACGGCTCAGCCGGCCGACATCCCGGCGACGGTCGCCCGGCTCCGCCGCACCTTCGCCACCGGCCGCACCCGCGACATCGAATGGCGCAAGCGCCAGCTGCTGCAGCTGGCGAAGCTGATGGAAGAGAACGAGGGCGCCATCGCGTCCGCCCTCGCCGAAGACCTGGACCGCAGTCCCTTCGAGGCCTTCATCGCCGACATCGCGACGACCGCCGGCGAGGCGAAGTATGCCGCCAAAAAGGTTCGGCGGTGGACGAAGCGCAGATACCAGTTGCTCGAGGTGCCGCAGTTGCCGGGCCGCGGCTGGATCGAATACGAGCCCTATGGCACGGTGCTGATCATCGGCGCCTGGAACTACCCGTTCTACCTGACGCTGGGTCCGGCGGTCGGCGCGATCGCCGCCGGGAACGCCGTCATCCTCAAGCCCTCGGAGATCGCCGCGGCGTCGGCACACCTAATGGCCGACTTGGTGCCGAAATATCTCGACAACGACGCCATCGCCGTGGTCGAGGGCGACGGCGCGACGAGCCAGGAGCTCATCGCACAGGGCCTGGACCGCGTGCTGTTCACCGGCGGTACCGAGGTCGGCCGCAAGGTTTACGAGGGCGCGGCCCCGCACCTGACTCCCTGCACCCTGGAACTCGGCGGCAAGAGCCCGGTGATCGTCGCGGCGGACGCCGACGTGGAGGTTGCGGCCAAGCGGATCGCCTGGATGAAACTGCTAAACGCCGGACAAACTTGTGTCGCACCAGATTACGTGTTGGCGGATGCCACTATTCGCGACGAGCTGGTCAGCAAGATCGGCGCCGCCATCACCAAGTTCACCTCCGACAAACCCGACGGCATGCGGATCGTCAACCAGCGGCAGTTCGACCGGATCAGCGGCTACCTGTCCGGCGGCGACGGCAAGGTCGTCGTCGGCGGTGAGTGTGACGCGGCAAGCCTGCGCATCCAGCCGGCCGTCGTGGTGGACCCCGATCCGGACGGCCCGCTGATGCAGAACGAGATCTTCGGGCCGGTCCTGCCTGTCGTCACTGTCCAAAACCTGGACGAAGCAATACGTTTCGTCAACTCGCGGCCCAAGCCCCTGTCGGCTTACCTGTTCACCAAGACGCGCGAGACGCGCGAGCGAGTGATCAAGGAGGTGCCGGCCGGCGGCATGCTGGTCAACCACCTCGCCTTCCAGGTGTCGACGGCCAAGCTGCCCTTCGGTGGCGTCGGCGCATCGGGCATGGGCGCCTACCACGGCAAGTTCGGCTTCGAGGAGTTCAGCCACCGCAAGTCGGTGCTGACCAAGCCGACCCGCCCGGACCTGTCGAGCTTCATTTACCCGCCCTACACCGCCCGCGCCATGAAGATGGCCCGCCGGATGTTCTAGGGATTGTTCTGCCGCACCAAATCGCTTGCTAGACACAACGTTTCATACCGGAGAGGAAACTTATGCCTGGAGTGCAGGATCGCGTCATCATCGTCACCGGAGCCGGTGGAGGACTGGGTCGTGACTACGCCCTGACCCTGGCCAGGGAGGGCGCCAGCGTCGTCGTCAACGACCTCGGTGGTTCGCGCGACGGCACCGGCGCCGGCCACAACATGGCCGACGATGTGGTCAAGGAGATCAAGGACGCCGGCGGGCGGGCTGTCGCCAACTACGACAGCGTCGCCGAATCCGAGGGCGCCGAGAACATCATCAAAACCGCGCTCGACGAATTCGGCGCCGTGCACGGCGTGGTCAGCAACGCCGGCATCCTGCGCGACGGCACCTTCCACAAGATGTCCTTCGAGAACTGGGACGCGGTGCTCAAGGTGCACCTCTACGGTGGCTATAACGTCATCCGCGCCGCATGGCCGCACTTTCGTGAGCAGAGCTACGGCCGCGTGGTCGTCGCCACCTCCACCAGCGGGCTGTTCGGCAACTTCGGCCAAACCAACTACGGTGCGGCCAAACTCGGCCTGGTCGGCTTGATCAACAGCCTGGCGCTCGAGGGTGCGAAGTACAACATCCGCGCCAACGCGGTCGCCCCGATCGCGGCGACCCGGATGACCGAAGACATCCTGCCGAAGGAAGTTCTCGAGAAGCTGACGCCC
>NZ_LZMB01000175.1 GCF_001673555.1 Mycobacterium sp. 1165178.9 | reverse complement strand
ACGGAATCACCACGGCACCGGCATCTTTGAGCCGGGCGATGAGTTCCTGCTTGGGCGCCAGGGCGAAGGACGCCACCTTGACGCCTTCGCGGATCATCAGGTCGACGCGGTCGCCGGCGTCGGCGGCATCGGCGCGGATGTTCACGCCGAACGGCTTGTCGGTGGCGGCCTTGACCTTGCCGATGGCCGTCGCCAATTCGTCCAGAGTCATGGTGGCCGAGGCCAGGATGCCCAGCCCGCCGGCGTTGGCGGTCGCCGAAACCAGCCGGGCGCCGGCCACCCAACCCATCCCGGTTTGCACGACCGGGTGCTCGACACCGACCAGCTCGGTCAGCGGCGTGCGCAGCCTCATCAACGGATCTCTCTGTCGCGCAGCGCCTTCGGGTCGATAACCTCGCGGATCAGGCGCAGCTCGTCGTCGGTCGGCAGCCGGGACTCCTCTGCGGCGTCCAGGCCGTGGATGTCGAACGAGGTGTTCTCGCGGACCTCGTCCGCCGCGACGCCGGGGTGCAGCGACACCGCCCGCATCGTGCGGTCCGGCCCGCCGAAATCGAACACGCCGAGGTTCGACACCACCCGATACGTGTTGGCGAAGCGGAATGCCGGGTTGTCGGCGTCGACGTTGTCCCACCCGATTCCGCAGACGATGTCGACCTTCTCGCAGAACACCCGCTTGGAGTGATTGCCCACCCAGTAGCTGGTCGCGTGGTTGATCGCATTGCCGGGCGCACCACGGACACCGAACATCTGGCGTTTGGGCTGCTGCAGCGGGCCAAACGCCGAGATGTTCTGATTGCCAAAGCGGTCAACCTGATTGGCGCCCATCACCACGTGGCGCCGGCCCCAGGCCAGGGTTTCGAAGACCCGACCGAACGGCATCCAGCCCTCGACGGGTGCGGACGCGCCCAGGGCGGGGGTCTCGGCCAGCAGCTGCGCCTCGCCGTCGGTCAGCAGGATGTCCGGCGAGAAGGTCAACCGGGCCAGTCGGGCCCCGACCGAGGCCATGTTCGTCATCGGGCTGACCATGATCTCGCCGGCATCCCTGAACAGTTCGGCGCAGGCGACCGCGCAGACCTCGGGCCGGGTGATCGCGTCGCCGCTCATGACGAGGCCTCCTCTTTGAAAGCGCGGACGGCCGCCTGATAATCGTCTTCGCTGCCCGACAGGTAGGTCTGCACGAACTGCTGCCAACCCTCGTCCGTCGAGGCTGCCTCGGCGTAGTGCCGCTGGAATTTCTCGTCGCGGCCGTAATCCGGTGCGGCGGTGGTGAAGTGGGCTCCGCCTGGCGCCTCCACCACGCCGTCGACCATCATGCGGTTCACCAGCAGTGCCTGCGGGGGGACCGCCTTGACCAATTCTTGGGTGGACACGACGCGCTCCACCGACAAAAAGCGCCGCTCGGCGGCCATCAAAAACAGGTCGTCGAAGTACGGGTCGATCCCGGTGTAGGCCGCATTGCCTTGCGCATCACCGAGATTGAGGTGCGCGAATGCGGCGTCAAGCCGCAGCGCGGGCATCGCGAGCAACGTCTCGTGCCCGCCGCCGGGTGCCGGATACGGGCTGGTCACCGTCTGCAGTTCGCCCTCCCAGAAGTCCGGCACCGAGCTGCCCAGCCCGGCCCGAATCGGCAGGAACGGCAGGCGTTGCGCGGCGGCCTGCAGTCCGCAGCGCAGCATGCCTTCGTCCATCTCCCGGGCCTCGATCGCGCCGTTGGCACGGGCCTTGGCGAACCAGGGGTCGTAGAAGGGCGGTGAGTCGAGCGAGACGAATCCGTAGTAGACCCGCTTGACCTTGCCGGCCGAGCACAGCAGGCCCAGGTCCGGCCCTCCGTAGGTGACGACGGTCAGGTCGGTGATGTCGGTGCGCAGCAGCGCACGCACGAACGCCATCGGCTTGCGCCGCGATCCCCAGCCGCCGATACCGATCGTCATGCCGCTGCGCAATTGCGCGACGGCCTTATCGAGGGTGGTTCTCTTGTCGGCCACTATTCGCCGCTCTCCCCCGCAAGCGGGCGGTGCCCCCACCTCATCGCTGCTCCTTCCATCATCGTCGTCGGCGGCTAAGCCTTCTCACCCTTCGTCGTACCAGCGAACGCGTCGCGGTGCTCGTCGGACACCCCGGCGAGGTTGAGCTCGAACGTAAAGCCTTGCTCCATGCGGTAACTCGAGTTGACCCGTTGTACGTCGATCAGGTTCAGCGCCTCTTTGGCCGCCCGGATGACGCGGGTGTCCTTGGCAGCGATGTCGCGCGCGACCCGCAACGCGGCCTCGTCGAGCTCGTCGCGCGGCACCACCTCGTGCACCGAGCCGAAGTGGTGCAGGGTGGCGGCGTCGACGGTGGCCGCGGTGAAGAACAGCCGCCGCATCATGTGCTGCGGAACCAGTCGCGACAGGTGCGTCGCCGCGCCGAGCGCGCCGCGTTCCACCTCGGGCAGCCCGAAGGTGGCGTCGTCGGAGGCCACGATGACGTCAGAGTTGCCAACCAGCCCGATGCCGCCGCCGACGCAGAATCCATTCACGGCCGCGACGACGGGCACAGCGCATTCGTAGACCGCGCGGAACGCGGCGAAGCAGCCGCGGTTGGCGTCGATCAGGGCGGTGAATCCCTCGGTGCGCTGCATCTCCTTGATGTCGACCCCGGCGTTGAAGCCGCGGCCCTCGGCGCGCAGGATCACCGCGTGGGTGGTGGGATCTTGGCCGGCGGCGGTGATGGTGTCGGCAAGTTCGAACCAGCCGCGCGAGGGGATGGCGTTGACGGGCGGGAAGTCGACGGTAACCGCGACGATGCCCGGTTCGGTGGTGGTGGATGTGATGGGCAAGGTGCCACTTCCTTGTGGGGTAACTACCTAAGCAAGCACTTGCTTGGTACGCTAGCACAGTGACTCGCGCCCAAGCATGCCCCCCGTTTGAAGCCATCAACTTGGGGCTGGCCGGGCGGGTCGTTCTCGTCACCGGCGGTGTTCGCGGGGTGGGTTCCGGCATCAGCTCCGTTTTCGCCGAGCAGGGCGCCACCGTCGTCACCTGTGCGCGGCGGGCCGTCGAGGGATTGCCGTATGAATTCCACTCCTGCGACGTCCGCGACGACGACGCCGTCAAGGGGTTGATCGACACCATCATCGACCGGCACGGCCGGCTCGACGTGGTCGTCAACAACGCCGGCGGCTCGCCCTACGTGCTGACCGCGGAATCCAGCGCCAAGTTCAACCGCAAGATCATCGAGCTGAATCTGATTGGCGCGCTGTCGATTTCGCAGCATGCCAACGCGCAGATGCAAAGCCAGGAACGCGGCGGGTCGATCATCAACATCTGCAGCCTGTCCGGCCGCCGACCCTCACCCGGCACCGGAGCGTACGGGGCGGCCAAGGCCGGCCTGGAAAGCCTCACCCAGACGCTGGCGGTGGAATGGGGGCCGAAGGTTCGAGTGAACGCCTGCGTGGTTGGCATGGTCGAAACCGAACAGGCCGATCTGTTCTACGGCGACGCCGAGTCCATCGCGGCGATCTCCAAGAATGTGCCGCTGGGCCGGCTGGCCACGCCCGCGGATGTCGGATGGGCCGCAGCGTTTCTGGCGTCCGACGTGGCGTCCTATATCAGCGGGGCCTCGCTAGAGGTGCACGGCGGCGGCGAACCGCCGCACTATCTGTCCACCACGACCGCCAGCGCGGTCAAGTAGAGGAGACACAAACAATGGGAGTGGTTGACGGCCGCGTCGTCATCGTCACCGGAGCGGGCGGCGGTATCGGTCGCGCGCATGCGCTGGCCTTCGCGGAAGAGGGCGCGCGGGTGGTGGTCAACGACATCGGGGTGGGCCTGGACGGTTCGCCGGCCGGCGGCGGGAGCGCCGCCCAGAGCGTCGTCGACGAAATCACCGCCGCCGGTGGCGAAGCCATCGCAAACGGCTCCAACATCGCGGATTGGGACCAGGCGGCGAGCCTGATCAAGACCGCCGTCGAAACCTACGGCGGCCTGGACGTTTTGGTGAACAACGCCGGCATCGTGCGCGACAGGATGATAGCCAACACCAGCGAAGAGGAATTCGACGCCGTCATCGCCGTGCACCTGAAGGGCCACTTCGCCACGATGCGCCATGCCGCGTCGTACTGGCGTGGGCTGTCCAAGGAGGGCAAAACCGTTGACGCCCGGATCATCAACACCAGCTCGGGCGCCGGCCTGCAGGGCAGCGTCGGGCAGGGCAACTACAGCGCGGCCAAGGCCGGCATCGCGGCGCTGACGTTGGTCGGTGCCGCGGAGATGGGGCGCTACGGCGTCACCGTCAACGCCATCGCGCCCTCGGCCCGTACTCGCATGACCGAGACCGTGTTCGCCGAGATGATGGCGACGCAGGATCAGGACTTCGACGCCATGGCCCCGGAAAACGTTTCACCGCTGGTGGTTTGGTTGGGCAGCGCCGAATCGCGCGACGTCACCGGCAAGGTTTTCGAGGTCGAGGGCGGCAAGATCCGGGTCGCCGAGGGCTGGGCCCATGGGCCGGAGATCGACAAGGGCGCGAAGTGGGACCCCGCGGAGCTGGGACGCGTCGTTGCCGATCTGCTCGCCAAGGCGCGCCGGCCGGTTCCGGTCTACGGCGCCTAGCCGCTGGATTGTGCAACCGGTTCCGAGGCTCTTCGACCGACCGAAGGTGATCCCCAGTGCGTCAGTTCTCCGGTGGCACATGCCTTCGCGCATCCAGCGACTGCGGACGCATGCATGGCGCTCCGGCGGAAGCGTGGCGCGAACGGCCGGACAGCGAAGACTGGGCAGCCGACGGTAGCAGTTTCACTGAGTTCTCAGTGATCCATCTGCAGCACCGGTAAAAACGAGCTAGCGGGTGCAGCGGCGGCCAGCGCCACCACAGCCATGGCCACCCCAGCGGTCAATACCGCTGGGAGCATTGCCGAGATCTTGTCCCGGACTTTGATGTGGTAGCCGAGGGCGCCGCACATGAGCAGGCAGACCGCAGCACCCGTGACGATCGAAAGGAGTGGCGAAGCGATTCCAATCGAAAGGCCAATTGCTGCGGCGATTTCGGCAACACCGATCATCCGGTCTAATGAGACGCTTACCCCAAGGTGTTCCGCACTCGCACGAGTAGGTCTGAGCTGTAGCAGCTTTGGCACTCCCGTGCCGGCCATGACCAGCCCCAGGATGATCGATACGACGATAAATGTAACGTGCACAACCCTCCAAGTCCCTGACTTATGCGGGAATGAGTTTGAGCGGCAAGGCTTCGTGGCGGTGAATTATGTTGTTGATCGCCCATGTCGGACGACCAGTGACCTCGATACGGTCTACACGTTCGATCAGGGCGCGCAGCATTGCTGCGGTTTCCAAACGCGCCAGACCTTGGCCGGCGCAGGCGTGCGCACCTTGTCCAAACCCGATTTGACGGCCGGCGTCGCGGCGGATGTCGAAGACTTCGGGTTCTTCCCATTCATGTTCGTCTCGGTTGGCCGAGGCGTACAGGACGAGAACCCGGGCGCCGGACGGCACCGCGACGCCGACGATTTCAGTCTGTCGTCCCACGCAACGCGCGAATGCACGCAGCGGTGGCTCGTACCGGACGACTTCATTGATGGCATTCGTCAGCAAGGCCGGGTCCTCTTTGAGGAGCCGCCATTGCTCAGGATGGCTCGCAAAGAGATACAACGCATTTGAGATGGCGCTCATTGTGGTATCTATCGACGGGGCGAGATAGTCAACCATCAGCGGCGGACACTCGCGATGTGACAGCTTTCCTTCGTCGGCGGCAGTGAGGAGCTCGTCTGCCATGCTGCCGTCGAGAACGGTCCGCTCACGTACGACGCGGCGCGCGAAGCGGAGCATTTGCATCGCTCGAGGCGTCGATTTGATCGCTTGCCAGTTAAGCGGGCCGAGGACGTCGAAGGTCGCCCCGCCCCATCCGATGAGGCGGTCCCGATGGTTCCGTGGCCAACCGATGAGGTCGGGCACCACGGCCAGCGGCAGGGCGGCCGCGAGCTCGTTAACGCCATCGACGTCACCTTTGGCAAGCGCGGCATCGACGACCATGGCCGCCGTAGCGTCCACACTCTCGCTGATCTCGCGCAATGCGCGCGGCAATAGCCGGTGCGCGACCAATCTGCGTCGCTGATCATGTTCGCCGCCATCGCTATTGAGCGTCGTGCCTCGGGACAAGCGGTTGGTGATCGGATTCAGGGAGACACCCCTGCCCGATAGGAATGTCTTGTCATCACGCAACGCCGCCTTGCAGTCGGCGTAGCGCGGAAGCGCGTACGCCTTCTGCTTGGCCAACCAGACCACCGGCCCTAGCCCGCGCAACCGCTGGTAATGCGGGTAAGGATCGAGGATGGCGTCGCGAGAGTAGATGTTTGGCTTGTATACCGGGATACCGGCCGGTGTGCGGCGCATCGGTTCTCCTCTCGGCGCTGCCGGCGGGTACGGCACTGCTTTCTGACGAAATCATCACACATGACGAGAGGCTCAGTCAATATGACTGACGAAATCCTCAAGTGGGTAATGTGACCTCGTCCACCGCAGCCGGGAATCGACCAAACGGCGGGCTGGCGCGGCCGAGACGATGCGAAGGGGCATTACCACGTCACCAGCCGGTCGGCGCATCGGGAGCAGTGAAGTTCTCAGGTACGGCCACTGCCGAAGCCGACGGGTGTTGCATAGAAAATCTGCCGCCATCGACTGAGAGGTCGCACGCCTAGCGAGGCTCGCAGACCACAAGCGGGATGACCCGATCGGCGGTCTCGCGGTACTTGCGGTAGGGCGGGTACATCCGCGTCAATCGGGGCCAATACCGTTCGCGCTCAGCGTCGGTGGCGTCGCGCGCGACCAGGTCCAGGCGCTGGGCGCGGATCTGCACTCGCACGTCGGGATTCTCTTTGAGGTTGAGATACCACAGCGGGTCCTCGTCGCGCCCACCGAAGGACGCGGGCAGGATCACCCGTTCGCCGTCGCGCAGGTACAGCGTCGCGGTGGTCCGTGCCTCGGCGGATTTGCGTCCGGTGGTGGTCAGCAACGCGGCCGGGAACCGCAGCAGCCTGGCCCCGACCTTGCCGTTGGTTCGTCGGTACACCCAGATATGGGCGCGCGCGAAATATTTGAGCAGCAGTGCAATCGGGCGCGAGTTGCGAATCCAGTGGTGGCCGGGCATGGTGCCCTGCTGATTCCCCGCCCGGGCGAAATGAAAACTCAGGGGTCGCAGATGACGATCGGAATGACCCGATCGGTCCAGGCCCGGTAGTCGTCGAACGAGGGATACATGGCGTCCAGCTTCGGCCAGTACTCGGCGCGTTCCGCCTCGGTGGCGTCCCGGGCCCGCAGCTGCAGGACCTCGTCCTTGATCTGCACGGAGACTGCGGGATTGGCCTTGAGGTTGAAGTACCACTGGGGGTGTTTGTCGCTGCCGCCCTTGGAGGCGACCAGGATCACGCGGTTTCCCTCGCGCAGGTAGAGCAGCGGGCTGACCCGGGGTTCGCCGCTCTTGCGGCCGGTGGTGGTGAGCAGCGCGACCGGGGCCTTCTGGAAGGTGTTGCCGAATCTTCCGTTGCTGCGCTTATAGATCCACGCGTTGCTCTTGGCCATCCACTTGATGATGAAGCCGACCCAGGGAGCATCGAGTGAACGTGGCTTCGGTTTCGGCATGGGCGTTCCTTCGTGCTGGGTCTGGGCGGCTCCGCTTTGCGGGCTGCATCGTTACCGATGAATGAAGGGTTGGAAGCGAACCTTGATGTGGTGGATTTCGGCTTTCCCGCTTGCGCTCTCGGCCGGAATCACGAAGGTCTCGTGGACATGCGCGGCGAGCCGCCGGCCGCCGAACGCCGCTTTGGTCAGCACCTGGTAGGCCGCGTACACCTGGTCACCGTCGATGCGGTAGTCCGGTGGCGTCGTGTCCGCGAGCAACCGGTACTGGATTCCACGATTAAGGCTGCGCCGCAAGTGGTTTCCCGAGAAGCCGTTTTTGATTCCCTGCTCGATGCGGGTGCAGTGGGCGGCGAACGGAACGGCGTCACCGTCGTGGTTGACCAACGCGTCGATGTAGGTCTGCGCCGCGGCGATGCGGCTGTCGTCGGAGACGCTCACAACTGACAACGATCGAACGCTAGATGCGCTCGATGATCGTGCCGGTCGACAGGGCGCCGCCCGCGCACATGGTGATCAGCGCGGTGGTCTGGTCGGTGCGTTCCAGCTCGTGCAGCGCCGTGGTGATCAGCCGGCTGCCGGTACTGCCGACCGGGTGCCCCAGCGCGATGGCCCCGCCGTTGACATTGACCTTGGCCATGTCCGGGTCGTGCACCCGTGCCCACGACAGCACCACCGAGGCGAACGCCTCGTTGATCTCGGTGATGTCGATGTCGCCCATCTTCATCCCGGCCTTTTCCAGCACCTTCGCCGTCGACTGCACCGGGCCGTCCAGGTGGTAGTACGGCTCGGCCCCGACCAGCGCCTGGCTGATGATGCGGGCCCGCGGCCGCAGTCCAAGCGCCTTGGCCTTGTCCTCGTCCATCCACAGCACGGCCGCCGCGCCGTCGGAGATTTGCGACGACGTTCCCGCCGTGTGGATTCCGCCCTCGAGGACCGGCTTAAGCGCGGAGAGGCCCGACAGCGTGGTGTCGCGCAGGCCCTGGTCGCGGCTGATGGTGACGCGCTCGGACGTCGGTTGTTTGTTCTCGTCGAGCGCCGGGGCCTCGATCGGGGAGATCTCACGATCGAAACGGCCCTCTTCCCACGCCTGCTTGGCTTTGGTCTGGGACGCCAGGCCGAACTCGTCGATCTCGTCACGAGTGATGCCGCGCCGCTTGGCGATCCGCTCGGCCGCGGTGAACTGGTCGGGAAGGTCGATGTCCCACGACGACGGCCGCAGGACGGTGCGGTCGGGACCCGCGTTCGCGCCGAGCCCGACGCGGCTCATGGCCTCGATCCCGCAGGCGATGCCGACGTCGATCGCACCCGCCGCGATAAGACCGGCGACCAGGCCGTTGGCCTGCTGGCCGCTGCCGCACTGGCAGTCCACGGTCATCGCACCCACGTGCTCCGGCAGGCCCGCGACGAGCCAGCTGACGCGCGTGATGTTGTTGGACTGCTCGCCGAATTGCGTGACGCAGCCGCCGACGATCTGCTCGACGTCGCCGGCGTCGATGCCGGCCTTCTCCACAAGAGCCTTCTGCGTGGCCCCCAGTAACTCGGTGGCGTGCAGACCGGACAGCCACCCGTTCCGTTTGCCGATGGGGCTACGAGTGGCTTCGACGATGACAGGGTTACCCATTCCGTCAGGCTAGAACACGTTTCATTACTCTGACAAGCGAGGATGGTGACCTGCCTTTTATCTGCGCAGGAGGCGTGTTTTACTGGCACTAGAACACGTTGCAATTAGTGTTGTAAAAGGAGCGCACCCTACATGGCACCCCCCAACATTCCCGCCGACTTCGACTTTCTTGACCCCGACGTCAACCTTGCCGGGTTGCCCGTCGAGGAGCTCGCCCAGCTGCGTAAGGCAGAGCCCATCCACTGGGTTGACATCCCGAATGGCGCCGGCGGGTTCGAGGACCACGGATATTGGATCGTCACCAAGCACGCCGACGTCAAGGAGGTGTCGAAGCGCAGCGACATCTTCTCGAGCTGGATGAACGGGGCCATCCCCACCTGGCCGCCGGAGATGAAACGGGAGCAGGTCGAGCTGCAGCGCAGCGTCATGCTCAACATGGACGCGCCGCACCACACCCGGCTGCGCAAGATCATCTCCCGTGGGTTCACGCCGCGTGCCATCGGGCGGCTGGAAGCCGAACTGGCCCAGCGCGCCCAGAACATCGCCAAGACCGCCGCGAAAGAGGGCAGCGGCGATTTCGTCGAACAGGTGTCGTGCGAGCTGCCCTTGCAAGCCATCGCGGGTCTGCTCGGCGTTCCCCAGGAGGATCGTGACAAGCTGTTCCGCTGGTCCAACGAGATGACCGGCGGCACCGACCCCGAGTACGCCCACGTCGATCCCGCGCAGTCATCGGTGGAGCTCATCACCTACGCAATGGCCATGGCTGAAGAGCGAGGCAAGAACCCCACCGACGACATTGTCACCACGCTCATCGAGGCCGACATCGACGGGGAGAAGCTCTCCGATGACGAGTTCGGTTTCTTCGTGGTCATGCTGGCCGTGGCGGGCAATGAGACCACTCGCAACTCGATCACCCACGGCATGATCGCGATGGCCGACAATCCCGAGCAATGGGAGCTCTTCAAGAAGGAGCGCCCGTCGACCACGGCCGACGAGATCATCCGTTGGGCCACCCCGGTATCGGCCTTCCAGCGCACCGCCAACGAGGACACCGAGTTGGGCGGCGTGCAGATCAAGAAGGGCCAGCGGGTGGTGATGTCCTACCGGTCGGCCAACTTCGACGAAGAGGTCTTCGAAGACCCGCACAGCTTCAACATCCTGCGCGACCCGAACCCGCATGTCGGCTTCGGCGGCACCGGAGCCCACTACTGCATCGGTGCGAACCTGGCCCGCATGACGATCAACCTGATCTTCAACGCGGTTGCCGATCACATGCCGGACCTCAAGCCGATCGGTGAGCCCGAGCGGTTGCGGTCGGGCTGGCTCAACGGCATCAAGCATTGGCAGGTGGACTACGCCGGCAAGCCCGCGGTGACGTCCTGATGGACTTCGACCTCACCGCGACGCAGCAGGCCGTCGCCGATGTCGTCACGTCGGTGTTCGAGCGTGAATTGAGTTGGGACGCTTTGGTCAACGGCGGCGTGACCGCACTGCCGGTGCCCGAGCGCCTCGGTGGCGACGGTGTGGGTCTGCCGGAGGTCACCACTGTGCTCACGGAGATCGGCCGCCACGGCGCCATCACGCCGGCCTTGGCGACGCTGGGTTTCGGTGTCCTGCCGCTGCTTGACCTCGCCTCCGACGAGCAGCAGGATCGGTTTTTGGCCGGCGTCGCCAAGGGCGTCGTGCTGACCGCCGCACTCAATGAGCCGGGTGCCGCGCTGCCGGACCGGCCCTCGACCGCCTTCGCCAGCGGCCGGTTGTCGGGCACCAAGGTCGGCGTCGGCTATGCCAAACAAGCGGATTGGATCATCGTTACGGCCGACAGTGCGGTCGTCGTCGTGTCATCGAAGGCCAACGGCGTCGAGATGGTTCAAACCCCGACCTCGAACGCCTCGGAGGAATACACGGTCACGTTCGCCGACGTCGCGGTCGAAGACTCCGACGTCTTGGCGGGCGCGACGGCGCCCCGGGTCAACCAGTTGGCGCTGGCCGCCATCGGCGCCTACGCCGACGGCCTGGTGGCCGGGGCACTGCGCCTGACCGCCGACTACGTGGCCAACCGCAAGCAGTTCGGCAAGCCACTGTCGACTTTCCAGACCGTCGCCGCCCAGCTCGCCGAGGTCTACATCGCCTCGCGCACAATCAATTTAGTGGCGAAGTCGGTTGCCTGGGGGCTGTCGGAAAGGGGCGGATCGGCCCCGCAAGTACAAGACGACTTGGATGTCCTCGGCTACTGGATCACGTCGCAGGCGCCGCCGGTCATGCAGATCTGCCATCACCTGCACGGCGGGATGGGGATGGACATCACCTATCCGATGCACCGGTACTACTCCACGATCAAAGACCTGTCCCGGCTGCTGGGCGGTTCTTCTCATCGTCTCGATCTGGTGGGAGCGCAATGTTCATAGACCTGACTCCGGAGCAGCGCCAGCTGCAAGCGGAACTACGGGAATACTTTTCGAATCTGATCTCGTCCGACGAGATGAAAGCGATGGAGCAGGACCGGCACAACGAGGCCTACCGCGCGGTGATTCGGCGGATGGGCCAGGACCGTAAGCTCGGCGTCGGATGGCCAAAGGAGTTCGGCGGCTTGGGCTTCGGCCCCATCGAGCAGTCGATTTTCGTCAACGAGGCGCATCGGGCCGATGTGCCGCTGCCCGCGGTGACGCTGCAGACCGTCGGTCCGGTGCTGCAGCAGTTCGGCAGCGAGGAACAGAAGAAGAAGTTCCTGCCGGCCATTCTTGCCGGTGAGGTTCACTTCGCGATCGGCTACACCGAGCCCGAGGCCGGCACCGACCTCGCCTCCCTGCGGACGACCGCCGTGCGCCACGGCGACGAGTACATCGTCAACGGGCAGAAGATCTTCACCACCGGCGCCCACGACGCGGACTACATCTGGCTGGCCTGCCGCACCGACCCGGAAGCCGTGAAACACAAGGGCATTTCGATCCTGATCGTCGACACCAAGGATCCCGGCTACTCCTGGACGCCGATCATCCTGTCCGACGGTGCCCACCACACCAACGCCACCTACTACAACGACGTGCGCGTGCCCGCCGACATGCTGGTCGGCGAGGAGAACGCCGGGTGGCGGCTGATCACCACTCAGCTCAACAACGAGCGGGTCATGCTGGGCCCCGCCGGCCGCACCGCCGGCATCTACGACCGGGTGCACGCGTGGGCCTCCAAGCCGGGTAGTGACGGCGTGACGCCGATCGACCACCAGGATGTCAAGCGGGCGCTCGGCGAGATCCATGCGATGTGGCGGATCAACGAACTGCTCAACTGGCAGGTGGCGGCCGCGGGTGAGGACATCAACGTGGCCGACGCCGCGTCGACGAAAGTCTTTGGCACGGAACGCATCCAGTACATCGGGCGCCTCGCTGAGGAGATCGTCGGCAAGTACGGCAACCCCGCCGATTCGGACACCGCCGAGCTGCTCAACTGGCTGGACTCGCAGACCAAGCGCAACCTGGTCATCACCTTCGGCGGTGGCGTGAACGAAGTGATGCGCGAGATGATCGCCGCGTCCGGACTCAAGGTGCCGAGGGTGCCTCGATGACGGATATCAAGGAAGCGGTTGCGGAAATCACCGCCACCGTTGTCGCTGCGCCGCGCGACGCCCGGGATCCGGTGAACCAGCCGACGATCAACAACTGGGTCGAGGCGATCGGCGATGCCAACCCGATCTACGTCGACGAGGCCGCCGCCCAGGCCGCCGGTCATCCCGGAATCGTCGCGCCGCCGGCCATGATTCAGGTGTGGACCATGTTCGGGCTGGGTGGCGAACGCCCGACCGACGACCCCATGGGCCCGATCATGAAGTTGTTCGACGACGCCGGCTACATCGGTGTGGTCGCGACCAACTGCGAGCAGACCTACCACCGCTATCTGCGTCCCGGCGAGCAGGTCAC
>NZ_LZMB01000174.1 GCF_001673555.1 Mycobacterium sp. 1165178.9 | reverse complement strand
GGTGCCCACGCACAGCTTCGCATTCGTCGGCGCCGAAAAGGCGGCCGCCACAACTGATGCCACGGCGGCCATCGCGGACGCCGACGTCATCCTGCTGGCGCCCTCCAACCCGGTGGTGAGCGTCGGCGCGATCCTGGCCGTCCCCGGCATTCGCGGCGCGTTGCGCGCCGCGAGCGCACCGATCGTCGGCTACTCGCCGATCATCGGTGGAAAGCCTTTGCGCGGCATGGCCGATGCCTGCCTGTCGGTGATCGGGATCGAGTCCACCGCCGAGGCGGTCGCCCGGCACTACGGCGCGCGACGGGACACCGGCATCCTGGACGGCTGGCTGGTGAGCGAAGACGACCGCGCAGACGTCGACGGCATCGCGGTGCGCTCGGTGCCGCTGGTGATGACCGACCCCAAGGCGACGGCCGAGATGGTCAGGGCCGGGCTCGACCTGGCGGGAGTGACCCCATGACCCCCGCGCCCGGCGAGCACGGCACCGCCGCCGCGATCGAAATCCTGCCCGTCGCCGGGCTGCCCGAATTCCGGCCGGGCGACGATCTGGGCGCGGCCGTCGCCGCGGCCGCTCCATGGCTGCGCGACGGCGACGTCGTCGTGGTCACCAGCAAGGCGGTATCCAAGTGCGAGGGCCGGCTGGTGCCTGCGCCGCAGGATCCCGAGGAGCGCGACCGACTGAGGCGCAAGCTGGTCGACGACGAAGCCGTCCGGGTGCTGGCCCGCAAAGGCCGAACCCTGATCACCGAGAACCGGATCGGCCTGGTGCAGGCCGCCGCGGGCGTGGACGGATCCAACGTCGGGCGCGACGAACTGGCGCTGCTCCCGGTCGACCCGGACGGCAGCGCCGCGGCACTGCGGGCCGAGCTGCGCGAGCGCCTCGGTGTCGAGGTCGCCGTGGTCATCACCGACACGATGGGCCGCGCCTGGCGCAACGGCCAGACCGACGCGGCCGTCGGCGCCGCGGGTCTGGCTGTGCTGCACGGCTATTCGGGGGCCGTCGATCAGCACGGCAACGAGCTGCTGGTCACCGAGGTGGCGGTGGCCGACGAGATCGCCGCGGCCGCCGATCTGGTCAAGGGGAAACTGACCGCGATGCCGGTGGCGGTGGTGCGCGGCATGTCCGTGACCGACGACGGGTCGACGGCGCGGCAGTTGCTCCGGCCGGGCACCGAGGACCTGTTCTGGCTCGGTACCGCCGAAGCCCTCGAGGCCGGCCGCCGCGAGGCGCAACTGCTGCGCCGATCGGTGCGCCGGTTCAGCGGCGAGCCGGTGCCGGCGGATCTGCTGGAAGCCGCCGTCGCCGAAGCGCTGACCGCGCCGGCCCCGCACCACACCCGCCCGGTGCGGTTCGTCTGGCTCCGGACCCGGGCCACCCGGACGCGGCTACTGGATCGCATGAAGGACAAGTGGCGCGCCGACCTCGCCGGTGACGGCCGGCCGCCCGACTCGATCGACCGCCGGGTGGCGCGCGGCCAGATCCTCTACGACGCGCCAGAAGTCGTCATCCCGATTCTGGTGCCAGAGGGCGCCCACTTCTATCCCGACGCCGCCCGCACCGACGCCGAGCACACCATGTTCACCGTGGCGGTCGGCGCGGCCGTGCAGGCCCTGCTTGTCGCGCTGGCGGTACGCGGGCTGGGCAGCTGCTGGATAGGCTCGACGATCTTCGCCGCCGACCTGGTACGCGCCGAGCTCGGGCTGCCCGCCGATTGGGACCCGTTGGGGGCCATCGCCATCGGCTACGCCGCCGAACCGGCCGGCCCGCGCGATCCGGCGGACCCCGGTGATCTGCTGATCCGCAAGTGATACTGAGCCCATGAAGTTCGCCGGCAAGGCGGCCTCCCCCGACAAGGTCCGCGGCGGCTACCACACCCCCGCGCACACCCCCGCGCCGGTGGTCCGCTTCCTAACCGGGCGGGTCCGCGCGGCCCCGCTCGTCTCGCGCAGTGCCCGGCTGTCCGGACTGATCCACGACACCAGGTCACGATGAGCGTTCGGGAGTCGGCGATCGCGATGCTGTCGAATTGGGAGCCACCCGGCCCGGCCCAGGATTCGTTGCGCCACGCGGTGTTGGCGTTCGTGCACGCCCGCAGCGATGCGTGCCGGCGCGAGTGCGTGCCGGGCCACGTGACCGCGTCGACGCTGGTGCTCGACCACTCCGGCGGCCAGGTGCTGCTGACCTTGCATCCCCGCCTCGGAAGGTGGGTGCAGCTGGGCGGCCACTGCGACGATGACGACGCCGACGTCATCGCCGCCGCGCTGCGCGAGGCGACCGAGGAGTCCGGGATCGACGCGCTGCGCATAGAACCCCGTCTGGCGGCGCTGCATGTGCACCCGGTGACCTGCTCGCTGGGCGTGCCGACCCGCCATCTGGATCTGCAGTTCGTCGCGCACGCGCCGGCCGGCGCGCAGATCGCGATCAGCGACGAGTCGGACGACTTGCGGTGGTGGCCCGCCGACGCCCTGCCCGACGGGACGGATTACGCGCTGGCCTATTTGGTCGCCCGGGCCACGCGCACCGGGTAGCCGCTGAGTGTGAAGCTGGCTTCACGTTCGGCCTCGAATGTGCGGCTAGCTTCACGGCGAACAGGAGGGGAGACCCCAAGCCGCCTAGACGTCGGACGAGTAGCGGATCCCGCCGTCGGGAATGGACACACCGGGCCAAACGCGGGCGCCGCGCAACAACTCGCAGCGCGCCCCGATGTCGGCGCCGTCGCCGATCACGCCGTCGCGGATCAGCGCCCGCGGGCCGATCCGGGCGCCGAAGCCGATGATCGAACGCTCGATCACGCTGCCCGCCTCGACCTTGACGCCGTCGAAGATCACCGCGCCGTCCAGCCGGACACCGGGGCCGATCTCGGCTCCCCGCCCGACGACCGTGCCGCCGATCAGCACCGCGCCCGGCGACACCGCCGCGCCGTCGTGCACCAGCTGTTCACTGCGGTGGCCGTGCAGCGCCGGCGACGGGGCGATGCCGCGCACCAGATCCGCCGAGCCGCGGACGAAGTCCTCCGGCGTACCCATGTCGCGCCAGTAGCTGGCGTCGACGTAGCCGCAGACCTTCACGCCGGGATCGGAGAGCAGCGCAGGGAACACCTCACGTTCCACCGAGACCTCGCGGCCGCGCGGAATCCGGTCGATCATCGCGCGCGAGAAGACGTAGCACCCGGCGTTGATCTGGTCGGTCGGCGG
>NZ_LZMB01000173.1 GCF_001673555.1 Mycobacterium sp. 1165178.9 | reverse complement strand
CGTCAGGGGTGTGTGACGAGATAGGTCTCGTTGTTCAGGTCGGCGGTGAGTTCCTCGACATCGAAGGGGCGATCCAGCCGCGCGTGCAACGCCTTTGGATCGATGAGCAGGCTTATCTCCGCGGTTTGGCGGGCGAACATTCGCCCGATGAGCGGGTAGATTCGACGCATGATCGCCCGCTCCCCGGATGTGCAGCGCGAGGCGCAGTAGCCGACGTGGCCGATCTCGTCGGTGAGGATTTCGCTGTAGAGCAGTTCGATGCGTTCGGCGACCTCCGGTTCGTCCGCGAAAAGCCTGCTTCCGGCGCGGCGTAATTCGTCGAACAGGATGCATCCCGCCATCTCCGCGGCTCCGACGAACAAGAAACCGAGTCGTTCAGGCAGGAACACGTTCGCTTTGACGAACTGGCGTATGACGAAGGGCGGCGGGACGACCTGGAAGGTCAGATCGAATACGTCGAGCGCGTAGGCCAGCAGCCGGGTGTGGTAGTGCTCTTCCAGCTCGAGGTAGACGCGCTCGGGCGGCACGCTCTCGTCGCTGTTGCGCCCGTACGTCTCACCCAGTCCCACACCGAAGCGCTCCGCCTGATTCAGCTTCGCGGTTGCCAGCAGGAAAAGCATCTTCGGATCGAGGCCGGGTTCGGGGCGCCGGCGGCGCAGGTTGCGCAGGAAGGTGGCTCGGTCGGCGGGATGGGCTGACCGAATGGGATTCGCTTCCAGGTCGTTGAAGAACTGCTCGCGATTGGCCAGCCGTCTGTTGAGCAGATCGGCCTCGCCGTCACGCTCGGTCAAGAAGTCCCGGTAGCCCTCGATGCCGGTGCGCTTCATCGCTTCTCCATTCCTTTGACAATCGTTGTCACATAACGGCTTAACAGCGCCGCATCGTGGGCCCCGGTGGCCAGCAGCGCGAAGAGTCCGGTGAGGAAGAACGTCGCGAGTTCGGCCGCGTCGACGCCGGAGTCGACCTGCTCCGCGTCTTGGGCTCGACTAATGACTCCGACCAGGAATTGGCCGACCGGGTGCTGGGCGAACTCCTCTTCGACCGGACGGGTCGAGGAGAAGTGCAATCCCAGCATGTCCCGGAAAACCGCTTCGCCCAGCCGACTTTCGGCGCGGAGCACGTGATGCACCAGCTGGGAGAGCACCGAGGCCAGATCGCCCGTGGCGTCGCCGAGTTCGCTGATGATTCGGGTCTCCTCGAGGCGCTCCACCTCGATGAGGACGTGCTCCTTGGTTGGGAAGTGGAAATAGAACGTCCCCCGGGCCACGCCGGCATCGGCAACGATCGCGCTGACATCGGCAGCGGCCACGCCGCGCCGCGAGATCTCGGCCAGCGCCGCGTCGAACAGGCGGGCGCGGGTTTCCAGCCGTCGCGCCTCGCGGACGCCCCCGGCCGGCGACTCGGTCGCGGACGGCGCCCGTGGTGACTGCATGCACGCACCCTACGCCACTCGCTGACGGTCGTCAATGACGGATGTCAGCCAAGCTCGCCAGCGTCGACCGCGGACCGCCGAGCCCGTTTTGGATCGCCGGAGCATGCCGACGCCGCAGGTAGCCGCGATTCGGCAGCGTCGCGATGAGCTAACCGCTCGGCTTCGGGTACTCGATTACGCTATCGCCGCTGCGTGGCGCGGGCACATACTTGTTACCGGTGCAAGGAAAGGTGGTCAGATGTCCGCGTCCCAGCCCCCACCGGTAGAAACCTGCGACGTGTGCATCGTCGGAGCAGGCATCGCCGGGCTGAATGCTCTGTTCGCCGCGAGCCGATACCTGTCGCGGGACAACAAGGTGATCCTGATCGATCGTCGGCCGCGCGCCGGCGGCATGTGGGTCGATGTGTACCCGTATGTCCGCCTGCATCAACCGCATCCGATGTTCACCGCGGGCAACATCGGGTGGACCATCGGCAAGGACCACTCCTACTTGGCGACCAAAGGCGAAGTGCTGGACCATTTTCAGCACTGCGTGGACGTGATAAGGCAACGCGTGCAGGTGGACGAGTACTTCGGCTGGGACTTCCAGTCGGAGGAAGAAGCGAACGGAATCGTGCGGGTCACCGCTAGGGCTGCCGACGGCCGGACGCTCGTTGTCGAGGCCAAGCGATTGATCAAAGCCTTCGGCCTGGGAATCACGCCGAACGAACCGCTCGATATCTCCAGCACCCGCGTCCATTCCGTGTCGCCCGACTACTGCGACGTCCGGGCGGGCGACATCAGCGAAAGCGATGCACCGGTGTGGATCGTCGGCGGCGGAAAAACCGCGATGGACACTGCGCACGCGTTGATCACCACCTACCCCGGCCGCGAGGTAAACCTCGTAGCCGGCCACGGAACGTTCTTCTCCAGACGCGACAGCTTGTTTCCGAGCGGCGCCTCGCGGTGGTGGAAGGGCACACCGCCGAGCGCCATCGCCACACGGCTCAGTCGCCGATATGACGGCACGAACGAATCAGACGTCCAAGGTTGGTACCGGGAATGCCATGGCACCTTCCTGACCACCCAGGCGGACAACTTCGTGTTGGGAGTGCTGTCCGAGGCCGAAAACCGCACGATCTCCGCGGGGCTGAACGATGTCGTCATGGACTATTTCCAGGATGCGGTCGACCGCAATGACACGACCGAGTTGGTGTTCCGGAGCGGATCGACCAAGACGATTCAACCGGGCAGCTGGATCGTCAACTGCACGGGATACGTCAAATTCCCCGATGAAGACTCGTACGAGCCTTACGTTTCGCCCAGCGGCGCAATCGTTTCCATCAACGTGCAATCGGCAATACTGCACTTGCCCGCGTTCATGGGGTATTTCCTGGGCCATCTGCTGTTGTTGGACAAGCTCAGTGAGCTCCCGCTCTACGAAGTCGATTGGAAGAATCTGAGGCAGAAGGCACCGCTGGCATTTCCGTACGTGCTCTTCGCGCTCGTCCAGCACAACCTCGGCCTGATCTACGACGAGGTTCCCCGTAGCGTATTTAGCGAAAACGGCCTGGATTTCGATAACTGGTACCCGCTACCGCGCCGCTTGCCGGGCCTGGCGCGGTTCATGCTCATGCACCGCCGGGAACGCGAACGCCACCGCCGTGTTCTGGACACGGTCCGGGAGCGTTTCGATATCCGCTGCGGTCCGCTGGGCGAGGAGTATGCGCCTAGCGCCACAACGCAATTGTGAAACGTTAAACCCTGTCATCCAAGGCTCGAGGTTGACGGTCAAACCCCAACGGAATCCCGGCAGCCGTGGCGGCCGAGCTAATGATTCGCCGCGAGCAATGAGTCATCGAAGCCGACGCTAGCGATGTTCGTCGATGAGTTTGGCTACTGCCTTCTGGGCATCAGTGATGGTTAGCGGAGGCGTGGCGAACATTTCGGCGAGCATCATCGCCACAGGTGTTGTCCACAGCAGCATGCCTAAAGCGACGCCATGTTCACGGTCTGTCCCGGTATTCAGACGAGCGATCAACGCCGCCAGGGCCGCGCCGAGACGTTGCATGTGTTGTCCACCAAGCCCGCCACGCAGGTTCTTGGCCGCAATGAGAATCTCCAATCCTGCCATGGCCTTTGGATTGGCGAATGCTTCCCACGTCGACCGCACCAAGTCTTCGGTGCCCATTACGCGCTCAGGGTCGGCCAATACCTCAAGCGATGCGACGAGACGGTCAACAGCATCTTCTATGACGGCGGAGAGCAGACCGTCCCGATCTCCGAAGTGATGCTGAATGACACCCCAACTCATGCCGGCGCGTTCAATGATGTGCCGAGCACTCGCTGCCGAGAAGCCCTCCTCCCGAATGCAGCGAACCGCCTCGTCAATCAGCAGCTCTCGGGTCCGGTCCCCCCGCTGCTGTCGCCCAGCGGCAGGGCGACGCGGAGCGGTGCGTCTGCCCGCAGTCACCGCCCCGATCCGCCCTGCTTAGTGCGTCGTCTCATCGAAAAGAGCTTAAGA
Organism: Mycobacterium sp. 1165178.9; assembly: GCF_001673555.1. Lineage (GTDB taxonomy): Bacteria > Actinomycetota > Actinomycetes > Mycobacteriales > Mycobacteriaceae > Mycobacterium. The sequence goes on along the minus strand of NZ_LZMB01000173.1, from coordinate 2,693 downwards.
CACTGCTCGAAGTTCCCTGCTCGTCAGCGCGAGACGCTCACCGACGGATGGCGAAGAAGCGGCCCTTGCCACCAAAACATGGCATGTGCCATGCTTTGGTCGTGCAGCTAACCTCTCGAAAGCCGAACCTATGACTGAGACGATCAGTGCCGACGACAAGGAGGCTTCAACGGCGAAGCCCGGGTTCTCGTCACTGCAAAAGTCGCTGTTCGGCGTTCTCGCATTCTTCTTCGTCGTCCACATCGTGTTCTGGTACCTCGAGTTTCATGCCGGGGTATCCCACGTCGTCGCCTCCACCACACTGGTCGTCTTCGTCGTGGGCTGTTTCTTGACCGCGCTCGCGCTGCCGTGGCTACCCCTTCCCGGACAACGTGATCGCACCAAAGCGGAACGTCTTAGTGCGATGGTCATCGTCTGGGTATTCATCGCCCTGATTCCACGATTCATCTGGGAACTGCCGTGGCTCTTGTTCTTCGACCAGATCAGAAACGGTGTCCAGCATGGCGCGCTGTGGACGTACATGTGGGCGCCCATCCTGCTTGGGGGCGACGCCCGCTACCTCAATGGTGACCCGCTCGTTGTCGTTCTCGAGTGGATCGCCTTCTTCGTCGGACTGTTCGAGGCGTATGCGATGGTCCAGTTCTTCCGTAACGGCAAGCGGTTCAGCAGCACTCAACTCTCCCTCATCATGGGCGGGATGATCGTGGAGGTCACGCTGCCAGCGATCTATTTCGGGGTAGAGATCGCCAACAATCTGCACAGCATGACCAGTCCGGTCGAGATGTGGATCAAGTTTGTAGTTCTGAACCTTTTGTGGTGCACCATGCCCTTCGTCACCTACTTCTGGGGCGTTCGCAGGCTGGCCCGGCAAGACCTCGCGGTAAAGTTCTAAGCCCGCTTGACGGTACGGTTTCCCGCATTAGATAAGGGTGGAGGCCACCCGCCGTGTGTACCCGGCTTATCCAGCCAGCGCCCACTCTCTCCGGCCGCGCTGACCAAGTCGCATCACGGCGCGCCGGTCACCTTTTCAGCCAGCGCGGCGAGCTTTGCGTCGAGTCGCCCAGCGGCGTCAGACAATTCGGGATTGGACTCGACGACCATCAGCGACGACGGCTTGATGTAGGTCAGGCTGCTGTGACCGTCGTCCTCCTCGAGTAACAGCATCTCGACCGGGGCGAACAAGCCGGCCGTCACGTCATGGCGCAGCATGGTGATCGCGATCAGCGGATTACCCAGAATCACCCGCAACGCCTTGCGGTCGATGTCGGCCTTGGTGATCCAGGCGCCGTGGTCGACCGTGCCGAACAGCATGAATCCGCTTGGGCCGACGTGAGACTCGACGCGTTCCTGATACGACTGCCAGTCGCTGGTGCTCGCCGCGATCTCGTTGATCGGCACCGGCTGCTCGCCGATGTCGGCGAGCAGCGCCGCGAGTAGCTCGTCATAGCTCTTGGCGCTGTCGTAGCGCACCCGCACGCCGTCGAAGGGAATCTCGCGTGGATTGGAGGTGGACATCGTCGGCTACAGCTTCCCTTGCCGCTGGTCCTCGCCGATCTTGAGTATCGGAGTTCGATTCTCCGGTTGGATCCGCTCCCAAAGGGAGCCCCCACCCAGCTCCCGCGCAAGTTGATCTTGACGCCTGAACCACTCCTCGGCACTCCTGATCCGGTTCGGGTGGATCTCATCCAGCAGCCCATAATCCCGTTTGACCACTCGGTGTTTCCAGAGATTCCAGAAGCCGGTGAAGTTGTCCCGTACGTTCATCGTGCTCTTGTCTTTGCGGTCGGCGTTGTAACCGGCGGGCGCGTCGGCGATGACGCTGAGTGGACCGTTTCGCCAGTACGTGTCCAGGTCGGTGTCGACGTACCGCGCCGGATGCCCGGTGACCTTCTCGAACGCCGCGGCGAGATCGGCGTAGGCGACATCGTCGACAGCGACCTCGAGGTCCATGCCGTTCGCCCGCTCGGGATGGTCGAAAAGCCAACGCACATAGTAACCGCAGTCCTCGAGCGACACGTGCGGCACCGCCCCGTCGCCGAGAGGAACACGCCATGTCAGGACGCCGTCCTCCACGGTGGGCGTCATCGGCGTACCCGGCGAGATCACCATCTCGATGTAGGGACCCGAGGTGAACAACGCAGCGCCCATCCGATCGCGATTCACCTGATTCTGGAACAGGATCCACTCGCCAACGCGGCCCTTGCCGTCGTAATGACCGGTGCGGAACCGAGAGTCGTATCCCGCCTTCTTCAGCCCGTAGTCGAGGTTTCCGTACACGAAGAACCTGACTCCTTCTTCGATGGCGATCTCGTAACTGCGGATTGCCCAGTAGGTCTCGCTCTTCTCGCCGGTGTTGAACCCGTCGATGTTGACGAAGGCTCCATCGCAACCGCGGAATCCCTCACGCAGCGTCGCTTCGTCGGCGAAGGATCCCTCCACGGCGAGACGTTTTCCAGTTGGGACAATTCCCTGGCTCGCCGGCTGCCGACGTCGCGGGTGAGAAACCGAACCGAGTACTTCTTGTCGGCGACGAGCGCGCGGATGACAGGCATGCCCTGGGCTCCGGTGCCGCCGACGACGAAGATGTCCGAGGTGGTGTGAGGAGACATTGGCCGGCTCACAACCGCTCGATGATCGTCGCGTTGGCCATGCCGCCGCCCTCGCACATCGTCTGCAAGGCGTACCGGCCGCCG
>NZ_LZMB01000172.1 GCF_001673555.1 Mycobacterium sp. 1165178.9 | reverse complement strand
TGCCGCCGACGCCATCGCCGCCCTCGATGATCACCAGATCGTCGATGCCCGCGCGGCGCAGCGCGACGGCCGCGCCGAGCCCGCCGAAGCCGGCGCCGATGATGGCCACCTTCGGTCCGCGCCGACGCCGGGTGGCCGCCCGAATCCGCCCAATGGCATAGAGCCGTCGTGCTTTTCGACTCGTCACGGTCCGTCCCCGGCGCGGCGGACCAGCAGGCCTTCCAGGTCCCCGTCGGCGCGCCACTGCTGCAGAATGTCGGCGTACTCGGTGGGTGCGCCGAAGAAGAAGCTGCCCTGCCGAGTCTTGGCGTCGGCCTTGCCTTCCCGGTTGTAGTAGCCGGGCGTACACGTCTTGGCACGCTCAGCGCTCGCCACCGACCGGGCCACCACCGTGTCGACCCAGGCGGCTTCGGCGGCCGGCGCGGCCTCGATTTCGGTGATGTCTTGCGCGAGTGCGGTCGCGATGATCCAGGCGACGTGGCCGGCCTGCACGTCGAGCAGATAGGGGAAGTTCACCGTCAACCCGGCCTGGGCGATGCTTTCGATGAAGCAGTTCGGGAACCGGGTCGTGCACAGGCCTTGGAAGGTGCGCACGCCGTCGTTCCAGTGCTCGGAGAGCGACACGCCGTCGCGGCCGATCAGCTCGAATCCGGTGCGGCGGCAGTAGTCGGTGCCCACCTCGAAACCCGTTGCGAAGATGAGGCAGTCGAGCTCGTAGGCCACGCCGTCGACCACCGCACCGGTTTCGGTGATGCGCTGCACCCCGAGGCCCCGGGTGTCGACCAGGGTGACGTTGTCCCGGTTGTACGTCTGCAGATACTCGTCGTGGAAACAGGGCCGTTTGCAGAAGTATCCGTACCACGGTTTGAGCGCCTCCGCGGTGGCGGGATCGGAGACGATCGCGGCGACGCGCGCCCGGATCTCGTCCATCTTGGCGAAGTCGGCCAGCTCGATGTCGCGGCCGAGCTGTTCGGGATCGGAAAGGTCGTCCGGATTCTGACGCATGACCGGCAGTTTGCGGGTGATGCTCGTCCAGGCGTCGGCGACCAGATCCTGGTCGGCTTGGCCTCCGGCGGTGAGGATCTGAAAGTTCTGAATCCGCTCGCGCTGCCAGCCGGGCCGTAAAGTGTTGGCCCACTGCGGGTCCGTGGCGCGGTTGGCCCGGACGTCCACTGAGGACGGGGTGCGCTGAAAGACGTAGAGCCGCTGCGCGGCAGCGGCGAGGTGCGGTACACACTGGATCGCCGTGGCACCCGTTCCGATGATGCCGACGCGCTTGTCGGCCAAATTCTGCAGGTTTTCTCCGGTGTAGGCATAATCCCAGCGGCTGGTGTGAAACGCATGGCCGCGGAAGGCGCCGAGTCCTTCGATACCCGGCAACTTCGGTCTGGCCTGATAGCCGTTGGCCATCGAGACAAACCTGGCGCGCATTTCGTCGCCCCGGTCGGTGCGGATGATCCAGCGCGATCCGGCCGAATCCCAACGGATTTCCCGCACCTCGGTCCGCAGGCAGGCGTCACGGTAGAGGTCGAAGTGCTCGGCGATGCGCCGGCAATGCGCAAAGATCTCCGGGCCCTTCGCATACTTTTCGGTTGGGGTGTACCCCAACTCCTCGAGCAGGGGCATGTACACGTACGACTCGACGTCACATGCGATTCCGGGATAGCGGTTCCAATACCAGGTGCCGCCGACGTCGGCCGCCCGGTCGATCAACCTCACGCGTGCGACGCCGAGCTGTCGCAGCCGCGCCCCGGTCAACAGCCCGCCGAATCCCGCCCCGACGATGGCGACGTCCACCTCGTCGGTGAGCGGCTCGCGGACCAGCTCCCCGTCCACCCACGGGTCGTCGGCGTATCGGGCGAACGCGCCGGCCATCTCGACGTACTGTGCAATGCCGTCCGCGCGGATACGGCGCGCGCGTTCTTCGGCGTACTTGCGTCGCAGCGCGTCGACGTCCAGCGCCTGCCCAACGGTCTCGGTCACGGCCTCGGGTTCCTCTCGTGGCCTCGACCTTATAATCAATCGCTTGATCATATCAAGGGCGCGGCACACCGCTGGTCGGTTACCTGGGGCTAGTGCCTCGGGCAAGCAGCGTGCCCCGGATCAGTTGCCTCGCCGACCCGAGCGCCGCGTGATACTCCTCGGGCGGCAGCGTGGCCGCCAACTCCGTCAGGCCGTAGATCAGCGCGTAGATCGCCTCGGCAACACCACCCCGGTCGGCACGGCCGGCGAGCCCGCCCTCGCGGACAGCGTCCTCGACGATGCCGTCGATGATTTCGCGGAACGCCTTAAACCCGCCCGCCGCCGTGGCATCGACGGCGATCGCGTTCTCCGCCCGGAGCACCCACTCGAACGCCGCCAGGTCGGGGTACTCGCGCATCAGCCGGCCCGATTCGTCGAGGACCGCTTCTAGTCGCGCGATCGCGCTGCCCGGGCGGGCGGCCGCCCGCAGCCTGGGAAGCGCGATCTGGTCCATCTCGCTGACGGTGGCGTCTAACAACTCGGACTTGTTCGGGAAGTAGTTGTAGAGGCTTGCACTGGTCACATTCGCGGTGCGGGCGATCTCACGAATCGTTGCCCGCGCGTACCCCGCCGCGGCCACGCACCGCATGGTGGCGACGATGATCCGCTGGCGAGTCTTTTCGCCACTGGCACCGACCGGCCGCCCGCGCTGCGTCCGAATCACGGTGCTGCCTCCACTGATCGCATCCCGTCCGCCGACCGATGGCGCCGACGAATTGAATATAATCGGACGATCGATTTGTTGTTGGCGCGGAGGTGCCCGGTGCGTGACCGACAAACCCCCGAGGCACCATGACTGTCACTCCGCCGCAACTGGGCCGCCCGGTGGGCGCCGACGGCGAGCAGACCCGGGCGCGAATCATCGCCGCGGCGATGCGCTGTGTCGGTGAGGCGGGCTATACCCGCGCGACGATTCGTGAGATCGCCCGCACCGCGAATGTGACCAGTGCAAGCCTCTACAACTACTTCCCGAACAAGTCAGAACTGTTGAAGGCCGCGGTGGCGGCGCGGACCGATGTCGCGGTCCCGCGACTGCGTCAGGCGGCCGCCCGCCCGGGCAGCGCGATCGCGCGACTAGAAGCGGTCCTCGACGAATCGGGCCGGCTGATGCGCGAGT
>NZ_LZMB01000171.1 GCF_001673555.1 Mycobacterium sp. 1165178.9 | reverse complement strand
GCTTTGACGCCGATCGTCATGCGCGCGTGCTCGATTATGGTGAACATCTGCGCGATGCCCCGGTGCACGCCGCCGACCAGGTAGCCGACAGCGGGCACATCCGTTGCGCCGAACGTCAATTCGCACGTGGGGGAGGACTTGATGCCCATCTTGTGTTCCACGCCGGTCACGTAGACCCCGTTGCGTGGGCCCAGTTCGAAGGTGTCCGGATCGAACAAGAAGTTGGGCACGTAGAACAGGCTCAGCCCCTTGGTGCCCGGACCGGCGCCCTCGGGACGGGCCAGCACCAGGTGGAAGACGTTCTCGGCGGTGTCACCGACGTCGCCCCCGGAGATGAAGCGCTTGACACCCTCGATGTGCCATGTGCCGTCGGGTTGTTCGATGGCTTTGGCGCGGCCGGCGCCGACATCGGAGCCCGCGTCTGGTTCGGTGAGCACCATGGTGGCCGCCCAGCCCCGCTCCACGCCCTGAGCGGCCCATTGCCGCTGCTGCTCGTTGCCCTCGACGTACAACGCGTTCGACATGACCGGGCCCAGATTGAAGAAATTCGCCGAAGGGTTGGCGCAGATGAGCATTTCGTTGACCGCCCACGCCAGCGGCGGCGGGGCGGCCATGCCGCCGATGTCTTCGGCCAGACCCAGCCGCCACCAGCCGGCCTCCTTGAGCGCCGCCACCGTCTTGACCAGCTCGTCCGGCACGCTGATTTTGTGCTCGGCGGGGTCGAATACCGGCGGGTTGCGGTCGGCGAAGGCAAAGGTTTCAGCCACCGGACCTTCGGCGAGGCGCGCGGCTTCGGCCAAAATGGTGCGGACCGTGTCCTCATCGAGGTCGCTGTAGCCGCCGGTGCCCAGGACGGCGCCGACATCGAGAACCTCGAAAAGGTTGAACTCGATATCACGAACGTTAGCGATGTAGTGGCTCAAGGCGATTCCCTCACTGGTCCTCGAGACGGTGGATCATCAGGCACAGTCTGTCCGACGCGGGAAAACGTACGCAACCGTAACCAGCGACGGCCGGGTGGGGCGCTGTGCGGAGGTAGCTGCGCGTACGCCGACAGCCGTATTCCGAACGTGTGGCCCATCGGGGAACACCAAGTCGGCGCCGGGCGTTACCGCAAACGTGACAACACTTGATCTCACCGCTGAGAAGTTCAACGAAACCATCGAGGGCAACGACATCGTGCTCGTCGACTTCTGGGCGTCCTGGTGCGGTCCGTGCCGCCAGTTCGGTCCAACTTTTGCGGCGTCGGCGGAGAAACACCCCGACATCGTGCACGCCAAAGTCGACACCGAGGCCGAGCAACAGCTGGCCGCGGCCGCCCAGATCCGGTCCATCCCCACGCTGATGGCCTTCAAGAAGGGCAAACTCCTGTTCAACCAGCCCGGAGCCCTGCCACCGGCCGCCCTGGAGGATCTGGTCCAGCAAGTCCGTGCGTTCGACGTCTCGGAAGTCTAGGGACCGCCGAGGCCCGGCATGCCGCACAAGCCCATAGCGCGCTGCGCGCGGAGCCACGGTTAGCTACGCGCTAGGTTGCATGGGTGAGTTTGGTACTGGTAGATCACCCGCGGCCCGGCGTCGCGCTGATAACCCTGAATCGGCCCGAGCGGATGAACTCGATGGCGTTCGACGTCATGCTTCCGCTCAAAGAGGCCCTGGAAAAGGTCACCTACGACAATTCGGTGCGGGTGGTCGTGCTGACCGGGGCGGGCCGCGGCTTTTCCTCCGGCGCCGATCACAAGTCCGCGGGCTCGGTGCCCCACGTCGAGGGGCTGACCCGCCCCACCTATGCGCTGCGTTCCATGGAGATCCTCGACGAGGTCATCCTGGCGCTGCGCCGGTTGCACCAACCGGTGATCGCCGCGGTCAACGGCCCGGCCATCGGCGGCGGCTTGTGCCTGGCCCTGGCCGCCGACATCCGGGTGGCCTCGACCAGCGCGTACTTTCGCGCCGCCGGCATCAACAACGGGCTGACGGCCAGCGAACTGGGCCTGTCGTACCTGTTGCCGCGGGCCATCGGCTCGTCACGCGCCTTCGAGATCATGCTGACCGGTCGCGACATCACCGCGGAGGAGGCCGAGCGCATCGGTCTGGTGTCCTGCCAGGTGCCCGGAGAGCAGCTGCTGGACACCTGCTACGCGATCGCCGCGCGGATATCGGCCTTCTCGCGGCCGGGCATCGAGTTGACCAAGCGCACGCTGTGGAGTGGACTGGACGCCGGTAGCCTGGAAGGGCACATGCAAGCCGAAGGCTTGGGACAGCTTTTCGTCCGCCTGCTCACCGCCAACTTCGAAGAAGCGGTTGCCGCGCGCGCAGAACGACGACCGCCGGTGTTCACCGACGACAAATAGGCGATTTTTCAACAAGGAGAGCGATCGTGATCACGGCCACGGACCTCGAGGTCCGCGCTGGTGCGCGCATTCTGCTCTCACCCGACGGTCCCGACCTGCGCGTGCAGCCGGGCGACCGCATCGGGCTGGTGGGCCGCAACGGCGCCGGTAAGACGACCACCCTGCGCATCCTGGCGGGGGAGACCGAACCCTATGCCGGGGCGATCAACCGCGCCGGCGAAATCGGTTATCTACCACAGGATCCCAAAGAGGGCGATCTCGATGTGCTAGCCCGCGACCGGGTTTTGTCGGCCCGCGGACTCGATGTGTTGCTGACCGATCTGGAAAAGCAGCAGGCGCTGATGGCCGAGGTCGCCGATGATGACGCCCGCGACCGCGCGATCCGCCGGTACGGGCAGCTGGAGGAGCGTTTCGTAGCCTTGGGCGGCTACGGCGCGGAAAGCGAAGCGAGCCGCATCTGCGCGAGTCTCGGCCTGCCGGAACGGGTGCTGACGCAGCAGCTGCGCACCCTGTCCGGCGGGCAGCGCCGCCGAGTGGAACTGGCGCGCATCCTTTTCGCCGCGTCGGAAGGCGGGGCGGGAACGTCGGGTTCGTCGACCACGCTGCTGCTCGACGAGCCGACCAACCACCTGGACGCGGATTCCATCGGCTGGCTGCGGGATTTCCTGCGCGCGCACACCGGCGGCCTGGTGATCATCAGCCACAACGTCGAACTACTCGCCGACGTCGTCAACCGGGTCTGGT
>NZ_LZMB01000170.1 GCF_001673555.1 Mycobacterium sp. 1165178.9 | reverse complement strand
GGCCGGCTCCGAGTTACGCCGGGCGCTGGCGATGGTCAAGACGCTTGAGGAACTGGACTACCTGCTCGACCGGCTGGACGGCACCGTGCCGTTCCCGGACGAGGCGACGGGCCCTCGCGGCCGGCAGGGTTCGCCGGCCCGGGTGGTGCTGCCGGAAGGTTGGCTGACCGACCCGGACGACTGCACAGTGCCGGCGGGCGCCGACGTCATGCACTCCGGGGGCTGAGCCGACGGCTCGAAATCGCGTCTGGACCGATAAGTCAGTACGATGTGGGCTTTGTTGCGTGCGCTTGGGTGGCGGATCGATTTCGTGCCGCTGCACCAGCGGTGACAAAAACTGGTTGGCACCAGCCGCAGAGGTCGCAATGCGCGCGGCACTGCGCTGACATTACGCACGAGCACGCTGACGACTGGATCAGAGCTTCGGAGGCCGGTACGACATGAGTGACGCCGAGAACGACGCCACTCGTAGTGGTCGGCACGGCCCGGGCGGGGCGCATGCCTATCCGATCGCGCCTGACCCCAGGCCGTTGGGTGCCGCTCCCTGGGAGCGATTCTTTGTCCCCCCGGCCGACGACAACCTTCACCGCTGGCAGCCCGAGGCCGCATTCGAGCCCGTCGAACCGCGCGAGGACGACACCGACCGCGGCGGATCCCACACCGGCGGCGGCGTCAGCGTCGCCGACCTGATCGCCAAAATCGGTGCCCCCAGCCGGCCGGTCCATCACCGCGCCGCTCCGGAGGACCCGGAGGTCGAGCCCACCGGCGCCGAGCCTGGCCTGCCGATCGAGCTGCAGACAACGCAGGTGATCGACGACCTCGCCTACTCCCTGGACGCCGTCGCCGAGCTTCGGGCCCTCGAGGCCGCCGATTACCCGAACGACGACGACCCGAAAGACCTGGCTCCGGAGACCAGAGCCGAGGATCCCAAACGCAGGCGCCGGCCACTGCTGGTCGCCGCACGGTCGACGGCCGCCCTGGCTGCCGTGCTGGCCCTCGCGATGACCGGCGGGGCATGGCAATGGAGCACGTCGAAAAACGCCCGACTGAATACGATCAGCGCGCTCGACCAGAATTCCAGCGACATCCGCGACCCGAACGGACAGTACGGCGACGAGGACTTCTTGATCGTCGGTCTCGACTCGCGGCTGGGTGACAACGCCAACATGGGCGCCGGAAGCACCGACGACGCGGACGGCGAGCGCTCGGACACGGTCATGCTGGTCAACATCCCGGCCAACCGTAAGCGCGTGGTGGCGGTGTCGTTCCCGCGTGACCTGGCGATCACCCCGATGCAGTGCGAAGCGTGGAACCCCGAAACCGGCAAGTATGGGCCACTCTACGACCCGAAAACCAAGACCTACGGCCCGAAGATGGTCTACACCGAGACCAAACTGAACTCGGCGTTCGCCTTCGGCGGCCCCAAGTGCCTGGTCAAGGAAATCCAGAAGCTGTCCGGCTTGAGCATCAACCGCTTCATCGCCGTCGACTTCTCAGGCTTCGCGAAAATGGTCGACGCCCTCGGCGGTGTCGAGGTCTGTTCCAGCACGCCGCTACACGACTACGAGTTGGGCACTGTCCTCGAACACGGTGGCCGCCAAGTCCTTGACGGTCCCACCGCCCTTAACTACGTCCGAGCTCGCCAGGTCACCACCGAGGTCAACGGCGACTACGGCCGGATCAAACGCCAGCAGCTGTTCCTTTCGTCGCTACTGCGGTCGTTGATCTCCGAAGACACCCTGCTGGATCCCAACAAGCTCAACAACGTCGTCAACATGTTCATCAGCGACACCGAGGTCGACAACGTGCAGTCCAAGGATCTGATCCAACTCGGTCAGTCGTTGCAGGGCATGGCGGCCGGGCACGTCACGTTCGTCACCGTGCCGACCGGTGTGACCGACCAGAACGGCGACGAGCCGCCACGGATGGCCGACATGCGGGCCCTGTTCGATGCCGTCATCAATGACGATCCGCTGCCCGAGGAAAACGACCAGAACGCGCAGAATCTGAGCACGTCGCCGACGAAAGGCCCGTCGAAGGCGCCCACGACGAAGAAGTCGCCGGCACCGGCGCCGGAGGCGCAACCCGAGCTGATCACCACGACCTCGCCAACCGGTGTGACGGTGCGGGTTTCCAATGCGACCACGCAAAGCGGTCTGGCCGCCACCGCGACCACCCAGCTCAAGCACGACGGCTTCAACGTGATGTCCCCCGACGACTACCCGAGCTCGGTCAACGCGACGACCGTCCTGTTCTCACCGGGCAACGAAGAGGCCGCCGCCACGGTCGCGTCCTCGTTCGCCAACGCGAAAGTCCAGCGGGTTTCCGGCTACGGACAGGTCGTGCAGGTGGTCTTGGGCCCCGACTTCAAGTCGGTCTCGGATCCCTCGCCCAGCGGCTCGTCGATGAGCCTGCAGATCGAACGCGGCTCGAGCAATGCGCCGGCCAGGCTTCCGGAGGACCTGACGGTCACCAACGCGGCCGACACCACCTGCGAGTGACCGCTTTTGACGGCGCTCCGCCGCCCGTTCCGGGCGGCGAGACCGTACCCTGGGTGATATGCGGACCGCCTACCACGAGCAACTCTCGGAATTATCCGAGCGCCTCGGCGAGATGTGCGGCTTGGCGGGAATCGCTATGGAGCGGGCCACCCAGGCTCTGCTCCAAGCCGACTTGGTGCTAGCCGAACAGGTCATCTCCGATCACGAGGCCATCGCCGTACTGAGCGCGCGCGCCGAAGAAAGCGCCTTCGTGCTACTGGCATTACAGGCCCCGGTGGCCGGGGATCTGAGGGCCATCGTGAGTGCGATCCAGATGGTCGCGGACATCGACCGGATGGGTGCGCTGGCACTGCACGTCGCCAAGATCGCCCGCCGACGGCATCCCCAGCACGCCTTGCCCGAAGAGGTCAATGGTTATTTCGCCGAAATGGGCAGCATCGCAGTGGAATTGGGTAACAGCGCGCAAGAGGTGGTGTTGTCGCGTGACCCGGAGAAGGCCGCCCGGATTCGCGAAGAAGACGACGCCATGGACGACCTGCACCGGCATCTGTTCTCGGTGTTGATGGACCGTGAATGGAAGCACGGCGTAGCGGCGGCCGTCGACGTGACGCTGCTGGGTCGGTTCTACGAGCGTTTCGCCGACCACGCCGTCGAGGTGGCGCGGCGAGTCATCTTCCAGGCGACCGGCAAGCTTCCCGAGGAAGAGGCGAAACCCGCCTCGCAGTAAGCAGAACTGCCTCGGCCCGGCTTAATTGCCCGACTCCTCACACCTCGCTACGCGAGCTGCTTCGTCGTCAAGCTAGCCGAAGCGCCCGGAGATGTAGTCCTCGGTCGCCTTCTGATTCGGGTTGGAGAAGATCTTCTCGGTATCGTCCACTTCGATCAGCCGACCCGGTTTTCCGACGGCTTCCAGGTTGAAGAACGCCGTGTAGTCGCTGACCCGCGCCGCCTGCTGCATGTTGTGGGTGACGATAACGATGGTGTAGTCCTGCTTCAGTTCGCTGATCAGCTCCTCGATGGCCATCGTCGAGATCGGGTCCAGCGCTGAACACGGCTCGTCCATCAGCAGCACATCGGGTTGCACGGCGATGGCCCGCGCGATGCACAGGCGCTGTTGCTGCCCGCCGGACAATCCTCCGCCGGGCCGGTCCAAGCGGTTCTTGACCTCATCCCACAGGTTCGCCCCGCGCAGCGAATACTCGGCCGTCTCGTCGAGCACCTTGCGGTTGCGAACCCCCTGCAGCTTCAGGCCGGCTACCACGTTGTCGCGAATTGACATGGCGGGGAACGGGTTCGGTCGCTGGAACACCATCCCGATGGCCCGGCGCACGCCGACCGGGTCGACCCCGGCGCCGTAGATGTCTTCGTCGTCGAGGAGCACGCTGCCCTCGACCCGTCCGCCAGGCACCACCTCGTGCATCCGGTTCAGCGTGCGCAGCACCGTCGTCTTGCCGCACCCCGAGGGGCCGATGAACGCGGTCACGCTGCGGGGCAGAACCGACAGCGTCACATCCGAGACCGCGTGAAACGATCCGTAATAGATGTTGACGCTCTTGAGGTCCAACCGTTTGGCCACTTAGTGCTCCTGCCTATGACTTCCTGGTTCCCAGAAATCTTGCTATCACCCGGGCCGCGATGTTGATGATGGCGATCACCAGGATGAGGGTTAGTGCGGCACCCCACAACCGATCCGTGGGGATCGGGTTGAGGCTCGCGCCGGCCGTCGTCTGGTTGAACATCATGCCCGGCAACGTCCCCATGAACCCGCTGAAGATATCGAAGTTCATCGATTGTGCGTAACCGACGAGGATCAGCAGCGGCGCCGTCTCGCCCATCACTCTGGCCATCGCCAGCAGTATCCCCGTGACGATGCCGGACAGTCCGGTGGGGATGACCACCCGGGCAATGGTTTTCCACTTGGTGATCCCCAGGGCGTAACTGGCCTCGCGAAGGTCCATTGGGACGATGCGCAGCATCTCCTCGGTGGCGCGCACGATCACCGGGAGCATCAGCAACACGAGCGCCAGCGATACCGCGAACTGGGAGCGGGGAAGTCCCAGCATCGCCACGCACAACGCGTAGATGAACAGCGCCGCAACGATTGACGGCACGCCGTTCAGGATGTCCACCATGAACGACGCCAGTCTGCCCAGCGCGGTGCCGCCGCCGTACTCGACCAGGTATATCGCGACCATCAACCCGAGTGGGACGGAGATGAGGGCACACACCAATCCCTGCAGCACGGTGCCGACCAGCGCGTGGTAGGCGCCGCCCCCGGTCACGAATGCCGTCATCCCCGCTTGGGAGTGCGTCCACCACACGGTTGACGCGACCGCCTTGAAGCCCTTGACGGCCACCGACCACAACACCATCACCAGCGGTGTCACCGCGACCAGCAGTGACAGTGAAACCAGCACGGCCGCAACGTAGTTCGTCGTTCGACGGCGCCAGCTGACCGGTAAGAAAGTCTTCGGCTTGAGGGGCCGGTCCAACATCGAGGTCATCGGGCCCCCCTTCGCGCCGCCCCGGCGACGGCGCCGCGGGCCAGGGCGTCGACCAGGAAGGTGAGCACGAAGAGCGTCAGACCCGCGGCGATGTACGCGCCGGCCTTGTATCGGTCGTCGAATTCGGCTGCGGCGCCGGCGATCTTGGTCGCAAAGGTGGAGCCGCCGTCGAACAGCGACCACCCGAACGCTGACTGGGTGCCCCGCAGAATGATCAGCAGGGCCACGGTTTCACCCAGGGCGCGGCCCAGCCCCAGCATCGATCCGCTGATATAGCCCGACCGCCCGAACGGCAGTGTGACCGTCTTGACCACTTCCCAGCGGGTGGCTCCGAGCGCCAGCATTGCCTCGATCTGGTCCTGTGGCGTCTGGACGAACACTTCACGCGTGACCGCGGTGATGATCGGCAGGATCATCACCGCAAGCACGACGCCGCCGGTGAAGATTGTTCCGCCGCCGGCGGGCGACGCATTGCCGTTGGCGAACAGAAAACACCAGCCCAGCGAGCGATTGAGCCAGGTGGCGACGGGCCGCAGCTGCGGCGCCAATACATACAGTCCCCACGCTCCGTAGATGATCGACGGCACCGCGGCCAGCAGATCGACCGAGTAGGCCAGCGGCGTGGCGACCCGCCGCGGCGCGTATTGAGTGATGAAGATGGCCACGCCTAGCGCGACCGGCATGGCCAGGACCAGCGCGAAAAGCGACACGAACACGGTGACCGGCACCAGGCTGGCGATGCCGAAGTGCATCGCCGAGGTGTCCGTGGTGACCCATACACCGCCGTAGCTGAAGAAGTTCTCCCGATTGCGGTGCAGCGCCGGTATCGCGCGTCCGAGCAAGAACGCCGCGATCGCGGCGATGACCACGATGATGACCACGCCCGAGGATTGCGCGAGCCAGCGGAAAATCCGGTCCGCCACGTGGGGCCGCCCGTCTCCCCAGGGGCTGGTGGGTGTGTCCTGCTTATCCGGAAACGGCGCGGCGACAACCGCACCCGAACCCGCGTCGATGGGATTCGGCGATGTCACGGTGATCCCGTCACAGGTCTGCTGTCACTCCTTGGAACCCGATGCACTCGGTCACTGCATCGCATTGATGGCCGTCACCAGTCGTTCCCTGACCCTATCCGGCAACGGCACGTACCCGGCCTTCGCGAGTTCGCCCTGCGCGGTACTGGCGGACACCGCGAGGAACGATTTGACGGCCGCGGAGGTCTGGGCGTCGTAACCCTTTGAGCACACGATCTCGTAGGTGACCAGCAGTAACGGGTAAACACCCGGTTCCTCGGAGCGGTGCATGGCATTGAGGTCGAGCACCAGGTCGTCGCCTTCGGCCAGGAATTTGGCCGCGTTGACGGCTTTCCCGGCAGTCTCGTTGGTCAGGGGAATGACGCCACCGCGGGTGGCGATTTTGGCGTACGGCATGTGGGCCTGGTCGGCGAAGGCCTTCTCGACGTATCCGACGGAACCCGGGGTGGCCCGCACCGCCTGAATGATGCCGGCCGACTTCGCGGCGCCCTCGCCGACGCCGCCCTGAAACTCCGTGCCGACTCCCTTGGACCAGCTCTGCGGCGCGGCCGCGGTCAGGTACTTCTGCACGTTGTCGGTGGTTCCGGACGAGTCGGTCCGGTAGATCGGCGTGATCTTGGTGTCGGGCAGCGGCGTGCCCGGATTCAGCGCCACCAGGATCGGGTCGTTCCAGGCGGTGATCCTGCCGGTGAAGATCTTGGCCAGCGCGTCACTGTTGACTACCAAATCAGGATTTCCGGGCAGGTTGTAGACGATCCCGATGGGGCCGAAGACCATCGGCAGGTCCCAGGCGGGGTTTCCGTCGCAGCGCTTGGCGGCGGGCCCGATCTGGTCGGAGACCAAGGGGGAGTCCGCGCCCGCGAAATCGACATGTCCGGCGATGAACTGCTCACGCCCGGCGCCGGATCCGGTCGGGTTATAGGCCAGACCCTTTCCAGGGCAGTACTGGCCCCAAACCTGGTTGAACACCGCGATCGCGTTCTCTTGGGCGGTCGAGCCCTCCGCCGTCAGCTTGTCTTTGCCACCGCATCCGGCCGTTCCGGTGACTCCGGAGCTGGGCGCCGCGGTCCCACGGCGGTTCTCATCGCTACCGCAGGCGGTCAGTGCTCCGGCAACGAGCGCCGCCACCAACACCACCGCGGCCAGCGCCCTGCTCTGCCTGTCGAGCCTCACCGATCTCGCTTCCTGACATGTTTCTGACGCAGCGCCGCCGGCCAGCTTCATGTGAGGTTGCCAAGTGCCGGCGAAACCATGCCGGCACGGCCCGCAACAACGCCTCGGTGGCCAGAACCAGATTAGCGATCCGCGTTGACGCCGCTCGTACCCGCGGTCAGTTGGCCCCGGGAACGACCGCGTACGCGGTGTCGACGCTGTGGACGGTGAACCCCAAGCGTTGGTAGGTGCGCACCGCGGCGACGTTGTCCGACTCGACGTAGAGCATCACGGTGGGTTCGGGGGCGTCGGCCAGGCGGCGTCCCAACCAGTCGATGCCGACGGCGGTCAGCGCCTGCCCTAGGCCGCGACCTTGCGCCGAGGGATCGACGCCCACCACGTACACCTCGCCCAGGCCGGGTCGGTCCAGGTGCACCTTCGTCCAGTGGAAGCCCAGCAACGTGCCTGCCTGATCGCCGCCGGAGTCGTCAAACGCCAGGAACAGGCCGTTCGGGTCGAACCACGGTTCGTTGCGGCGCTCCGCCAGGTCGACGTCCGTCCAGCCGCCCTGTTCGGGGTGATAGGCAAACGCGGCGTTGTTGACCCGCAGCAGCTCGGCGTCGTCGGCGGCGCCCGCGTAGGTGCGGATCTTCACCCCGGGCGCCGGTGGCACGGTGTCGGGCAGGTCGCGCAGCGAGCGCCGCATCTGCATCAGTTCCCGCACGGGGGCCAGGCCCAGCGCGGACGCGGTCGCACGCGCCGGCTCAAGCGTGCCATGCGCCCAAAAACGGTTGCCTGCACCGGTTTTGGCTAACGCGGCGCGCGCCAGTGTGGACCCGATACCACGCCGGCGCGCCTTGGGGTGCACGACGAGTTCGGCCATGCCGGTCTCGCCGTCGCGTGGCGGGCTCAGGTTGAGGTAACCGACGATCGCGCCGCCCGTCGTTGCCCCCGACGCGCGATTCGTGATCAGCAGATGCTCGGTGCGGTCGTGGCCGAGCTCGCGCAGTACCTGCTCGCCAACGGGGGCGACTCCATCGGATTCGGTTGCCGCACTGACAAGTTCGCGTACGCCCCGCTGCTCGTCGTCGGTCAGCGTCCGGCGCCAGTCAACAGACGTCACTGCGTGTGCAACGGATCGACCAACGGGTCTTGGACGTCCTGCGATTCGGATTCGGGTCCGGCGCCGTTCGCGTCATCGGGCTCGGGAACCGGCGTGCGGCCGCGTGCGGGGCGGACGGCCTTATAGCCCACGTTGCGTACGGTGCCGATCAGCGCCTCGTACTCGGGTCCGAGTTTGGCCCGCAGCCGGCGCACGTGCACGTCGACGGTGCGGGTGCCGCCGAAGAAGTCGTATCCCCACACCTCGTGCAGCAGCTGCGCGCGCGTGAATACCCGCCCGGCATGCTGGGCCAGGTATTTGAGTAACTCGAATTCCTTGTAGGTGAGGTCCAGTGGGCGGCCCCGCAGCCGCGCGGTGTAGGTGCCCTCATCGATCACCAGCTCACCCAGGCTGACCTTGCCGGCACTCTCCTGGTCCGCGAGTCCGCCGCGCCGCCCGATCACCAGCCGCAGCCGCGCGTCGACCTCGGCAGGCCCGGTGGTGGGCAGCAGGATCTCGTCCAGACCCCAGTCCGGGCTGATGGCCACCAGCCCGCCCTCGCTCACGACGGCCAGCACGGGGCCCGCCCGGCCGGCGGTGCTCAACAGGCGGCATAGCCCTCGTGCCGCCGACAAGTCGGTGCGCGCGTCGACGATCACCGCATCCGCGGTCCCGGCCTCGAGCAACGAGGACGGTTCAGGCGGCGCCGTCCGGACCGTATGTGGAAGCAGGGACAACGACGGCAAGACCGGGTCGGGATGAAGCTCCGAGGTCAGCAGTAGTAGCTCCAACTAGTCCCTCCAGCTCGGGGGAACGGCATCTCCCAAATTCACAACGGCATTAAGCGTTAGTTACCAGGTCATCTAACGATAACGTGTCACCTGTTTTTTTTGCGTGGCAGACGAGTCAGTGTGACCCCCGCCACCAGCGATCCGGCGGGAACCCGCCCTGAGGTGTTACGCCACAATATGCGGGTGCGCAAGGTGCTGATAGCTGTGACCGCGACGGCGATCCTGGTTGCTGTAGTCGCCGTCGGCGCCATCGGCTTCGACTATGGGACCAGCATTTATGCCGAATACCGGCTGTCGTCCAGCGTCCGCAAAGCGACCAGGCTGGGCACCGATCCGTTCGTGGCCATCGTGGCGTTTCCCTTCATTCCGCAGGCGATGCGCGGCAGCTACAGCCAGGTGGAGATCAAGGCCAACGCCGTCGAGCACGCGATGACCGGCAAGGCCACCCTGGAGGCCACGATGTACTCGGTGGACCTCGCCCAGGCGTCGTGGCTGATCGGCCCGGACGCAAAACTCGCGGTGGGCAAGCTGGAGAGCCGGATCATCGTCGATTCGACGCACCTCGGCCGGTTCATGGGCATCAGTGACCTGATGGTCGAGGCGCCGCCTAAGGAAACCAACACCTCCACCGGCGGTGTCACCGCATCGGGTATCTCGGATAGCCACGGGCTGGTGTTCACCGGGACCCCCAAATCGGCGGGCTTCGATCGAAGGGTCAGCGTCTCAGTAGACCTCTCCATCGCCCCGGATGACCCGGCGACGTTGGTTTTCACCCCCACCGGCGTCCTCACCGGATCGGACACCGCCAACCAGACGGTGCCGGCGGACAAACAGGACGCCGTGCTGCATGCCTTCCGCGGAAGGCTGCCCAATCAGCGGCTGCCCTTCGGCGTCGCGCCGACCACCGAGGGAGCCCGGGGATCCGACGTCATCATCGAGGGCATCACCCATGGAGTAACCGTGACCCTCGACGGGTTTAAGCAGTCATGACCAGCGCTGACGACGATGCAGTGGGGGTACCGCCCGCCTGCGGGGGACGAAGCGATGACGTGGGGGCACGCCCCCAGAGGGAGGGACCCCCACCCGCTTGCGGGGGAGAGTGGCGCAAATGACCACAGTCGTCGTGACCGTCGCGGTCCTTGCCGCGGCAACCCTGGCCGGCTGGTTGTTGACCCGGCGCTCCGGAAGGATCCGGGAAATCGATCCGAAGCCGGATCAGGACACCGACGCCGACTTCGCGGCCCTGGGCCTTTCCCGCAGCGGACCCACGGTGGTGCATTTCAGCGCGCCGTGGTGCGGGCCGTGTGACCGGGTCCGCAGGGTCGTCGAGCAGGTCTGCGACGACCTGGACGATGTCGCTCACGTCGAGGTCGACCTGGACGCCAATCCGGAAACCGCGCGCCGCTATTCCGTCCTGTCCCTGCCCACCACGTTGATATTCGACGTCGACGGGAGGCAGCGATACCGCACGTCCGGAGTGCCCAACGCCGCCGACCTGCGCTCCGCGCTGAAACCGCTGTTGGCTTGAGCACGGTGTCATTGGGTAAGCTGACCGACGTGTCAGCCCGCCTCGAGCCCATGCTCACCCAGCGTCGCGCAGTTGAGCTGCGCCGCACCGCGGGCTGTTGTTGTTGCTGTTGCTGTTGCTGCTGAGTAGCCGCGCTTTCGCGTAGCACTCGGAGCGGCCCGGAATCCAGACCGTGGCACGTCTCCATTCGTCGTATCCGTCAGCAACAGATGTATCGAGGAGCAGTCCTTGCCAAGCAACACCACCACCACGCAGCCCGACCTGGTCGACGTGCGCGGACCCCGCTTCGCCGCCTGGGTCACCACCGCAGTCCTGGTGCTGGCGCTCATCGTGTCGGCGGTGAGTCCGCTGGTCGCCACGGTGATTCTGGCCGTCCAGGCCGTCATCTTCGCCATCGGCGCGGTCGGCGGGCCGCGCAGGCATCCCTACGGCCGGATCTTCGCCACCGTCGTCGCGCCGCGGGTGGGCCCGGTGCAGGATCGCGAACCGACCGCCCCGCTGAAGTTCGCCCAACTCGTCGGCCTGATCTTCGCGGTGCTGGGAGTGATCGGATTCGCAACCGGCGCCGTCCTGTTCGGCGTCATCGCCACCGCCGCCGCCCTGGTGGCCGCGTTTCTCAACGCTGCCTTCGGCATCTGCCTGGGCTGCCAGCTCTACCCGCTGGTGGCCCGTTTCCGACGCCCCGCGCGTCCCACCTGACCTGCTGTAACAAAAGCGATTGAAAGGACCCACTCCATGGCACGCTCCGACGTCCTGGTCTCCACCGACTGGGCTGAGAGCAATCTCGACGCCTCAGGCGTCGTCTTCGTCGAAGTCGACGAAGACACCAGCGCTTACGACGCCGGTCACCTCCCCGGCGCCATCAAGCTGGACTGGCGCTCCGATTTGCAGGACCCGGTCAAGCGCGACTTCGTCGACGCCCAGCAGTTCTCCAAACTGCTCAGCGAGCGGGGCATCTCGAACGACGACACCGTGATCCTCTACGGCGGCAACAACAATTGGTTCGCCGCCTACGCCTACTGGTACTTCAAGCTGTACGGCCACGACAAGGTGAAGCTGCTCGACGGCGGCCGCAAGAAGTGGGAGCTCGACGGGCGCGCCCTGTCCAGCGACCTCGTCAACCGGCCGGCGACGTCGTACACTGCCGCAGCGCCGGACAACAGCATCCGGGCGTTCCGTGACGACGTGATCGCGGCCATCAATGTCAAGAACCTGGTTGACGTGCGCTCCCCCGACGAGTTCTCCGGCAAGATCCTGGCGCCCGCGCACCTGCCGCAGGAGCAAAGCCAGCGGCCCGGTCACATCCCCGGCGCCATCAACGTGCCGTGGAGCAAGGCCGCGAACGAGGACGGCACCTTCAAGTCCGACGGCGAGCTGGCCAAGCTCTACGCCGGCGCCGGCCTAGACGGTGACAAGGAAACGATCGCCTACTGCCGCATCGGCGAGCGGTCGTCGCACACCTGGTTCGTTCTTTATGAATTGCTCGGGCATCGGAATGTGAAGAACTACGACGGCAGTTGGACGGAATACGGCTCCCTGGTGGGTGCCCCGATCGAGTTGGGAAGCTGATATGTGCTCTGCACCGAAACAAGGACTGACGTTGCCCGCCAGCGTCGACCTGGAGAAGGAAACGGTGATCACCGGTCGCGTCGTGGACGGCGAGGGTCAGGCAGTGGGCGGCGCGTTCGTCCGCCTGCTGGACTCCTCCGACGAGTTCACCGCCGAGGTGGTGGCGTCGGCCACCGGCGACTTCCGGTTCTTCGCCGCACCGGGATCCTGGACCCTGCGCGCCCTGTCGAAGGCCGGCAACGGCGACGCCGTGGTGGCGCCGTCCGGTGCGGGCATCCACGAGGTCGACGTCAAGATCGCCTGACCCGCCAGCCGTCCCCGACGGGGACGCCGCGGGACGAATAGACTTGTCCCCGTGGTGCTGTTCTTCGAGATCATGCTGGTCGTGGCGGTCGTGGTGATTTCATGGTTCGCCCTGTACACCCTCTATCGGCTCATCACCGACGAGTCGTGACCCCCGCCGAACCGTTGAGTACCGCCGGCTCCGGCGACCGGGCGGTGGCCGCCGCCGCTGAGCGCGCGAAGCTGACCGCCGGCCGCAACATCCCGTCCTACGATGACCTGCCCCTGCCCGCCGACACCGCGAACCTGCGCGAAGGCGCGAACCTGAGCGATGCCTTGCTTGCGCTGTTGCCGCTGGTCGGTGTGTGGCGGGGCGAAGGCGAAGGCCGTGGGCACGACGGCGACTACCGGTTCGGCCAGCAGATCGTGGTCTCCCACGACGGCGGCGACTACCTGAACTGGGAAGCCCGCTCGTGGCGGCTCAGCGAGACGGGCGACTACCAAGAACGCGGCTTGCGCGAGACCGGTTTCTGGCGCTTTGTCACCGATCCCGACGACCCCGGCGAATCCCACGCGATCGAACTGCTGTTGGCCCATTCGGCGGGCTACGTCGAACTGTTCTACGGCCGCCCCCTGACCCAGTCGTCCTGGGAGCTGGTCACCGACGCGCTAGCCCGCAGCAGGTCGGGCGTGCTGGTCGGGGGCGCCAAACGCCTCTACGGCATCGTCGAGGGCGGCGACCTGGCCTACGTCGAGGAGCGGGTGGACGCCGACGGCGGTCTGGTGCCGCATCTCTCGGCGCGGCTGTCCCGCTTCGTCGGCTAGTAGCGCATCGGCGACCGACCTGCGCCACGAGCCTTCAGATATGGAGCGGCCCCCGAGCCGTATTCCAGTTGGACAAAACCGGAAGCTCGGGGGCCGGGTGGCTGCGGGGAATTCGCTAGCGCGGTTGTGACGCCAGCTCTTCCGAGCCACTGCTGCTAGCGCGCAGCCACCTCACATGTCCATGAAGCTATCAATTCGCGGACCACCTCCCTTCTTGTGTACGACCGACCGTACCGGCGAATCGGCCAGCCGACAACAGAATTCAGCGCTTAGCGATCGCTGACGACGGCGGCGTCGATCAGTTCGGCGAAATCCGCGGCCATCGGCGACGGACGCAGCGGGCGGCCGTCAAGGGTATGCACGCGCGCGGCCAAGGTCATGCTGGAGATCAGCCAAACACCTTGGGCGGCATCCAGATCCGCGACACGCAGCGCCCGGTAGTCGCAGTCATAGCCCTTGTCCCTGGCCACCTCGAACAGCGCCTGCTGGGTGGTGCCGCGAAGGATCGGATACCACGGCGGCGGTGTCAGCAGGCACGGATTACCGTCCGGCGTCTCAGCGGCGGCGGCGATCAC
>NZ_LZMB01000169.1 GCF_001673555.1 Mycobacterium sp. 1165178.9 | reverse complement strand
GATCGGGCCGATCGAAGCCCCAATCCTCGTCGAGCCACAGATTGAACGCATGGACCGACGCCATGGTCGCCTCGATGTCGTGCTTGAGCGCCTCCTCGACCCCGCATCCGAAGGTCGGCAGCATGAACACGGTCTCGATGTCCTGGTTGTCCATCACCGCGATCCGGGCATCGCGGTTCTGGTACTCGGGATGGTCCGCCAGCCGTTCGACCTTCATCAGCGAGGCCGGGTCGACGCCTTCTGGAATTTCGCCGCGGAACAACAGGTCGAGGCAACCCGGCACGATGATCGGGTCGAAGGTGGGATTGGGGATGAAGTGGTTGACGCGGTCCCCGATGATTGCCCAAGTCCGCTTGCCCTCAGTGACCATCTGCACGCCGCGCCGTTTGAACTTCTTGTCCAGGTGGCGGGTGAACGAGTCCAGCGGCTCGTAGTAGTGGTTGTCAACGTCGATCGCCTGGTAACTCAAGTCAACCATGGTGATCCTTTCCGCCATTACCGGCGAACATTAAGAGTCGGTCGAATCGAGCGATGGGAATTGCGGGGGCCGTTTTTCCAGAAAGCTTGTGATGCCCTCGATGACATCTGGGCGGGGCATGGCCTCGTGCAACAAAACCTCGGCAAGCGAGTTGGCCTGTCCGACGTCGCGGGTCGCGTCGCCGTAAACCTGACTCTTGATCACGGCCATCGACGTTGGAGAGCAATTCGCCGCGATGTCCTCGGCGTAATCGAGGGCACGCTTCATCAGACTTTCCGGAGCGACCACTTCTTTCACGAGACCCAGCTCGGCCGCCTCCTCGGCGAGGAAGATCCGCCCGCTGAGCAACAGATCGAGAGCGACGCCCCAGTTGGTCAGCCGCGGCAGTATCCAGGAAATCCCGAACTCCGCGATCAGACCGCGGCGCGCGAACACGGCGCCGAACTTCGCGCCGGCTGCCGCGAACCGGACGTCGCACATCAGCGCCTGGGTCAACCCGATGCCGACACAAGCACCGTTGATGGCAGCGATGACGGGCTTGCGCAGCGTCGTCACAAAATGGGGCGGGCGCTCCCCGACCAAGTCGGCCAGGTCCTGCTGAGCCGCCTTCTCCATCGTCTCGCCATAGTCGGGTGCCGCACTCGGTGCGCCCAAATACGCCCCCGCGCAGAATCCCCGGCCTCGGCCGGTCAACACGATGGTCCGGACGGAGGGGTCCTGTTCGGCGCGATCGATCGCTGCGTAGAACCCGGCTGCGATGTCTGGGCCCCAGGCATTGAGACGATCCGGACGGTTGAATGTCAGAATTGCAACACCGGTTTCAGTTGTCTCATACAGCACCGCCTCATCGGTGACCACACGGTCGGCGGCGCTCATCGGACCGTCCCCTCATAGCTGACCAACAGGCGAGTTTGTACCCATACTGTATACCTATCGGTACCGCATTCCACAACCGCTGCCATTCGCGTGCGAAACCCCGACTAATCTGCGATTTCGGGTGCCAAAGGGTCGTTTCAACCGCCTGCGAACCGACGACTCAGCGGACGGCCATTTGACGCAGGGTAACCGCGAATCGCCGAGCGCCGGCCTTCTTTTGGATCCGCAAACAGGTCTGCGACGTGGCAAGACTTAATTTCTGTGGTGTGTGACACGTTGTCTCCACGTTTGCATCCGGGCCGCGATCGGGAAACCCAACAGAAGCCAGCCGACAATGGGGAGGTAAACAATGGTTGACGTCAAGAGCGGCCCGATCGAACTCGTTCGAGGCATCGTCGAAGATGCCCTGGGTAAGACCAAGCAGGTCATCGGGATCATCATCGGCAACGACGGACTGATCGACGAGGGCAAGGCTCAGCAGGACAAGGCGGAAGCCCAGCGCAACGCTGGAAAGAAGGAAGCCGCCGCTGAGAAAGCCCGCGGTAAGGCCAAGGCCTACGAACAGCGTGAGCGGGCCGAGCAGAACTAGGCGGCCAGCTAGGCGAGCGGGCCCGGTCATTAACCGGGCCCGCGTCGCTGGGTAAACCCCTCTACTGCAACGAGGTTTCGAGCAGGCCCAGGCGCTGATAAGCGTTCTCGATTTGGGCTTTCGCCTCGGGCGGCAACTCAGCTTGCGGCGGGCGGGAATGCGGATACGCCCCGATGGGCAGTCCCAGCAGCGACGCGGCGTACTTGAATGCGCCCCCCCAGTGGGTGAAGTAATCAGCGCGCTCCGGGTAGCACGTCCACCAGGATCCAATGTCCAAGTCGAACTGGTCCAGGCCTGACTCGCGGCCGTAGTCCATCGCCTCGACGAGCTTGTCGCTCTGAATCAGGTCCCAGTATTCGGAGAACAGTCGCCGCGCCGGCGTTTCGAAAAGGTAACCCGACGTACCCAGTTGCGCCGGACAGACGATCCCGTCGCGCAGCCAGCCGGCGCGGTACACCGTCTTGTCGCATTCCCACACCGCGAGACCGGGCGCCAATTCGTGCAGCATCCGGCTGCCCGCCGGCCGGAAGGCTCCCTCCTTGGTGGCACACACCGCGGGAACCTCGTTGTAGATACGGGCGCTTTCGGCCGGTGTCAGCACATAACCCGAGGACGGCGAATTGAACATGCCCAGGGCGATATTCGTGCGCGCCGCCACATATTTGAAGAAGCGCAGCACACCGTCGCCGCCATGCGCCTCCATCATCGGCGTTTGGATATAGGCGATGTCAGCGCCCGCCTCCTGGGCGTGCAGCGTCAAGTCCACACAATCCTTCGCCGACATGGCCGCCGTGCACGCCTGCACCACCACGTCGGGATTGATGCCGCGCGCTTCCTCGACGGCCACCTCCAAAAGGTGTTTGCGCTCGTCGAGTGTCAGCGACCAGAATTCGGCGATTCCGCTGGTGCACCACAACATCGGATGCCCGAGATCACCGACGCAGTAACGCACCAGCGCCCGGTAGGCGTCCCAGTCGATATCATCGCCGTCGGTGCCGCAGAACGGGGTGTAGAGGGAGTCACCGATCCCCCGCAATGCGCCGGGCGCCCAAGAACGCGCCTCTGCTGCCGTAGCCACCGTCGACTCCTTTTGTCTGCCAATCGATTTCTTCATCCGTCCTCAGGTGAAGTCCGAACCGCCATCGACGTTGATGTTGGCTCCGGTCATGTAGGAGTTGCGCCGCGAGGCCAGGAACGCGGCGACTGGGCCGATTTCGTCCGGCAGCCCCGCCCGCGGCATGTGCGCGGGATGACCGAAATGCTTGGCGATGGCCCCCATCAGCGCGTAGGGGTCGTTGCCGTCGACCCCCACCGACTTGGCCCAGCCAACCAACGATTCGGACGCGATGCTGCCGGGCGAAACCACGTTGACCAGGATCTCGTCTTTGGCCAGTAGCAGCGACAGGTTCTTCGAAACGCTGGTCAGCATCGATTTCGCCGCTGTGTAGGCGGGCAGCATGACGCTTTGCCGCTGAGTCGAGTGCGCCGAGAAGGTGACTATCCGGGCCCATTTCGCCTTGCGCAGCAGTGGAAGCGCCGCGCGTACGCAGCGCACCATCCCGAGCACGCCATCTTCGACGGACTGGCGCCACTGCTCGTCGGTCAGATCTTCGAACGTGCCCGCGGCTCCCGGCCCCACTGTGACGACCAGAGCGTTGAGTTCGCCGTCCCATCGCTCGGCGAGGTCGCCGAACACCGCGCCGACCGTGTCCTCGTCTGCGATGTCGGCCGTCAGCCCCACCGCGTCCGGGCTGCCACGTTGCGTGAGGTCGGTCACCGCCGCATCGAGCGCATCTCGGCTACGGCCGACCACCGCGACCCGGGCACCTTCGTCGGCGAAGCAGCGCGCCGTCGCCAATCCCATACCGCGGCTACCACCGACTACCACCGCAGTGGCATTCGCCAGCCCTAGATCCATCGCATAATCCGTAGCTCTAGTCTGGTCATTTTCGCCTGTCCAGCCGATTTACCAAAAACCCTACGATAGGGATTACAGTAGCAGAGGAAGAATGCGACACGAAGGCGTATACGCAGGTCAGATAAGAAAGTGCCGGTAAATTCAATATACCGCGGACCGCATGCACGAAACAGATTTTGATGGAGGTGCCCGTAGTGGCAAAGCAGGCAACCGCCGATAAGCGCCAGCGACGCGAGCGCGGGTCCATCAATCCCGATGACATCATCAGCGGCGCATTCGAACTCGCGGAGCAGGTGTCGATCGACAACCTGAGCATGCCGTTGCTCGGCAAACATCTCGGTGTCGGCGTGACGAGCATTTACTGGTACTTCCGCAAGAAGGACGACCTGCTCAACGCGATGACCGACCGCGCCCTGAGCAAGTACGTGTTCGCCACTCCCTATGTCGAGGCCAGCGACTGGCGCGAGACGTTGGCCAACCACGCACGCTTGATGCGTAAGACCTTCATGGGCAACCCCATTCTGTGCGACCTGATTTTGATTCGCGCCGCCCTTTCGCCGAAGGCGGCGCGGATGGGCGCTCAGGAGATGGAAAAAGCGGTCTCCAATCTGGTGGAGGCCGGCCTGTCGCCGGAGGATGCGTTCGACACCTATTCGGCGGTTTCGGTTCACGTGCGCGGATCGGTAGTGCTACAACGGCTCTACGAAAAGAACCAATCGTCGGATATCGGACCCCGCGCCATCGAGGACGCCGTTTCCATCGACCCGGAAAAGACCCCGCTCCTTGCGCAGATCACCCGGATCGGCCACCGCCTGGCCGCGCCCGATGAGCCCAATTTCGAGTACGGCCTCACCTGCATCCTCGACCACGCCAGCCGGCTGATCGAGGAAGGGAAAGCGTCGAAGGGCGCCAAGCCGGCGCCAGCACGACAGCGCAAGCCGGCCAAGTCCGCTACCCCTCGAGGACGAACCAAGGCGGCAGCGGCTCGCTGACCCGTCCGAAACGCTCTGTCAGCCTTCGGGTTCCGGTACGTGGAAGTGCTCGTCGCGTAACCGAAACGCCTCCCGGGCGCCGTGCTGCGCACGGGTTTTGACGAAGTTGAATTCGTCAGGCCCGAATTGCAGGTTGGTGCCGAAGGCGTGGAACAGGTAGCTGGCGACCTCTTCGCCCTGGTACGCCTGGCTCTGCTCGACGAGCCGGAATGCCTCTTTGGCGATGACGACTCCGTCGGCGGGCATCTTCGCAGCCTTCTCGGCCCAGTATCGTGCCCGGGCCGTCACCGCGCCGGGCGCGCAGGTGTCGGTGAAGATTCCGAGGTGTTCGATCTCGGCCGCCTCGATGATGTCGCCGGTCAGCAGCAGGCGCCGGGCCAGCACCGGCCCTAGCCGGTGAAAGAACATGTGCAGGCTGCCGAGCGCGGGGCCCAGGAAACGGGTGGCCGGCATGCCGATCTTGGTGTCGCGTGCGATGACCGAGATGTCGGTCATCAACGCAATCTCGAATCCGCCGCCGAGCGCGTAGCCGGCAATCTCCCCCACCGTCACCTTCGGAAAGCCCATGAAATTGTGGTAGAACCCAAAAGACTTGCGGTCCACGGTAAGTCGTCGGCGCTGGCTGGGGCGACGTTTGGCGTCCCGGTCATCGGCGGCTGCCTGGTCGGGTGGCGCGGACGAGCCATACCAGCCGTAAGCATTGTTCATGTCGGCTCCGGTGGAAAATACCCCCTCGGCACCACGCAGTAGCACCACCGTGAGGTCGTCGTCTTCGGCCACCCGGTCCAGACAGCGGGCGACGGCCTCACGCATCGCCGCGTCGTAGGAGTTGCGTTGTTTGGGATTGTTCAGCGTGATGGTCGCGATGCGCCGGTCGGGATCGACGTCGAAGAGCACGCGATCGTCTGAGGTGCTCGAGGCGGTCATGTGTCGGACTCCTTTCGGCGCCTGCCGAATCGCGTTCCGGCAAGCTTTTCCGGCCGTGACGCCGAGGTGTTGACCTCGCCGGTACACAAGACTTCGTCGTCGAGCAACAACCGCCCGGTCGACGTGATGCCGCGTTCGCCCTGGGTTCGGGCGATGTCGAACCGCAGCTCGGTCACTATCGGCGTCGGCCGGCGGAAAGTGACGGCCAGGGAGCGCGTTTTGCCGGACAGGCCGGTGACGCAGTTGTGGTGCTGAATGACGCAGTCGAAGAAGACGCCCAGGAATCCGCCGTGCACCAATCCGGGCGGACCCTCATATATCAGCGGGAACTCGACAGTGCCCGTCGCATTCTCGGCATCGAGTTGGTCGAACCGATATTCGGGAAAGCACGGGTTGTACGCGCCGATGTCGGTGGCGTGGTTGAGGTAGACGCGTCGGGAGTCGTCGGGCAACTCGCCGATGCGCGGCGCGTTGTCCGTCGGCGCCGCGGGCGCCAGTTCGCTTTCCCACTCGGCGAACTTCTGCAGCATGGCGTCCACCGCGCGGTGCGGATGTTCCAGGGATACCAGCAACGAGCTCAGGCGTCGCATGGCGGCGGCTGCGGCCACGGTCTGGGCAAGCGGAGCCTCACCGAATCGCGCGTCGCCGTTGCTCGTCGACGTCGGCGCGGCGTGCCCCTCCGACAAGGCCATGGGTCTCTCTTTCACCTGAGTTGTTCCGCAGGCAGCGTATCCTTGCTAACTTATACAGCGTAACAATCGTATTGCCTACTGTATGGGTAACCGTATCGGCGGAGAAAGGCCGGATTCGACGGTGAGTCAGGGGGCCGAGACGGCCGGTGCCTTGGGTTCGGTGACAGTGCAGCGAGACGGTGCGGTGTTGCTGGTGACGCTCGACCGCCCATCCCGGCGTAACTCGTTGACACAGTTGATGATCGGTACGTTGGTCGACTCGCTCACCGATGCTGCCGCCGACGATTCGCTGCGCGCTGTACACATCCGGGGCGCGGGCGATCACTTCTGCGCGGGCGCGGATTGGGTGGCCGCCAACGATCCCGGCGGGAAGCGTCCCCGCACCGGGGATCTGGTGCGACGTATCCCCCATGCCGCTCACCGGGTGATCGAGCTCGTCGCAAGCATCCAATTGCCGGTGGTTTGCAGCGTGCGGGGTTGGGCGGTGGGATTCGGCTGCAACCTGGCCCTGGCCGCTGACTTCACCGTGGCCGCCGAGGATGCGGTTTTCTGGGAGCCCTTCACCGACCGTGGATTCAGCCCGGACTCGGGATCCACCTGGCTGCTGCCCCGCCTCGTCGGCCTGGCGCGGGCCCGGCGCATGCTGCTGCTGGGTGAGAAGGTGAGCGCGCCGGATGCGGCCGACTGGGGGTTGATCCACCAGACGGTAGGCGGCCCGGACCTCGACCACGCCGCCGAGGAGTTGGTGGGCCGACTGGCCTCCGGGCCGACGGCCGCGATCGGCCTGGCCAAACAGGCGTTGAACTTCGGCCAGCATGCCACGTTGAGCCAATCGTTGACCCAGGAGCTATTCAACCTGGAATTGTCCTGCAGGACAATTGATTTCAAGGAGGGCCTGGAGGCCTTCGCGCAGCGACGGGATCCGGATTTTCATGGACGCTAACCAGAGAAGCAACTACGACAAACGCTCGGCGCGGCTCCTACGCAGGGCAATGGCCTGGAACCCGTCCTTGGACCCCACGCTCGCGGGTCGGACCAGGCGCCAGACGAAGGGATGACCGATGCCCACTGATTCGTTCGACACGATCAAGTACGAAGTCGACGGGCACACCGCGACCGTCACCCTGAACCGCCCGGATGCCCTCAATGCGCTCAGCCCGCACATGATCACCGAGCTGCGGGCCGCCTACGACGAGGCCGAAAACGACGACAACGTCTGGCTCACCATCGTCACCGGCACCGGCCGCGCTTTTTGCACCGGCGCCGACGTCAAAGAGATTCCGGAAGACGGCAAGGTCATCTACGAGCGGTCATACCTGTCGACGTATGACCAATGGGAGGCGCCGCAGGAGGGCACGCCACCGTTTCGCACGATGGCCAAGCCGGTGCTGACCGCAGTGAACGGAATCTGCTGTGGCGCCGGCATGGACTGGGTCACTACGACCGACATCGTGATCGCTTCGGAGCAGGCGACCTTCTTCGATCCGCACGTCAGCATCGGGCTGGTGGCCGGGCGGGAGTTAGTGCGGGTGTCTCGGGTGTTGCCCCGCTCCATCGCGCTGCGAATGGCCTTGATGGGCAAGCACGAGAGGATGGGCGCTCAACGCGCGTATGACCTCGGGTTGATCAGCGAAATCGTCGAACACGACCGCCTGCTGGAGCGGGCCCACGAGATCGCCGACATCGTCAATTCCAATGCGCCGCTGGCTGTCCGGGGCACCCGACTGGCGATTCTCAAGGGCCTGAATGTGCCGCTGCACGAGGCGGAGATACTCGCCGAGACCTTCCGCGAGCGTGTGCTGCGCACCGAGGATGCGCAGGAGGGCCCGAGGGCGTTCGTCGAGAAACGCAAACCGAACTGGCAATGCCGATGACTTTCGAAACCATTCTGCTCGAGGTCGACGCGCAGGACCATGTCGCCACCATCACGCTGAATCGCCCCGATCAGCTCAACGCGTTCAACCGCACCATGTGCGAGGAGATGGCCCGCGCGTGGCGCACGGTCAAGCTCGACGACTCGGTGCATTCAGTGGTGTTGCGCGCCGCCGGTGATCGGGCGTTCAGCGCCGGCCTGGACATCAAGACGCCGTACGGGCAGCCCGAAAACATCTGGAACCACGAGGATCCCGGCGAAGCGCTGAGTCCCAAGTGGCAGAAGATGTGGAAACCCGTGGTCTGCGCGGTCCAGGGCATGTGCACCGCGGGCGCGTTTTACTTCATCAACGAATCCGATGTGGTCATCTGCTCCGAGAATGCCACGTTCTTCGACTCTCACGTGTCGGCGGGCCTCGTCTGCGCATTGGAACCGATCGGCCTGATGCGCCGCATCGGACTAGGCGAGACTTTGCGCATAGCGCTGATGGGCAACGACGAACGCGTCGGCGCCGAGACCGCGCTGCGGATCGGCTTGGTCTCCGAGATCGTCGCCGCCGACCAGCTCTGGAACCGCGCTCATGAGATTGCGGCGACCATCGCCGCCAAGCCGCCGACCGCGACCGCTGGCACCGTGAAAGCGATTTGGGAATCGCTCGACAAGCCGTACCGCGCCGCACTGGACCAGGGCCTGATCTACACCCGGCTGGGCAATCCGCTGGGCACCGCCGAGCTGGCCGCTCAGAGCGATTCCCGGGCCCGGGACTCCGCGCGCACACCGAAGATTCGCTGATGTCGCGTCACCCGCTGGTTCAACGAATCGCCGACGTGCTCGTCCTCGAACCGGACGCGCACGCCATCGAGTATGGCGGCGAGTGGATCTCCTGGGCTCACCTCTCCGCATCGGCACAACGCATCGCGGCAGTCACCGCCGGAGCTGAGGTCGGGATGCTCTTGCGCAACCGGCCGGGACACGTGGCCGCGTTCCTGGGCGTGCTGCTGGGCGGCGGAACGGTCGTGGTCGTCAACCCCTCTCGCGGCGACGAGCGCACCAAGGCCGACATCGCGGGTCTGCAGCTTCCCGTGATCGTCGGCGAGCGCGGCGATCTGACGACGCTGGTCCCCGCGGGCACGCCGACGGTCGCGATTTCGGGCCTGCTGGACGACGCCGACGTGTCCGCGCCGCCCGCCGGCGGCGCTGCTTCGCCGTCCGGTGTCGCGGTGCGCATGCTGACCAGCGGCACGACGGGCCCGCCCAAGCGAATCGATCTGGGCTACGACATGCTGGCCCGCAGCGTGATGGGATGGGATCCCGAACATGCTGCGCCGCCACAAGAGCTGCGCCGCGGCGTCGCGATCGTGAATTCGCCGCTGGTGCATATCGGCGGGGTATTCCGCGTGCTGCAATGCATCGCCGAGGCGCGACCGTTCGTGCTGCTGGAACGATTCGAGCTCAACGCTTGGGCCGCGGCGGTGCGCAAGCACCGGCCCCGCGCGGCGTCGCTGGTACCGGCTGCCCTGCGCACCGTATTGCACTCCGATGTTCCGCGCGCCGACCTGGCAAGCCTGAAGGCCGTCACCTGCGGGACGGCGCCGCTGTCAGCCGAGGACGCCGAAGCCTTCACCGAGAAGTACGGCGTACCGGTGTTGACCTCGTATGCGGCAACCGAATTCGGCGGCGGGGTGGCGGGCTGGACCCTTGCCGATCACCAGCGGTACTGGCAGACCAAACGAGGCAGCGTCGGGCGGGCCAATTCGGGCGCTCAGCTCAGGGTGGTCGCCGAGGACGGGACCCCCTTGGGCCCAGACGATGTCGGCCTGCTGGAGGTCAAGCCCGGCCAGCTGGGGCCCGCCGCGCCATGGATGCGAACCACGGACATGGCGCGGATCGACGCCGACGGATTTCTCTGGATCGTCGGCCGCGCCGACCAGGCGATCATTCGCGGCGGTTTCAAGGTGATGCCCGACGACGTTCGCCTCGCACTGGAGAGCCACCCCGCGGTGGCCGGCGCGGCCGTGATCGCCCGACCCGACGAGCGGCTCGGCGAGACACCGGTCGCCATGGTTGAGCTCCGCGAACGAGCCGACACCGACGCCGACGCGCTGGTGGAGTACCTGCGGGAGCGGCTGGCCCGCTACGAGATACCCACCGAGATCGCGATCGTCGACACCATCCCCCGAACACCCTCGGGCAAGGCCGATCTCGGTGCGATTCGGGGCTTTTTCCACGAGCCCGCAGTGCAGCGCGACCATGCCCGTTGATCGATTGACGGTCGCCGGAATTCTGCGGCAGCAAGCCCGTTTGCGCGGCGGTCACCCGCTTCTGGTCTGCGACACTGACCGGATCAGCTACGCGGAGGCCGACGTCCGGTCGGCGCAACTCGCGCGCGGCCTGATTGGCCTCGGCGCCGGCAAGGGAACCCATGTGGGACTGCTTTATCCGAACGGGTCCGAGTTTGTTGTCGGGATGCTGGCGGCGGCGCGAATCGGTGCCGCCGTGGTCCCGTTCTCCACCTTTGTCACCGCCCGCGAGCTGCGCGAGCAACTCGTCGATGGTGATGTGGGAATCCTGTTGACTGCCAAATCGTTTCGCTCTCACGATTACGTGCAGCGACTGTCCGAGATCTTCTCCGGCGCCGATCTCGGTTCCCGGCTGTTGTGTGCCGCGGCACCGCAGCTGCGCCACGTGGCGATCACTCATGAGCCGGTGTACCGGCTGGCCGACGCTGTCGATCCGGCACTGTCGGCCGCGCTGGAAGAGGATGTTGCCGAAGGTGATCCGCTGGCGATCGTGTACACGTCGGGCTCCACCAGCGCCCCCAAGGGAGTGGTGCACACGCACGGCAGCCTGCTCGCGTATCAGGGCAACCTCAACCGAGTCCGGGGCTTGACATCCGACGACAGGCTGTTCTGCAATTCGCCGTTCTTCTGGATCGGCGGCCTCGCGTTCGGCCTGCTCGCGACTTTGATGGCCGGATCGACCTTGGTGTGTTCCACCGCCACCGACGCCGGGGCGACGCTCGACCTGCTGGAAGCCGAAAAGCCTACCGTCACCAACGGGTTCGCCGCCGGTATCGCCCATCTGGCCGACCACCCGAGCTTCCCCCGGCGCGACCTGTCGTCGATGCGGCGCGGCAACCTGTACCCGATCATGGCTCCCGACGCCCGCCCGGCCGACGCGGAGCTGCGGCACAACATGCTGGGCATGACCGAGGCCGGTGGTGTCGTGCTGATCGGTGATGACGAATCCGACCAACCCGAACACCGGCGCGGCTCGTTCGGCAAGCCGGCGCCGGGATTCGAGGCCAAGGTCATCGATCCCGACACCGCGACCGCCGTGCCGGTCGGCGAGGTCGGCGAACTGTGCCTTCGCGGGCCGTACCTGATGCAGCGCTACTACAAACGCAGCCGGGAAGAGTGCTTCGATGCCGACGGCTGGTTCCACAGCGGCGATTTGGTGCGCATCGATGCCGACGGATTCGTCTATTTCGTCGGCCGGCGCAGCGCGATGATCAAAACGGCGGGCGCCAACGTCTCGGCGGCCGAAGTGGAAAAGACCATCAGCAGGGTCACCGACGGGGCGCCGGCTTATGTGATCGGCATTCCCGACGCCCGGCGCGGGCAGGTCGTCGCCGCGGTGGTTGTCCAACCGGACGGTGCCGCGGATTTCGACGAAGCCGCGCTGGTCGCGCGGCTGAAGACGGAGCTGTCCGCGTACAAGATTCCCAAGCGGTTCATCGCCCTTCGCGGCGCCGAGGTTCCGCTGCTGTCCAGTGGCAAGGTCGACATGCGGCGACTCAGGGAGCGCTTCGATGTCTAGTACCATCGACCAGCTGGTGCGGTTGCGGGCGGGCCACGACGGTGACACGCCGATGGTGATCGACCCCACCTCCCGGATCAGTTACGGCGAACTGGACTCCACCACAAGGGATCTGGCCGCGGTCTTTATCGAGGCGGGCGTGGGCAAGGGCACCCGGGTGGGACTCATCATGCCCAACAGCACCCGCTGGGTGCAGGTCGCCATCGCCCTGACCCGTATCGGCGCGGTGCTGGTACCACTGAGCACCCTGTTGACGGCCGCAGAGCTGGCCGCGCAACTGCGGGTGGCCGCGGTGCAGTTCTTGGTCAGCGTCGAGGAGTTCCGCGGCCACCGCTACCTCGACGAGCTCGCGACGGTGCGAAGAGCCGAACTTCCCGCACTGCGGGCGGTCTGGTCGCTCGACCGGCTCGAAAATGCCTGCGCGAGCGAGCAGGTCCGCAACATGGTCGACCCCATGACTGCGACGGTCACGCCCGCCGACCCGTTGGTGATCATGTTCACCTCGGGCAGCAGCGGATCGCCCAAGGGAGTCATCCACTCGCACGGCAACGCGTTGGGCGCCGTGCGGTCGGGCCTCGCGGCGCGGTGCATCACCGCCGAGACCCGCCTGTATCTGCCGATGCCCTTCTTCTGGGTGGGCGGCTTCGGCAGCGGAATACTCTCGGCCCTGCTGGCCGGCGCCACCTTGGTGACCGAAGAAATCCCTCGGCCCGAAACGACCCTGAAACTGCTGGAAGGCGAACGGGTCACGCTGTTTCGGGGCTGGCCGGACCAGGCCGACACATTGGCACGGCACGCCGGCGAGCGCGGCGCCGACCTGTCGGCGCTAGAGGCGGGGAGCCTGCAGGCCCTACTACCGCCCGAGCAGCGCGCCCAGCCCGGCGCGCGTGCCAGGTTGTTTGGCATGACCGAGGCCTTCGGGCCGTACTGCGGGTATCCCGCCGATACCGACATGCCCACCTCGGCGTGGGGCAGCTGCGGAAAACCCTTTCCCGGCATGGAAGTCCGCATCGTCGACGCGGACACCGGCGCGCCCGTCGCGGTCGGCGCCACCGGCATGATTCAGATCCGCGGACCGCACACGCTGCGCGGCGTCTGCGGGCGCACCCGTGAGGATCTCTTCACCGCCGATGGCTTCTACCCCACCGGTGACCTCGCCCACCTCGACGACGATGGATTCCTGTTCTACCACGGGCGATCCGACGACATGTTCAAGGTCAGCGGCGCGACGGTCTACCCCAGTGAGGTCGAGACTGCCCTGCGCGCGATCGACGGGGTCGACAACGCGTTTGTCACCAATGTTCCCGGCGCCCACGGCAATCGGGTGGGCGCGCTGGTCGTGTGCCGGGCCCTGACCGCTGAGCGGCTACTTCGCTGCGCGCGAACCCTGTTGAGCGCCTTCAAGGTCCCGACGGTATGGCTGCTGCTGGAATCCGACGAGGACGTTCCGCGCGGTGCCACCGGCAAGGTCGACATCCGCCGATTGCGCGAGATGTTGTCAGACCAGGCTCAGGGGACCCGCGTCCAGGGCTGACAATTCTGCGACTCGAAGGCCTTCACCGATGAGTTGATGTTCGCGAACATCGGGCCGATCGAGGTATTCGTTTGCAGTACATGGTCCTTGTTCGCATCCGGCGTGCTGTAGGTGAACCACGAGCACATCGAGTCCTGGGTCGGCACATTGTTGATCCACACTCCAAACGCCGACCCCGAGCCGCTCGTGTGGTACAGACCCGGCGCGATGTCGGGCCCGACGACGAAGACACCATTGCCGGGGATGGGGTCGAGCAGGTCGGCATGAGCCGGTGGCGCGAACGCGATCGCCGAAACGCAGGCTACGAAAACTGCCGATGCGCGAAGCGGTGGGGACATTCTTCCTCGCTCTGCTCGTTGCCCCCTTGCGTTGCAGCGTATGCCCAGGTGCGCGCACGCGACAAGAGTTGCCGCCGGGGGCTTCACGAGGACGTTTGGTCGCCCCCGTCGGCCACCACCCCGCGCGCGACCAGGTGATCGATCAGCGGCACCGCGCCGGCGGCAAGATGTTTCGACATCGCCGCGCGGGCAAGCTTGTCGTCGTGCTTTTTCAGCGCGGACAGAATCCGCCGATGGTCGTGCATCGATTGCTCGGGCCAGCCCTCGATGGCGGGAAACACGGATTCGGGGGCATACCGGGTGATCTGTGACATCAGCTGAGCGAGCTTGGGCGAGTCCGCCGCGACATTGATGGCGCGGTGAAATTCGTGGTTCAGCCGCACGGTGTGTTCGTGTTCATCGCCGGCGTAAGCATCCTCCAGTTGCGCCTGGATCTCTTTGAGCTTGTGCAGTTGCTCATCCGTGATGTTGAGTGCCGCCCGCGCGGCCAACTCACCACCGACGTGCGCCTGCACATTGGCCACATCGGTGACGTCACGCCCGGTGACCGGCAGCACCACAAAGCCACGGCGCGGCTGCTGGTTGATCAGGCCTTCGGCGCACAGCGCGAACAGCGCCTCACGCACCGGTGTGACGCTGATACCCAGCTCCGCGGCCAATTGATCCAGCCGTACATACGATCCGGCGGCATATGCCCCGTCAAATATCCGCCGGCGGATGAGGCGCGCAACGTCCTCTGAAAGTTGAGGCCGCGCAGCGAAATCCGGAACGCTCATCTGTTTACACCTGATACTCGGCGAGCAGTCGCTTGCTGATGATGTTCTTCTGAATCTCGCTGGTGCCCTCGCCGATGAGCAGGAACGGCGCGTCACGCATCAGCCGCTCGATTTCGTATTCCTTGGAGTAGCCGTAGCCACCGTGGATGCGGAAACTCTGCTGGGTGACTTCGGTGCAATACTCGCTGCACAGGTATTTGGCCATCCCGGCGGCGACGTCATTGCGCTCACCCGAGTCCTTCAAGCGCGCCGCATTGACCATCATCAAGTGTGCGGCTTCAACTTTGGTCGCCATCTCGGCCAATTGGAACGCGATGGCCTGATGCTCGGCGATCGGCTTGCCGAAGGTCTCGCGCTGTTGCGCGTATCGCACCGCGAGTTCGAAGGCGCGGATCCCAAGACCGCACGCGCGGGCCGACACGTTGACCCGGCCGACCTCGATGCCGTCCATCATCTGGAAGAAGCCCTTGCCGGTGCTGCCGCCGAGCACGTCGTCGGCGCCGGCCTGGTAACCGTCGAAAATCATCTCGGTGGTTTCGATGCCCTTGTAGCCCAGCTTCTCGATCTTGCCGGGAATGCGCAGGCCGGGAACGACTTCGCCGAAACCGACCGGCTTTTCGACGAGGAACGCGGTGAGGTTGCGGTGCGGCTTGTCCGAGCCTTCGTCCGTGCGCACCAACACGGCCACCAGCGTCGAAGTGGCGCCGTTGGTCAGCCACATCTTCTGGCCGTCGATGGTGTAGGTGCCGTCGTCATTGCGCCGAGCCCGGGTGCGGATCGCGGCGACGTCGGAACCCAGCTCCGGCTCCGACATCGAGAAGGCACCCCGCGTCTCACCGACGGCCATCCGCGGCAGGAACCGCTGCTTCTGCTCGTCGGTGCCATGCTGGCGCAGCATGTACGCCACGATGAAGTGCGTATTGAGCACGCCGGACACACTCATCCAGCCGCGCGCCAGCTCCTCGACACATAGGGCGTAGGTCAACAGCGACTCGCCCAGCCCGCCGTACTCCTGCGGAATCATCAGGCCGAACAGGCCCATCTCGCGCATCTGGTCGACGATCGCCTGCGGGTAGGTGTCAGTCCGTTCCAGCTCGGCCGCGTGGGGAATGACTTCCTTCTCGACGAATTTACGTACGGTGGCGATGATCTCGGTCTGCACCTCGGTCAATCCGAGCGTCTGGGCGAGTTTGGTCATGTGCTGCGTTTCCTTTTGCTCAGCAGGCGATGGTTTTGGCGGTTGTCAGACGCTCGATGTCGGCGGCGTTCAACCCCAACCGCGCGAGCACGTCGGCGGTGTCCTGCCCCAGGGCGGGCGCGGGCGTGCTGGCCGGATGTGTGCCGTCGATCGCCGCGGGAAGGCCGGGGGCGAAGTAATCGCCGAGACCCGGTTGCCGCAATCGCGAGAACATCGGATTGTCAGTGACTTTCGGTCCCGCGGCGACCTCGGCGAAGGTGCGGTACCGCTCGAAGAGCACCGTGGTGTCAGATAGCGCGGTGGTGATCTCGT
>NZ_LZMB01000168.1 GCF_001673555.1 Mycobacterium sp. 1165178.9 | reverse complement strand
CGATGGTCACCTTCATCGACGGGTCGACCCTCGCCCAGGCCAGTCCCCCGGACATGAAGCTGCCGATCTCGTTGGCCCTGGGCTGGCCGCAGCGGGTCCCCGCCGCGGCCGCCAGCTGTGACTTCAGCACGGCCTCTAGCTGGGATTTCGAGCCGCTGGACGACGACGTTTTTCCCGCCGTCGAGCTGGCCCGGTACGCCGGGCAGACCGGTGGCTGCATGACCGCCGTCTACAACGCGGCCAACGAGGAGGCGGCGCAGGCCTTCCTCGCGGGCCGGCTCGGGTTCCCCGCGATCGTCAAAACCATCGCCGACGTGCTGCACGCTGCCGACCAGTGGGCGGTGTTACCCGCTAACGTGGATGACGTACTCGACGCGCAGCGCTGGGCTCGTGACCGGGCGCGGCGCGCCATCGCACAAGCCCAGCCCGCCAAGGTGTCGGCAAAAGCCTCCGGAGTGGCGTGAGAAAGGTCCTGCAGCGGAGATGATGTTCGTTATCGGCATTGTGCTGTTCGCACTGGCCATCCTGATCTCGGTGGCCCTGCACGAGTGCGGGCACATGTGGGTTGCGCGTGCGACCGGCATGAAGGTGCGGCGCTACTTCGTCGGCTTCGGCCCCACCCTGTGGTCGACCCGGCGCGGTGAAATCGAGTACGGCCTCAAAGCTATTCCGCTGGGCGGCTTCTGCGACATCGCCGGCATGACTTCGGTGGAGGAGCTGGCACCCGACGAGGCCGACCGTGCCATGTTCAAGCAGGCG
The DNA here is from genome assembly GCF_001673555.1 of Mycobacterium sp. 1165178.9. Taxonomy (GTDB): domain Bacteria; phylum Actinomycetota; class Actinomycetes; order Mycobacteriales; family Mycobacteriaceae; genus Mycobacterium. The sequence goes on along the minus strand of NZ_LZMB01000168.1, from coordinate 4,840 downwards.
GCCTGGAAACGGGTGGCGGTGCTCTTCGCCGGTCCCGCGGCGAACTTCGTCATCGCCATAGTGCTGCTCTACGGCATCGCACTGATCTGGGGGCTGCCGAACCTGCATCCGCCGACTCGGGCGGTTGTCGGCGAAACCGCTTGCGTGGCACCGGAAGTAGCGCCCGGCAAGGTCGCGGAGTGCACCGGGCCCGGTCCGGCGGCGCTCGCCGGAATTCGACCGGGCGACGTCATCGTCAAGGTGGGCAACACCCCGGTGTCGACCTTCGAAGACATGGCCGCCGCCATCCGCAAGCTGCACGGCAACGTCCCGATCGTCGCCGAGCGCAACGGCACCACGATCACCACCCACGTCGACGTCACAACCACCCAGCGCTACGTGAGCACCGGGTCCAACGCGCCGGGCGGTCAGCAGCAACCCTCGACGGTGGGGGCCATCGGCGTCGGCGCGGTCAAGGTCGCGCCCACGCACTACGGGCCGTTGACGGCGATTCCCGCGACGATCGGCTTCACCGGTGACCTCACCCGCGAGGTCGGCAAAGCGCTCGTCGCGATCCCGACGAAGGTCGGTGCGCTCGTGCACGCCATCGGCGGCGGGCAGCGTGACCCGGAGACGCCGATGAGCGTCGTGGGGGCCAGCATCGTCGGCGGCGACACCGTCGACCACGGGTTGTGGGTGGCGTTCTGGTTCTTCCTGGCCCAGCTGAACCTCATCCTGGGCGCGATCAACCTGGTGCCGCTACTGCCCTTCGACGGCGGCCACATCGCCATCGCGGTGTTCGAGAAGATCCGCAACCTGATCCGGTCGGCCCGCGGCATGGTCGCGGCCGCGCCGGTGAACTACCTCAAACTGATGCCCGCGACGTACGTCGTGCTGGTGTTCGTGGTCGGCTACATGCTGCTGACCGTGACCGCCGATCTGGTCAATCCGATCAGGCTCTTCCAGTAACGAAACCGAAGGAAACAACACAGTGACCATTGGCCTGGGCATGCCGCAGACTCCGGCGCCCACGCTTGCGCCCCGGCGTACCACGCGCCAACTGATGGTCCGTGACGTCGGGGTCGGCAGCGATTATCCGATTTCAGTGCAGTCGATGTGCACCACCAAGACGCATGACGTCAACACGACGCTGCAGCAGATCGCCGAGTTGACCGCGGCCGGCTGCGACATCGTCCGAGTGGCCTGCCCGCGTCAGGAGGATGCCGACGCGCTGGCCGAGATCGCCCGGCACAGCCAGATCCCGGTCATCGCCGACATCCATTTCCAGCCCAAGTACATCTTCGCCGCTATCGACGCGGGGTGCGCCGCGGTGCGGGTAAACCCCGGCAACATCAAGGAATTCGACGGCCGAGTGGGCGAGGTCGCCAAGGCCGCCGGTGCGGCCGGCATCCCGATCCGCATCGGCGTCAACGCGGGCTCGCTGGACAAGCGGTTCATGGAGAAGTACGGCAAAGCCACCCCCGAGGCGCTCGTCGAGTCGGCGCTGTGGGAGGCCTCGCTGTTCGAGGAGCACGGGTTCGGCAACATCAAGATCAGCGTCAAGCACAACGACCCGGTGGTCATGGTCGCCGCCTACGAGCAACTGGCCGAACAGTGCGACTATCCGCTGCACCTCGGCGTCACCGAGGCCGGCCCCGCCTTCCAGGGCACCATCAAGTCCGCGGTCGCCTTTGGCGCACTGCTGTCGCGCGGCATCGGCGACACCATCCGGGTGTCGCTGTCGGCGCCGCCGGTCGAGGAAGTCAAGGTCGGCATCCAGATCCTCGAATCGCTGAACCTGCGGCCGCGTGGTCTCGAGATCGTGTCGTGCCCGTCGTGCGGGCGCGCGCAGGTAGACGTCTACACCCTGGCCAACGCCGTCAGCGCCGGCCTGGACGGTCTGGACGTTCCGCTACGCGTAGCCGTGATGGGGTGCGTCGTCAACGGTCCGGGGGAGGCCCGCGAGGCCGACCTCGGCGTCGCGTCGGGAAATGGCAAGGGCCAGATCTTCGTTCGTGGCGAAGTGATCAAGACCGTGCCCGAAGCCCAGATCGTCGAAACGCTGATCGAAGAGGCGATGCGGATCGCCGCGGAGATGGGCACCGACGTGAACAGCGATGGCGGACCGGAAGCAACATCGAGCGGTTCACCTGTTGTCACCGTAAGCTGATTAACGCCAGCGCCCGGTCGAAGAGTTCGCACCACAGAGAGTTCGCCATATGTCGGCTCCGCCCCTGTTTCGCCTTGTCGGTGAGCGACGGGTGTCCGTGGTGCGCGACGCGGCCGCTGTCTGGCGGGTGCTCGACAACGATCCGGTCGCGGCATGCATGGTCGCGGCCCGGGTTGCCGACCACGGCATCGATCCCAATTCGATCGGCGGCGAACTGTGGACGCTGCGGGGTGCCGACGAATCGCTCTGCTTCGCCGGCGCCAACCTGATCCCGCTGCGCGGGACGCCGGCCGATCTGAGCGCGTTCGCCGACGAGGCCATGCGCGGGACGCGGCGTTGCTCGTCGCTGGTGGGCAGGGCCGAGCTAGTGATGCCGATGTGGGAGCGGCTCGAGGCGGCCTGGGGCCCGGCCCGCGACGTGCGCGACCACCAACCGCTGCTCGCGTTGTCCACTCACCCCAGCTGTGACCTCGACCCCGGGGTGCGACAGGTCCGGCCCGAAGAGCTGGACGCCTACCTGGTGGCGGCCGTGGACATGTTCATCGGCGAGGTGGGTGTCGACCCGCGGCTCGGCGACGGCGGCCGCGGCTACCGGCGACGGGTGGCCAGCCTGATCACGGCCGGGCGCGCCTGGGCGCGGTTCGAGCACGGCCAGGTCGTCTTCAAGGCCGAGGTCGGCTCGCAGTCCCCGGGGGTGGGCCAGATCCAGGGGGTGTGGGTGCACCCGGAGTGGCGCGGGGCCGGCCTGGGCACCGCGGGCACCGCGACGGTCGCCGCGGTGATCGTCGGCACCGGGCGAACTGCAAGCCTCTACGTCAACGACTTCAACACGGTGGCCCGCGCCGCGTACGCCCGCGTGGGCTTCACCCAGATCGGCACGTTCGCGACGGTGCTGCTCGACTAGCGGACGCCTTCGGAGACCACCCCTGAGCGAGTGTGCGGCTGGCCGCACGCTCGGCACCGAATGTGCGGCTGTCCGCAGATTCACGCGGAGAGGCCGCGGCCAATCACGCATAACGGTTGGGTCTCGGTGTGTCGGCGCTGCTCTTCACGCCACAGTTCTTAACATTTGCACCGATGGCAACTAGAACAACAATGGCCTCGTCCGCCTCAGGTCTGCTGCTGGTCGCGGTCATCGTCCTGTCCGGATGCACGCCCCGGCCCGACGGCCCGGGCCCGGCGGCGGAGAAGTTCTTCCGCGCCCTGGCCATCGGCGACACCGCGACCGCCGCGCAGCTCAGCGACAGCCCCAACGAGGCCCGCGAGGCGCTCAACGCGGCCTGGTCCGGCCTGCAGGCATCCCACCTCGACGCGCAGGTCCTCAACGCCAAGTACGCCGAGGACAGCGGCACCGTCGGCTATCGCTTCACCTGGCACCTGCCAAAGAACCGAACCTGGACCTACGACGGCCAGCTGAAGATGGCGCGCGACGAAGGGCACTGGGCGGTGCGGTGGACCACCACCGCGCTGCACCCCAAGCTGGGTGAGCACCAGACGTTCGCGCTGCGCGCCGACCGGCCGCACCGCGCCTCGGTGAATGAGCTCGGCGGCAGCGACGTGCTGGTGCCGGGCTACCTGTACCACTACACGCTGGACGCCACGCAGGCCGGACCGGCCCTTGCCGGCACGGCACACGCGATCGTCGATGTGCTGCACCCCTTCAACGGAGCGCTCAACGACCCCCAGCTGCTCGCCGAGCAAGCCAGCTCGACGCCTCACCCGGTGGATCTGGGGGTGACGCTGCACCCCGACGACAACGACCGGGTGTCCCCGCTGGTCGGGCACCTGCCCGGCGTCGTAGTCACCCCCCAGCCCGAAATGCTGCCCACCGACCCGCATTTCGCGCCGGCGGTCATCTCCGCGGTGAAGAAGGCCGTGGTGGACCAACTCGACGGCCAGGCGGGCTGGCGGGTGGTGAGCGTCAACCAGAACGGCGTCGAGGTCGAAGTGCTGCATGAGGTCGAAGGCTCGCCGGCGCCCTCGGTGTCGATCACCCTGGACCGGGTGGTACAGAACGCCGCCCAGCGCGCGGTCGACAACAAGGGCGGCAAGGCGATGATCGTCGTGATCAAGCCGTCGACCGGGGAAATCCTCGCCATCGCGCAGAACGGCGGCGCCGACGCGGATGGGTTGCCTGCCACCAACGGCCTGTTTCCACCGGGGTCGACGTTCAAGATGATCACCGCCGGCGCGGCCGTCGACCGCGACATGGCCACGCCCAACTCGATGCTCGGCTGCCCGGGCCACCTCGACATCGGGCACCGCACCGTGCCCAACTACGGCGGCTTCGATCTCGGCGTGGTGTCGCTGTCGCGCGCATTCGCCAGTTCGTGTAACACCACGTTCGCGGAGTTGAGCAGCAGGATGCCGCCGCGGGGCCTGACCCAGACGGCCGCCCAATACGGGATGGGCCTCGACTACACGGTGGACGGCGTCACCACCGTGACGGGGTCGGTGCCACCGACGGTGGACCTGGCCGAACGCACGGAGGACGGTTTCGGCCAGGGCAAGGTGCTGGCCAGCCCGTTCGGCATGGCACTGGTGGCGGCCACGGTCGCCGCCGGCAAGACGCCCGTGCCTCAACTGATCGCGGGCCGCCAGACGGCCGTTCAGGGCGACACCACGCCGATCAGCCCGAAGATGATCGACGCGCTGCGCCCGATGATGCGTCTGGTGGTGACCAACGGCACC
>NZ_LZMB01000167.1 GCF_001673555.1 Mycobacterium sp. 1165178.9 | reverse complement strand
ATGACGCGCGCAGCTCGAGCTGGTGGGCGCGCGGCGGCCCGGAGATGTCTCCGTAGCGCACCGACGTGGTGGCGGTGACGGTGCCGCCCAGGGCGACGACTTCTTCCATGCGTGACTCCAGTGCCTCGACTAGCCAGCTCCACGCTACTTCGGGAAGCAGCGGGTCGACCGCCTCACTGGGATCAAGGTCGGCCTGGATGTAGGCAACCATGCGAATGGTGCCGTCCCACGCGTCGGCCCCTTCGGGGTCGTACAGCAGGATCAACCGTCCGAAGGCATCGCCGTCGGACCGCTCGGGAATGATGTCGCGATCGGGATGTTTGACCTCGGCGCCCAGGGCGTAGCTGTGGGGAGCCAAGCGTTGCGGCGGCCGGATGGGACCCAACTCGATCTCCGGCCGCACGACGACGGCGTTCATCGCCGCTACCGCTTCGCGGAATGGGGCCGGTTCGGATGGGGTCACTTGGCGCCGCTCCTGTTCATCCCGACCGTTCTGCGAAGTCACGGCACGGGTCACAGGGATCGACGGTAGACCTACAGCCCGACAGGCCGCGACAGGCGCGCCGGGTTTCAAACCCGCCGCGACCAAGCCGTTATCAGGTCTCCACCAAAGCTATATGTGCAGCTCAGGCGCACTCAGCGGGTGAAACGCGCCTGGCGTTTCTCGCGGTGCGCGGCCAGGCCTTCCTGCACGTCGGGGCCGCTGAAACTGAGGAATTCCAGGCCCACCGAGGTCTCGAAGGTGGGGCCCATCGTGCGATACCAGTGGTTGAGGCTGCGCTTGGTCCACCGGATCGCGTTCTGCGCGCCCTGCGCCAGGTTCTCGGCGATGCGGGTGGCAGTGGCCAGCACGTCGTCATCGTCGACGCAGGCAGAAACCAGCCCGATCCGCTCGGCTTCCTCGCCTAGCAGCGTCTCGCAGGTCAGCAGGTAGTACTTGGCCTTGGCCATGCCCACCAGCAGCGGCCAGCAGATCGCGGCGTGGTCGCCGGCCGCCACGCCGAGCTTGGTGTGCCCGTCGATGAGCTTCGCGGTCCGGCCCGCCACCGAGACGTCGGCGAGCAGGGCCACCACCAGGCCCGCGCCCACCGCCGGCCCGCGGATCGCCGACACGACGGGCGTGTCGCAGTCGATCATGTTGTGCACCAGGTCGCGGGCTTCGCGCATGATGCGGATCCGGCCCTCGTAGTCGTTGATGGTCTCGTCGATCAGGTCGAAGCTGCCGCCGGAGGAAAAGGCCTTGCCTTCACCGCGGACCAGGACGGCGCGCACGGCGGGATCGCGGTCGATCACCGGCCAGATGTCGGCGAGGTCGCGATGCATCTGCGGCCCCACCGAATTCAGCCCGGGAGAGTCGAGAACCAGAGTCAGCACCCCGTTCTCACCGAGCTCGCAGCGCAGGCTGGGAAACTCGTCGTAACTCGCTGGGGGCTGACTCACCGGCATCCGATGCTCCTGACGTTCAAACGGTTGCGGTCGTTGATAGTACGCAGCGGCGTCCGGTGTTCTCCGGCCATGGCAGCATTGAGGCTGATGAGTACTCGCCGCGACCTTCCCGAGTCGCCGTATCTCGCGGCCGTGACCGGCCGCAAACCCAACCGGGTGCCGGTGTGGTTCATGCGGCAGGCCGGTCGTTCGCTGCCCGAATACCGGGCACTGCGGGCCCAGACCGACATGCTGTCCGCCTGCTTCGACGCCGAGTTGGTCTGCGAGATCACGCTGCAGCCCGTCCGCCGCCACGACGTCGACGCGGCGATCTTGTTCTCCGACATCGTGGTGCCGCTGCTCGGTGCCGGCATCGACCTGGACATCGTCGCCGGGGTCGGGCCGGTGATCGAGTCGCCGGTGCGCACCGCGATCGATGTTGCGGCGATCAAACCCCTTGAGCGGCAACGCGTTCAGCCGATTTCGGATGCGGTTTCGCTGCTGGTGTCCGCGCTCGGCGCCGTGCCGCTGATCGGCTTCGCGGGTGCCCCGTTCACCTTGGCGTCCTATCTGATCGAGGGCGGTCCCAGCCGGCACCACGCGCGCACCAAAGCGATGATGCTGGCCGAGCCCGACACCTGGCATGCGCTGATGGAGAAGCTGACTGCCATCACCGTGGGCTTTCTGCGGGTGCAGCTGGAGGCCGGGGTGGACGCCATCCAGGTGTTCGACTCGTGGGCCGGGGCGCTATCCCTCGCGAACTACCGGACTTACGTGCAGCCGCACAGCACTCGCGTGTTCGCCGCGCTGGCCGACTACGGCGTACCGATGACCCACTTCGGGGTCGGCACTGCCGAACTGCTGGGCGCCATGTCGTCGGTCGGTGCGAACGTGGTGGGCGTGGATTGGCGAACGCCGCTGGCCGACGCGGCCACCCGCGTGCAACCTGGTACGGCGCTGCAGGGCAACCTCGATCCGGTGGTCGTGCTGGCGGGCTGGCCGGTGGTGGAACGCGCGGCACGCGCCGTCGTGGACGACGGCCGCCGCGCGATCGACGCGGGGGCCGCCGGTCATGTTTTCAACCTCGGCCACGGCGTGCTGCCCGAAACGGATCCGGGCGTGCTGACCAACCTGGTGTCGCTGGTCCACTCCCTATGAGTTCCACCTCGTATTGCGTTGTGGGGGGCGGCGTTTCGGGTCTGACGGCCGCATACCGGCTCCGCATGGCCGCCGGTGACGACGCGGCGATCACGCTGTTCGATCCGGGAGACAAGCTCGGCGGGGTCCTGCGCACCGAGGTGGTCGCCGGGGTGCCGATGGATCTGGGTGCCGAGGCGTTCGTGCTGCGCCGCCCCGAGATGCCGGCGCTACTGAGCGAACTGAATCTGTCTGAGCGCCAGCGTGTTTCGACCGGCGCACGCCCGCTGATCTACAGCCGGCGAGAGTTGCGCCCGCTGCCGGCGGGCACCGTGGTCGGGATCCCGTCGTCGGCGGCGTCGGTGGCGGGACTGGTCGACGACACCACCGTCGCCCGCATTGACGCCGAACCCGCCCGCCCGCTGGTGTGGGAACCGGGCAGTGATCCCGCGGTGGCCGACCTGGTGGGTGAGCGCTTCGGCGAGCAGGTGGTGTCCCGGTCGGTGGATCCGCTGTTGAGCGGGGTCTATGCGGGCTCGGCGGCCACCATCGGACTGCGCGCGGCCGCCCCGACGGTGGCGGCGGCGCTCGACCGCGGCGCCACCAGCCTGACGGACGCCGTGGGACAGGCGTTGCCGCCGGCCACCGGCGCGCCGGTCTTCGGGTCGCTCAACGGGGGATACCAGGTGCTGATCGATGCGCTGGTCGCGCGCGCTCGGCCGCGCTGGGTGCGCGCCGCGGCTTCGCGGCTCGAGCCCGCCGACGCCGGCTGGACGGTGATCGACGACACCGGCGCTCGCTGGGCCGCCAGTGCGGTGATCCTGGCCGTGCCGGCGGGGGAGTGTCGCCGCCTGCTGGCCGAGATCGCCCCGAGCAGCGAAGCCGCCGCCGCGCGCGTCAGCAGCGCGTCGTCCGTGGTGATGGCGCTGGCCCTGCCGGGCGATACCGCGTTCCCGGAATGTTCGGGAGTGCTGGTGGCCACCGGTGAGCCGTTGCGGGCCAAGGCCATCACGCTGTCGTCGCGCAAATGGGGTGGTGCCGGTGACGCGCAGCTGCTACGGCTGTCGTTCGGTCGGTTCGGCGATCGCGTGGCGGCCGAAACATCCGACGATGAGCTGCTGACCTGGGCGCTGGGCGACCTGACCACCGTGTTTGGGCTGGCCGTCGATCCCGTCGACGTCCGCATCCAGCGCTGGATCGACGCGATGCCGCAGTATGGGCCCGGCCATGCCGACCTGGTCGCCGAGGTGCGCGCGGGGCTGCCCCCGACGCTTGCGGTGGCTGGCGGCTACCTCGACGGCATCGGCGTCCCTGCCTGCGTCGGTGCGGCCGGGCGCGCGGTCGAGCGTGTGATCAGGGCCATCGGAGACTTGGACGCGCAGGTGGCACGATAGGTTCCATGGCCAAGCTCGACTACGACTCGCTCAACTCCACGATCCGCTACCTGATGTTCTCGGTGTTCTCCGTTGAGCCGGGTGAGCTCGGTGACGAGCGGGACGACGTCATCGATGAAGCGTCGACGTTCTTCAAGCTGCAGGAGGAGCGCGGCGTCGTGGTGCGCGGCCTGTACGACGTCGCGGGCCTGCGCGCCGACGCCGACTTCATGATCTGGACGCACGCCGAACGCGTCGAGGCGCTGCAGGCCACCTATGCCGATTTCCGGCGCACCACGGCGCTGGGGCGGGCCAGTTCGCCGGTGTGGAGCAGCGTGGCGTTGCATCGGCCGGCCGAGTTCAACAAAAGCCACATCCCGGCGTTCCTGGCCGGTGAGGAACCCGGCGCCTATATCTGCGTGTATCCCTTTGTGCGGTCTTACGAGTGGTACCTGCTGCCCGACGAGGAGCGCCGCCGCATGCTCGCCGAACACGGCATGGCCGCACGCGAATACAAGGACGTCCGCGCCAACACGGTCCCCGCGTTCGCGCTCGGCGACTACGAATGGCTACTGGCCTTCGAGGCTCCCGAACTGCACCGCATCGTCGACTTGATGCGCGAACTGCGTGCCACCGACGCCCGCCGGCACACGCGCGAGGAGACGCCGTTCTTCACCGGCCCCCGGGTTGCGGTCGAGCAGCTGGTGAATGCCCTGCCATGACAACGCCTTTCGATCCGACCGATCCCACCCGCTTCGAGGAGATGTACCGCGACCAGCGGACGTCGCATGGTCTGCCGACCGCCACACCGTGGGACATCGGCGGCCCACAGCCGGTAGTCCAGCAGCTCGTCGCGGTGGGCGCCATCAAGGGTGAGGTGCTCGACCCGGGCACCGGCCCGGGCCATCACGCCATCTACTACGCGTCCAAGGGATATTCGGCGACCGGCATTGACGGCTCGGCGGGAGCAATCGAGCGGGCCCGGGAGAACGCCCAAAAGGCCGGGGTGTCGGTCAATTTCGAGCTGGCCGACGCGACGAAGCTGGACGGGTTCGACGGCCGGTTCGACACGGTGGTCGACTGCGCCTTCTACCACACCTTCAGCACCGAGGCCGAGCTGCGCAGGTCCTATGTGCGGGCGCTGCACCGTGCCACCAAGCCGGGCGCGCGCCTGTACATGTTCGAGTTCGGTGAACACAACGTCAATGGCTTCAAGATGCTGCGATCGTTGTCCGAGAACGACTTTCGCGACGTGCTTCCGGACGGTGGCTGGGAGATCACCTACCTGGGCACCACCACCTACCGGGTCAACGTCAGCGTCGAGTCCATCGAGGCGATGGCCCAACGCAACCCGGACATGGCCGATCAGGCGGAGAAATTGCTGGAGCGGTTTCGGGTGATCGAGCCGTGGCTCGAGGGCGGCCGGGCACACGCCCCGTTCTGGGAAGTGCACGCCACGCGGGTGGACTGAGTGGTGGCGCTGACGTCGCCGACGGCCCACCCGCTTTGCAAGTCGCGACACGTAAACCTCTGCGACGACACGCCGAACACCTGTCGCGGAACAAAGCCGCGAACGCTATCCGCCCGCCGGCACCAGCCGCAGCGACACCGAGTTGATGCAGTAGCGCTGATCAGTCGGCGTCGGGTAGCCCTCACCGGCGAATACGTGGCCCAGGTGGCTGTGGCAGTTTGCGCACAGCACCTCGGTGCGCGTCGTGCCCATCGAATGGTCGGGCCGCAGGATCACGGCGTCGGATTCGGCCGGGTCGAAGAACGACGGCCAGCCGCAATGCGATTCGAATTTCTCGGTGCTGCGAAACAATTCGGCGCCACAGGCCCGGCACTGGTAGACGCCTTCGGTTTTGGTGTCCGTGTATTCACCGGTGAAGGGCCGCTCGGTACCGGCTTGGCGCAGCACGTGGAATTCTTCCGGGCTGAGTTTCTTGCGCCACTCGTCGTCGCTGAGTTGCACCTTGGGCTGCGACACGTCGGGGGAGGTCATGCATCCACGCTAGCTCGAATGGCGGTTACCCGCCGCTTCCGGCTGCGCTGCACCTGCGGCCACCGCGTCGTGCTCGTGCTCGGCCGTCAGCCACCCGGGGTCGATGCCGTCTTCCAGCCGGTTCTCGGCCTTGGCGTCGAGGTAGCGGAAGAGCAGCACGGTGAAGGCGACGATCAGCAGCAGCGACCAGCCGTAGGTGATCTTGAGGTAATGCAATGCGCGGCCGTATCGCATGTACTTGTAAATCAGCCAGTCGTCGAGCGCCATGAAGCCATAGATTCCGAGCCAGGCCGGCCAGTTGCGGATCAGCGAGTTACGCAGCACCACCGTCATCAGGAACGGGAACAGCATCATCGAGTAGTAGCCCTGCGCCAGTGACGACACCAGGAATGACCACAGCAGCAGCACACCCGACGAACTGGTGAACCAGAACAACGGGTCTCGGGTGCGGTAGTAGCGGTACAACAGCCACATCGCACCGATCATCAGCAGGGTGAACAGGATCCGCATGAACACGATCAGCCAGGTGGGCAGGCCGAAATACACGCCGTTGCCCTCGACGGAGCTGTTGAAATAGTCCCGGGTGCCCAGGAAGTAGGGCACCGTTTTCGTGACGAAGTCCATGGGATCGCTCACCAAAGGCCATGCGGCCACGTTGACCACCACGGGGACCGCGATGGCCGGCACCAGCGTCCGCCACTGGCGATTCAGCAGCGGCAGCAACAGCAGCGGGCCCAGCACCGGTTTGAGCGTGAGCGTCAGGCCGATCACCAAGCCGGCCCACCACTGGCGCCCAACCCTCCCGTCCAGCAGCCAGCGGAAGAACAGCACTTCCGCCAGGAGCACACAGCCGTTGATATTGGTGAACACCAGCGTGCTGGTCACGCTTTCCGTGCAGAACATGGCCAGCAGCAGCGCGGGCGCGGCCACCGAAGACAGCGCGAATTTGAACATCCGCAGCAGCAGATACCAGGCGATCAAGATGGCCACGGCGTTGATCAGGATGAACAGGTAGCGCGACGGCGTGAAGGGCAGGTATCCGAACGGCGCCATCAACAGCGTGCCGCCCGGCGGGTACAGGTAGTGCGGGTCGACGTAGTCGAAGTGCTCGTTGTAGATGTCCCAGCCGTGCCGGAAGTTGAGGACCGCGCGGTACACCGGCTTGAAATCGTCGGTGATATTGCCGTTGAGGCTGAGGATGATGCTGCGGTGCAACACCGACATGATGGCCACCGGCCACAGCACCATCCGCAGCACGGTTGATGTGCTCAGCGGGCCGGTGCGGGGACTAAAGGCGGCCAAGGTCCAGTCACGCAAGCCGGTTCGGGTCGATTCAGCTGCCGTCACCAGCGCACCGTACACCGGCGCCCACGCACGCCGGAAAGCAGCGTCAGGCCGGGCAGTACGTGTCGGTGTTGGGCAATTTGCCGCTGCTGAGGTAGCCGATCAGCGGCGGAACGGCGCAGCCCGAGAAGATGCTGGCGCCGTGGCCGATGCCCTGCCACATGACCCGCTTGCTGGCGGCGTTGGCGTTGATGATGCTGGCCGCGGTCGCCGCGACGCCGTCGCTACCGACGATCGGGTCGCTCTGCACACCGAGCAGCAGCACGTCGACCTTGAGTGCCTTCGGGGTGGGCGGCGGTGAGCCGGTGGGCCAGTGCACGCACTTGACCATGCTGAGCGCGGCGACGGTACCGAAGTCGGGGTAGAGCTTGCCCCAGGCGACAACGAGTTCGCGCACGCGGTCGGGCGTGGGTCGATTGACCGCGTCGCTGCACACGTTGACGAACTGGCCATCGGAGTCCTGGATCGCGTTGGCGTGGTTGATCAGGTTGTTGAGCGCGTTGGAGTCGCCGGAGCGAGCGCCGGCGAGCGCGTTGGCCAGGTTGGTGGTGGCGTTGACGCGGCCGCCGGTGGGATAACCGAGCGCGACGGTGATGGCGTTGGCCACCTGCGCAACCGACGCGCCACCGGGGCCCTTCCCCGACCGGGCGTCGGCCAGCAGGGCACTGACGGCGCCCTTCGGGTCCGCTCCCAGCGCGCAGCTCACCGCGATGCACTGCGCCGCGAAGGCGTCGAGGGCGGCCTGCTGCCCTTTGACGCGTTGCTCGGCGGCGGCCTCAGCGTTGGTGCCCAACGCAACCGGTGAGTCGAGGATCAGGCGGGCCACCTTGTCCGGCCGCGATCCGGCGTAGGCCAGCGCCACCTGCGCGCCGTTGCCGATGCCGATCAGCGCGAGGGCGGGCACGTCCCACAGCGTGCGCAACCGTTCGATGTCGGAGGCGGCGTGCGCGTCGTCGTAGGAGGACGCGTTCGGTCCGATCCCGACGGCGTCGCCACAGTTGGTAGTGGCGGTGTTGGAGATCTCGGAAAGGTTGGCCACCGGGTCGTCGCCGGTCTGGAATTGCGACTGGTCGCGCATCTGCTGACGGTCGAACTTGTCGCGGCAGTCAATGGGGCTCGACATCC
>NZ_LZMB01000166.1 GCF_001673555.1 Mycobacterium sp. 1165178.9 | reverse complement strand
CAGCACGTAGAGGATGGGCGCGAACGTCTCGGTGGCCACGATGGCGGTCTGCGCGGGCATCCGCACCAGCGCCGGGGCGACGTAATACGAACTCGAGTGTCCCGGACCTTCCTGGTGAACGCGGTCGCCGCCGATGACCTCACCGCCGTCGGCACGCGCCTGTTCGAGCGCCCCCACCATGTCGCGGTAGGCGGTTTCGTGAATCAGCGGGCCGATCAGCGTGCCCGGCGCTGGTGCGGATGCCCGCGCAGACCGCCATCGTGGCCACCGAGACGTTCGCGCCCATCCTCTACGTGCTGACCTACGACGAGCTCGACGACGCGATCGCGCTCAATAACGCGGTGCCGCAAGGCCTTTCGTCCGCCATCTTCACCACCGACCTGCGCGAATCGGAGCGGTTCCTGGCCGAATCCGACTGCGGAATCGCCAATATCAACATCGGCACGTCCGGAGCGGAGATCGGCGGCGCGTTCGGCGGAGAGAAGGAAACGGGCGGCGGGCGCGAATCCGGGACGGACTCCTGGAAGGCCTACATGCGTCAAAGTACCAATACCGTCAATTATTCCGGCGGCTTACCGCTGGCCCAGGGAGTCGAGTTCGGATGAATCCAATGTGGCAAGCGTTTTGTTTCCCATGGGTACTATCTGACACATGCCAACTGCCCGCAGGCGCTTATCCCCCGAGGATCGACGCGCTGAGCTGCTCGCTTTGGGAGCGGAGGTCTTCGGGAAGCGGCCCTACGACGAGGTCCGCATCGATGAGATCGCGGAACGCGCCGGGGTTTCTCGGGCCCTGATGTACCACTATTTCCCCGACAAGCGCGCATTCTTCGCGGCGGTCGTCAAGGACGAGGCCGACCGCCTGTACGAGAACACCAACATGGACGACGCGACCGGCCTGACCATGTACGAGGAGATCCGCGCCGGTGTGCTGGCTTACATGGCTTACCACCAGCAGAACCCGGAGGCCGCGTGGGCCGCGTACGTCGGCCTGGGCCGGTCCGACCCGGTTCTGCTGGGCGTCGAGGACGATGCCAAGAACCGCCAGAGGGATCACATCATGTCCCGGATCAACCGGTTGCTCGCCGAGCTCAACGCGCGCAACATGGCACCCGAGGTCGAGCGGCACCTGCGGGTGATTCTGAACGGCTGGCTGGCACTGACCTTCGAGATCTGCCGGCAGCGGATCATCGACCCCACCACCGACGCCGAGAAGCTGGCCGACGCCTGCGCGCACGCGCTGCTGGACGCGATCGCGCGGGTGCCGGAGCTCCCAGAGGAACTCACCGGGGCGATGTCCACCTCGCGTCTATGAGCGGAGCTGCATCTTGTCGGTGGCCGTTGGCACGATGGACGGGTGAGCACTCGCGCTGATTCCGGGCCGTCCGGCCGCCCCGACCCGTTGGGCCGGTTCAGCGCGATCACCCGCGAGTGGTTCACCAGCACCTTCGACGCACCGACCACCGCGCAGGCCGACGCCTGGAACGCCATCGCGGACGGCAACAACACCCTGGTGATCGCGCCCACCGGATCGGGCAAGACGCTGGCGGCGTTCCTCTGGGCGCTGGATAGCCTCGCCGGCTCGAGGGAGCGCCCATCCGGCACGCGCGTGCTCTACGTCTCACCGCTCAAGGCACTGGCGGTCGACGTCGAGCGCAACCTGCGCACCCCCCTGGCCGGGCTCACCCGCCTCGCGGAACGCCAGGGATTGCCGGCCCCCGACATCAGCGTCGGGGTCCGTTCCGGCGACACCCCGCCCGCCGCCCGTCGCCACCTGATCAACCGACCGCCCGACGTGCTGATCACCACTCCCGAGTCGCTGTTTCTGATGCTCACCTCGGCCGCCCGCGAGACCTTGGCCGGCGTGCAGACGGTGATCGTCGACGAGATCCATGCCATCGCCGCCGGCAAGCGCGGCGCCCACCTGGCCGTGTCGCTGGAGCGCCTCGACGCGCTGCGGGAGGACAAACCCGCGCAACGCATCGGGCTGTCGGCGACGGTGCGTCCGCCCGAGGAACTCGCACGGTTCCTGTCCGGGCAGGCGCCGACGACCATCGTGGCCCCGCCCTCGGCCAAGACGGTCGAGCTCAGCGTGCAGGTGCCGGTGCCCGACATGGCCAACCTGGCGAACAACACCATCTGGCCAGACGTCGAGAACCGTCTGGTCGACCTGATCGAATCGCACAACTCCACCATCGTCTTCGCCAATTCACGGCGGCTCGCCGAGCGACTTACCGCCCGCCTCAACGAGATTCACGCGGAACGCAGTGGTGTGGAACTGACCACGGACGCCAATCCGAAGGTGGCCGGCGGCGCTCCCGCGCACATCATGGGCAGCGGCCAAACCTATGGCGCCGACCCGATACTGGCCCGCGCCCATCACGGGTCGGTGAGCAAGGAGCAGCGCGCCCTGGTCGAAGAGGACCTCAAACGTGGGCTGCTCAAGGCGGTGGTCGCCACCTCGAGCCTGGAGCTGGGTATCGACATGGGCGCCGTCGATCTGGTGATCCAGGTGGAGGCGCCGCCCTCGGTAGCTAGCGGCCTGCAACGCATCGGCCGCGCAGGCCACCAGGTCGGCGAGGTCTCGCAGGGAGTGCTGTTCCCCAAGCACCGCACCGACCTGATCGGCTGCGCGGTCAGCGTGCAACGCATGCTCACCGGCCAGATCGAAACGATGCGGGTCCCCGCCAATCCGCTCGACATCCTCGCGCAGCAGACCGTGGCGGCCGCCGCGCTGGAACCGTTGGACGCCGACCGGTGGTTCGACACGGTCCGGCGGGCCGCGCCGTTCGCGACGCTGCCGCGCAGCGTGTACGAGGCCACCCTGGACCTGTTGAGCGGCAAGTACCCGTCCACCGAATTCGCCGAGCTGCGACCGCGATTGGTGTACGACCGTGACACCGGCACCCTGACCGCTCGCCCCGGCGCGCAGCGGCTGGCCGTGACGTCCGGCGGCGCCATCCCCGATCGCGGGCTGTTCACCGTGTACCTTGCCTCCGAGGCCGAAAAGCCCTCGCGGGTGGGCGAACTCGAAGAGGAAATGGTCTACGAGTCGCGCCCCGGCGATGTCATCTCGCTGGGCGCCACCAGTTGGCGGATCACCGAGATCACCCACGACCGGGTGCTGGTGATCCCCGCACCCGGCCAGCCGGCCCGGTTGCCGTTCTGGCGCGGCGACGGCCTTGGCCGCCCGGCGGAGCTGGGCGCCGCGCTCGGCGCGTTCACTGGCGAGCTGGCCGGGTTGAAGCGGGACGTCTTCGAAACTCGCTGCGCCGGACTGGGTTTCGATACATACGCCATCGACAACCTGTGGGGTCTGCTCGACGAACAGCGGAGCGCCGCCGGGGGGGTGCCCACCGACACCACGCTGCTGGTCGAGCGGTTCCGCGACGAACTGGGCGACTGGCGGGTGATCCTGCACTCGCCCTACGGGCTCGCGGTGAACGGACCGCTGGCGCTGGCGGTGGCCCGCCGGTTGCGCGAGCGCTACGGCATCGACGAGAAACCCACGGCGTCCGACGACGGCGTCGTGGTGCGCCTGCCGGATGTGTTGTCCGACAGCGGGGATACCCCGCCCGGCGCCGACCTCTTCGTTTTCGACGCCGAGGAGATCGACCCGATCGTCACGGCCGAGGTGGGCGGCTCGGCGCTGTTCGCCTCGCGGTTCCGTGAGTGCGCGGCCCGGGCCCTGCTGCTGCCGCGCCGCCACCCCGGTCGCCGCTCGCCCTTGTGGCAGCAGCGCCAGCGCGCCGCCCAATTGCTGGAGGTGGCCCGCAAATACCCCGACTTCCCGGTGGTGCTGGAGACCATCCGCGAATGCCTGCAGGACGTCTACGACGTCCCGGCCCTGACCCTGCTGATGACCGGCATCGCGCAACGGCGGGTGCGGGTGCTCGAGGTCGAGACGCAGCGGCCGTCGCCGTTCGCGGCGTCGCTGCTGTTCGGCTACGTCGGCGCCTTCATGTACGAGGGCGACAGCCCGCTGGCCGAGCGACGGGCCGCCGCGCTCTCGCTGGACAGCACGCTGCTGGCCGAGTTGCTGGGGCGGGTGGAGCTGCGCGACCTGCTCGACCCCGAGATCATCGCCGCCACCGGCCGCCAGCTTCAGCACCTCTCGGCCGACCGTGCCGCCCGCGACGCCGAAGCCGTCGCGGACCTGCTGCGGCTGCTGGGCCCGCTGACCGAGGAGGAGGTGGCCGCCCGCGCCGGCGGCGCCGACGTCGGCGGCTGGCTGGAGGGCCTGCGCGCGGCGCGGCGCGCGCTGACCGTGTCGTTCGCCGGCCGCAGCTGGTGGGTGGCCATCGAGGACATCGGCCGGCTGCGCGACGGCATCGGCATCGCGGTTCCCCTGGGCGTGCCGGCCGCCTTCACCGGGGAGGTCACCGACCCGCTGGGCGAATTGCTGGGTCGCTACGCGCGCACCCACACTCCGTTCACCACGGCGCAGGCCGCCGCGCGGTTCGGGCTGGGGTTGCGAGTGACCGCCGACATCCTGGGCCGGCTGGCCGGTGACGGCCGGCTGGTGCGCGGCGACTTCGTCGCCGCGGCCGAGGCGGCGGGGGCGCCCGTGGCCGGGGGTGAACAGTGGTGTGACGCCGACGTATTGCGCATCCTGCGGCGGCGGTCGCTGGCGGCGCTGCGGGCCCAGGTCGAGCCGGTCAGCACCGCAGCCTACGGCCGGTTCCTGCCGGGCTGGCATCGAGTGGGGACGGCCGAAACATCGCGCTCCCCAGGCCATTCCGGGCTGGACGGGCTGATGTCAGTCATCGATCAGCTGGCTGGCGTACGGATGCCGGCCTCGGCGATCGAGCCGCTGGTGCTGGCCCCTCGGGTCCGCGACTACTCGCCCGCGCTGCTCGACGAGCTACTGGCCACGGGCGAAGTCACCTGGTCGGGGGCCGGCTCGATTTCCAGCGGCGATGGCTGGATCGCGTTGCACCCCAGCGAATCCGCGCCATTGACGCTGCCCGGGCCCGCCGACATCGAATTGGGCGACGCCCACCGTGCGGTCCTGGACACGCTCGCACCCGGGGGCGCTTACTTCTTCCGCCAGCTCACGCAGAGCGGATTCGGTGAGTCCGAACTCAAAGCCGCGCTGTGGGAACTGATCTGGGCCGGCTGGATCACCGGCGACACGTTCGCCCCGGTGCGCGCCCTGCTCGGTGGCACCGGAACCCGCAAGCGCTCCGCACCCGCGCATCGGTCGCATCGCCCGCCGCGGCTCAGCCGGTACAGCGTGGCGCACCCGCATTCCCGGCCCGCCGACCCGACCGTGGCCGGCCGGTGGTCGATCCTGCCGCCCCCAGAGCCGGACTCCACGCTGCGCGCCCACTATCAAGCCGAGCTCCTGCTCGGGCGCCACGGCGTGCTGACCCGGGGCGCGGTGACAACCGAGGGCGTGCCAGGCGGATTCGCCACCCTGTACAAGGTGCTGAGCACGTTCGAGGACGCAGGCCGGTGCCAGCGCGGCTACTTCATCGAGTCGCTGGGCGGGGCGCAGTTCGCCGTCGCGTCGACCGTCGACCGGTTGCGCGCCTACTCCGATGGGGTCGACCCGGAACGGCCCGAGTACCGCGCGGTCGCGCTGGCCGCTGCGGATCCGGCAAACCCCTACGGAGCGGCGCTGCCCTGGCCGGCCTCCCGTGGTGAGGGCTCGGAGTCCGGGGGGTCGGGGGCGCGCCCGGGCCGCAAGGCCGGTGCGCTGGTGGTGTTGGTCGACGGCGAGCTGACGTGGTTCCTCGAGCGCGGCGGGCGGTCGCTGCTCACCTTCACCGACGACCTAGCCGCCCATCTCGCCGCTGCGACGGCGCTCGCCGAGCTGGTCTCGTCCCGGCGCGTCGCGTCGATCCTGGTCGAACGCATCGACGGGGTGCCGGCCCTGCAGCCCCGCGCGGGCGGGCCCGGACCGGTCGACGCACTCTCCGATGCCGGCTTCGCCCGGACTCCACGTGGAATGCGGCTGCGCTGAGATGCCCGAAGGTGACACCGTCTGGCACACCGCCGCCGTGCTGCGCGAGCGCCTGGTCGGCGGCACCCTGACCCGTTGCGACGTCCGGGTGCCGCGGTTCGCCACCGTCGACCTCACCGGGCGGGTGGTCGACGAGGTGCTCAGCCGCGGAAAGCACTTGTTCATCCGGGTGGGAGAAGCCAGCATCCACTCGCATCTGAAAATGGACGGCAGCTGGCGGGTCGGCAACCGCTCGGTACGGGTCGACCACCGCGCGCGAATCGTTTTGGAGACCGACAGCGTCCGCGCCGTCGGCGTCGACTTGGGCGTGCTGGAGATCCTGGAGCGCGAGCGTGACGGCGACGCGGTCGCGCACCTGGGACCCGATCTGCTGGGCGAGGATTGGGATCCCGCACTCGCCGCCGCCAACCTGACGTCCGACCCGGACCGGCCGATCGCCGAGGCGCTGCTGGACCAGCGCCTGCTGGCCGGGGTCGGCAACGTCTACTGCAACGAACTGTGTTTCCTTTCCGGGCATCTGCCCACCGCGCCGGTGCGCGACATCGCCGACCCGCGTCGGCTCGTCTCTCGCGCGCGGGACATGTTGTGGCTGAACCGCTTCCGTTGGAACCGGTGCACAACCGGCGACACCCGGGCCGGACGCCAGCTGTGGGTCTACGGTCGATCCGGGCAGCCCTGCCGCCGCTGCGGTACCCCGATCAACTTCGACGACTCCGGGGATCGGGTGACGTACTGGTGCCCGTCCTGCCAGCGCTGAAGCGCAAGGCCCTGCGTCTCGGGCCTAGTCGCGGGCGTGGGCGAGGAAGAACCGGGCGATGGCCTCGGACCCGTCGAGCGCGCGCGTGGTGGGACCGATGACCGCCGCCGGAAGATATTGCTTGCCGCCCGGCCAGGTGTGCCCGCCGCTGTCGATCTTGTAGAACACCACCTCGGTGTTCTCCGCGCATCCCGTGGACTGATAGCGGTGCACGACTGTGCCGTCGCGGACATCGGGTAGCGCCTCCGTCGCCGGCCCTCCCTGGCAGCCATCGATCGAGCGCCACTTGTCCACCATGCTGTCCGCCGAGATGGAGTGGCTGACCCCGCCGCGGCCGCGCACCGTCCCACCCTTGAAGGGCACCAGCGGGTCAGCGGTCCCGTGGGCTTCCCAGACCGATACCGGTCGCGACGGATTGCAGGCCACCCCCACGCCCAGCGTTCCGGCCACCGGCGCGACCGCGGCGAAGACGTCGGCGCGTTCGCACGCCAGCCGGTTGCTCATGAAGCCGCCGTTGGACATCCCGGTGACGAAAACGTGCCCGGGAGCGACGCCGTAGTCGTTCTGCAGCTTGTTCACCAGACCGACCAAGAAGGTCACATCGTTGATGTGGCGACGATCGGCGGGCGAGGCGCCACGCCCGTCGGCCCAGCTCTTGTCGTAACCGTCGGGGTAGACAACCAACAGGTTGTGCGCATCAGCAACGGAGTTGAAGCCCGTCAGGCCGCGCTGCGAGAACCCGGTACCGCCGCCACCGTGCAAACTGAGCACCAAGCCGACGGGCTCGCCCGCCGGCACGTGCAACATGTAGGTTCGCTCCATGCCGCCGGATCGAAAGGTGCCGGAGATGTCTCGAGTGCTAGCCGCCGACACGTGCCGCACACCGCAGCCGACCACGCATAAAGCCACCACACCGAGCCACAGCCACCGCGCGTATGCCATGTCGTCAGATCACCGGCGGCGCGTCGCCGAAGGCTCGCCGGTAACGCGCGCGCGACCGCGGAGCAAACACATGTGTGGCACACACCGCATTATCGGCGATAGGGCACCGGGTTACGCCGCGAGATGCGAGCATGCGAACTAACCCGCCTGCAGCAAGCAACGGCACTTCTGTTCCACGGGAGTATCAGAAATGACGACCACCCAGATGCGCAAGCCCATCCGGCCGCTGTCGCTCCTGGCGAGCGGCGTGCTGCCGGTGGCCGGGCTGCTCGGGGCGCTGGTGACATCCGCGACCGCTCACGCGACGTCCGCCGATGACGCATTCCTGGCGGCACTGAAGGCCAAGGGCATCAACTACGAGTCACCCGACGCCGCGGTCAACTCCGGGCACACCGTGTGTCACGAACTCGACATGGGCCAGTCGCCCGAACAGGTCGCCAACAATGTGCTTTCCAGCAGCAGCCTGGACAGCTATCACGCTGGCTACTTCGTCGGAGTCAGCATCAAGGCGTACTGCCCGAAGTACGCGGCGGCGTCGTCGGGATCCTGAACTACCGCCCTGCCCGCCAAGCAGGGCAGCTGGCAAGCAGGCAAACTCGGGCCCCTGTCCCAAAGCGATTGCGCGAACTCGTTGTTCACGGTCGGTAAACCCGACAGCCACTCGCTATCGCCGCGGCCGCCGACTGCCCGTGATGGTCTTGACGTCACGGGGTCCTCAGGCCTCAATGATTCTGCGAGCAGGTGGTGACATGGAGCATTCAAACCGGTTGCAGCTCAAGCCATATCGAGCCGTATCCGAGCACATTGACGGCGCCTGGTGGCCGCGGTCGACCAACCTGGTCGACGAGCTGCCGGGCCTGGTGGCGTCCTTGTCCGGTCGGCTTGGGCAGGTCGTCATGGTTGGCTACCGACGCAACGGCTGGCACAATACGCCTGCGGTGGCTGAAATCGACGGGCACACAATCGAATTGCTGGGTTTCACCAGCGACGAGGAGGCCAGCGTCATCGTGATGGGCGGGAACGGCCGCCACATCACCCTGCATGTCATCCGGCCGGACACCGATGAGGACGCCGCGCGCCAAGCGCTCGAAGCGGTGCGCGCGCCCGCCGCCCCCGCCACCGCGGTTTCCCCGGCCATTCGGGTCACGGTCAGGCGATCGGTGGCGGAGGTGGCCGAAAAGCTTGCCCGTCACGAGGCGCTCGGCGACGAACGGCGCAACGCTCAGATCAGGCGCTGGTGCGAAGAGACGGCGCAACGGTTCATCGATGCGCCGGTGCAGACTTTCGTCCCCATCCTGGTCGAACACATCGTCCGCAACCGCATGATGGAGTCGCGCAAGCAGCGCTATCCCGCCGACGGCGGCCTGTGCATCACGGTGCCCGGCAGCTCCGCGCCGTATTCAATATCGTCGTAGCGACCCTTACGCCGCTGCCCGTTCGCCGAACCGCGCGTCGGGCGCATCGGGACCATCGGGAGCATGGGTGTCTGGCCGGCCCCCGGGGGTAGCGCGGAGACCGCCGACGCCAGCTGCACCGGCGCAGAAGACCCCAGCATTCCCACCGTCGCGGGCGGCATGGTCAGGTTGCCGAGCGAGATACCGACGCCCAGCGTCGCCTGGGGCGCCAACGACGTTCCGACCGCGCTGACCAGGCTCGCGTCGGCCGCGGACAAGTCCGCAGCGGCTTCGGACAGGCCGCCGAAAATATCGGTGGCCACGCCGCCCGTAAGGCTCTGGGCCGCATTCAGCTGGGCGAGGTAGCTGAGCAGATTGACCGGGAATCCACCCGCGATGAACTGCCATCCCCAAACGCTGAAGTATCTGAACCAGCCCGAATCGGGGTCCAGTCCAAAGGCACTGGAAGCGGCGAGATCTTGACTTGTCCCCGCGAGGGCGGCCGCGGTCTGTGTCCCCACATTGGCGGTATTCGTAGCCGGCACCATGGCGGCTTGTCGCGCCGGCCCCGACGGATCGGAAACCGGAGGCGGCGCCTCGAACGCGGGCGGTCTGACGGTGCTCGCCGAGGTCGCGTCGTAGCGGACCAATGCCGCCGAGTTGTTCACCCACATGGCGTGGTACTCGGCCTCGGTCTCGGCGATGGCCGGGTAGTTGATCCCGAAGAAGTTGGTAGCCAACAACATCGCCAGCCGCGCGCGGTTGGCGGCGACCACCGAGGGCTGCACCACCGTCCAGTGCGTCAGTTCGAAAGCCGCCGTCATGACTTCCGCCGACGTAGCG
>NZ_LZMB01000165.1 GCF_001673555.1 Mycobacterium sp. 1165178.9 | reverse complement strand
GGGGACTTGTCGTTTGGGCGGTCGCGCTGCACGCATTTGTGGCGAGTCCGTTTGACAGCGAAAAGGCCGCCGCTGGATCCCCTCAGTCCAGCGGCGGCCCTTTTCGTACGCCAGTCCCTGGCAACGGGCCAGCGCTCGCATTCGGGGGATGCCCCGTATTGCCGTCGGGGTCGGGGGGTCAGACCACAACACGGGGCTATCCGCTGGGTCGGATACCCGCACCCCTGTTCGACTAATCAGCTGTGACTCAGCTCATTGCGAGCGTCGAGCCTGCGCGGTGACATGCCGACGGGCCGTCAGGCCTCCAGGATCGCGGCGACACCCTGGCCGCCGGCCGCGCAGATCGAGACCAGGGCGCGCACGGTGCCATCGCTCTTCTGCTCGGCCTTGCGCAGGGCAAGCTGCTTGGCCGCCTGCGCCAAAATGCGTCCGCCGGTGGCCGCGAACGGGTGACCGGCGGCAAGCGAGGACCCGTTGACGTTGAGCTTGGACCGGTCGATCGAACCCAGCGCGGCGTCCAGGCCGAGCCGCTCCTTGCAGTACTCCTCGGATTCCCACGCCTGGAGGTGACACAGCACCACCGACGCGAACGCCTCGTGGATCTCGTAGAAGTCGAAGTCCTGCAGGCTCAGGCCGTTGCGGGCGAGCAGCCGCGGCACCGCGTAGGTCGGGGCCATCAGAAGGCCGTCGCGCCCATTGACGTAGTCGACCGCCGCGGTCTCCGAATCCACCAGGTAGGCCAGCGGCGTCAACGAATGTTCGGCCGCCCACTCGTCGGTGGCCAGCAGCGCCACCGACGCGCCGTCGGTCAGCGGAGTGGAGTTGCCGGCCGTCATCGTCGCGTCGCCGGCCTTCACGCCGAACACCGGGCGTAGCTTCGCCAGCTTCTCCGCCGACGAGTCCGCGCGCAGGTTGTCGTCGCGGTACAGCCCCAAAAACGGCGTGACCAGGTCGTCGAAGAAGCCGCGGTCGTAGGCGGCGGCCATGTTGCGGTGGCTGGCGGCGGCCAGCTCGTCCTGGGCGACGCGGCTGATGCCCATCTTCTTGGCGGTCAGCGCCTGGTGCTCACCCATGGACAGCCCCGTGCGGGGCTCGCTGTTGACCGGGATCTCGACACCCAGCGTCGCGGGCAGCGTGCCCGCCAGCTTCAGCCGTTGCACATTGGACTTGGCACGGCGCAGCTTGAGCAGCGTGCGGCGCAGGTTGTCGCCCAGGCCGATGGGCGCATCGGAGGTGGTGTCCACACCGCCGGCAGCGGCCACGTCGTAGCGGCCCGCCGCGATGCCCTCGGCGGCATTGACCGCCGCCTGCAGCCCCGTCCCGCAGGCCTGCTGCAGGTCGAACGCGGGGGTGTGGGACGACAGCTGCGAGCCGAGCACGCATTCACGCGTCAGGTTGAAGTCCCGGCTGTGCTTGAGGACGGCGCCGCCGACCACCAGACCCAGCCGTTCCCCGGCCAGCCCGAAGCGATCCACCAGCCCTTCCAGGGCCGCGGTGAACATGTCCTGGTTGGACGCCTCCGCGTAGGCACCATCGGATCGCGCGAACGGGATGCGGTTGCCGCCGAGGACGGCCACGCGCCGCCGCTCGGAACTGCGTTGCTTGCTTGCCTCAGAACTTGCAGCGGCCACTGTTTTCTCCGTGTTTCTGCGGTCTATCGGTTGGG
Source organism: Mycobacterium sp. 1165178.9 (assembly GCF_001673555.1). GTDB lineage: Bacteria > Actinomycetota > Actinomycetes > Mycobacteriales > Mycobacteriaceae > Mycobacterium. The sequence continues at coordinate 33,522 of NZ_LZMB01000165.1, read as the reverse complement.
GAATCGCCCGTCTGGGGCCATACTACCCACTGTTCTTACTCTGCAGTAAGTTCGTCCTCGATACGGTTGTGCTTGTAGGCATACCCCGACTTCGAAAGAATATGGAAGGTAGCTCCGGTGGCTCCCAAGGCTTCATCCGATCTGTTCTCTCAGATCGTCAACTCCGGTCCTGGATCGTTTCTCGCCAAGCAGCTCGGCGTTCCCCAACCCGAGACGCTGCGCCGCTACCGGGCCGGTGAACCGCCACTGGCCGGGGCCCTGCTGATCGGCGGGGAGGGCAGGGTCGTCGAACCGCTGCGGGCGGCGCTGGACGCCGATTACGACCTGGTGGGCAACAACCTTGGCGGCCGGTGGGCCGACAAGTTCGGCGGCCTGGTATTCGATGCCACGGGCATCACCACGCCCGAGGGGCTCAGGGGGCTCTACGAGTTCTTCACTCCCCTGCTGCGCAATCTGGGCCATTCCGCGCGCGTTGCGGTGGTCGGCACCACGCCCGACGCCGCCGCCAGCCCGCACGAGCGGATCGCGCAGCGCGCGCTGGAAGGCTTCACCCGCTCGCTGGGTAAGGAGCTGCGCAACGGCACCACGGTGGCCCTGGTCTACCTCTCGCCGGACGCCAAACCCGCTGCGACGGGCCTGGAATCGACGATGCGGTTCATCCTGTCGGCCAAGTCCGCCTACGTCGACGGCCAGGTCTTCTATGTCGGTGACGCGGACTCCACGCCGCCCGCGGACTGGGAGCGCCCGCTGGACGGGAAGGTCGCCATCGTCACGGGCGCGGCCCGGGGAATCGGCGCGACGATCGCCGAGGTGTTCGCCCGCGACGGTGCACGCGTGGTCGCGATCGACGTGGAATCGGCCGCCGAGGCGCTGGCCGAGACCGCCAGCCGGGTCGGGGGCACCGCGTTGTGGCTCGACGTCACCGCCGCCGACGCCGTCGACAAGATCACCGAACACCTGCGCGAACATCACGGCGGCCGCGCCGACGTGCTGGTCAACAACGCCGGCATCACCCGCGACAAGCTGTTGGCCAACATGGACGACGATCGATGGGACGCCGTCCTGGCGGTCAATCTGCTTGCCCCGCTGCGACTTACCGAAGGCCTGGTGTCGAACGGCACCCTCGGCGAGGGTGGCAGGGTGATCGGCCTGTCGTCGATGGCCGGCATCGCCGGCAACCGCGGCCAGACCAACTACGCGACAACGAAGGCCGGGATGATCGGCCTGACCCAGTCGCTGGCCCCGGAGCTCTACGGCAAGGGCATCACCATCAACGCCGTCGCACCCGGATTCATCGAAACCCAGATGACGGCCGCCATCCCGCTGGCCACCCGGGAGGTCGGCCGCCGGATGAACTCGCTGCTGCAGGGCGGGCAGCCGGTGGATGTCGCGGAAACCATCGCCTACTTCGCCAGCCCGGCTTCAAACGCGGTGACGGGCAACGTCATCCGCGTTTGCGGCCAGGCCATGCTGGGCGCATAGAGCAAGAGGTTGTCGAGGAGAACGCCATGAACCAGCCAAGCGGCCTGAAGAACATGCTGCGCGCGGCCGCCGGTGCCCTGCCGGTGGTGTCCCGTGGAAACGAGCTACCCACCCGCACGGTGACCATCGAGGAACTGCCGATCGAGCGCGCCAATGTGGCCGAGTACGCGGGGGTGACCGGCCTGCGCTACGGCAATCACGTCCCGCTGACCTATCCGTTCGCACTGACCTTTCCGGCGCTGATGTCGCTGGTGACCGGATTCGACTTCCCCTTCGCCGCAATGGGATCGGTGCACACCGAGAACCACATCACGCAGTACCGTCCGATCGCGGTCACCGACACCGTCGGCGTGCGCGTGCACGCCGAGAACCTGCGCGAGCACCGTAAGGGTCTGTTGGTCGATTTGGTGACCGACGTCAGCGTCGGCAACGACACCGCCTGGCATCAGGTGACGACGTTCCTGCACCAGCAGCGCACCAGCCTGTCCGACGAACCCAAGCCGCCCCCGCAGAAGCAGCCCAAGCTGGCTCCGCCGTCCACCGTGCTGCGCATCAGCCCAGCGCTGATCCGGCGCTACGCCGACGTCGGGGGCGATCACAACCCGATCCACACCAACTCGGTCGCGGCTAAGCTGTTCGGGTTCCCGACGGTGATCGCGCACGGAATGTTCACCGCAGCAGCCGTATTGGCCAATATCGAAGCGCAGATTCCCGATGCGGTCCGGTATTCGGTGCGGTTCGGCAAGCCGGTGGTGCTGCCGGCGACCGCGGGGCTCTACATCGATGAGCACGACGGCGGCTGGGACATTTCGCTGCGCAACATCGCCAAGGGGTACCCGCACCTGACCGGCACGGTCCGGGCGCTTTAGTGCTGACGGTGGCGACCCGCTTCGCCCGGCTTCGCCGCGCTCGCGATCGCCACTAGTGCTGACGGTGGTGGCGAGCCGCTAGCCCGCGTGCGTCGTAGTGCGGCCCTGGACAAGCACTTTCAGACCGTGGGCGCCGGTCGCGGTCAACAGGAGAAGCAGGAACAACCACAGGGGCGGCCGGGCGAGCTCCCAGACGAAGATCGCCGCCCAGATCGGTGAACCCTGCGTCACCGCGAGCACGCCGGCGGCGCCGGCCAGCGATACCGCCGGCACGTGCAGGTGCGTCCCGGTCGCCCAGTTGATCAGCAAAACGAGCGCCGACCCGGCGGCGGCTCCGGTCGCCAGCGACGGCGTGAGCAATCCACCCGCCCCGCCGGCCCGCAGAAACAGCGCTGTCAGTAGGGGTTTCAGCGCCAGAATCGCCAGCGCCGACAGCAGGGTCATGCCGCTGGCCAGGCTGACCGTCAGGATGCTTCGGCCGTTGCCGGGCAGCTCGGGCCACCAATGCGAGCAGATCCCCATCAGCAGGCCCGCCCCGGCAAGCGCGGGGATCAGCAGCGCGGTCCGCATCGGGCGGGCCGGCCGTGCCACGGCCATCAACCGGTTGAAGGCCAGTCCCACCGCGAAAGTCACCGGCGCCAGCAGCAATCCGTGCGCCGTCAGCAGGTACGTCGACTCCTCGGTCGGCCACTGCAGGTTGGGCTGATCGCGGGTGATCGCCGAACCGACGGCGACCGCCAGGCCGGAGGAGAGAAACGCCGCGCCTACCGCGCGCGGCTGCCAGGTGTTGAGCAGGATCCTGATGGAGAACAGCGCCCCGGCCAGCGGGACGGCGTACACCGCGCCCAGCCCGGCCCCCGCCGCGCAGGCCAGCAGGACCTCGCGATCATGGGGTGGGAGCCGCTTGAGCCATCCGGTGCCCAAATCGCTTAGCGCTGCTGCGAATTGACGCGGGGCCCCTTCTCGCCCCAGCGACGCGCCCGATCCGACGAGCAGCACCTGCAGCAAGGCGTCGACGCTCCAGGAAAGCCTCGGCACGGGTTCCCGCGCGGCGATGGTCGCCGCCAGTGGAGGCACCTCCGCCCGGCGTCGCAACAGCCACCAGCCCAGGCCCGCCAGGGCGGCGCCGATCATCGGGCCGACGACGCGACGGATCGGGCTGCTGGCGGCCACCCCCGCCAGGAGCAAGCCGAAACTGTAGTTGTACGTGGCGTGCTGGACAGCGCGCAGCACGAACGTCGTCGCCAATCCGGCAACTCCGGCGAGCAACCCGACGATGGTTACCGCGCAGAAGAAGTCGAGGTTGCCGCGGTCCGAGCTGGGCGCGCTCATACGGGCCACCTGAACGAATTTAGGCCTAGTCGCTCGCGGTGTCCGAGCCGCCCGCCGCGGCCGCTTCCCGTTCCGCCGGCGAGCCCTTGAGGCCGTACCAGAACAGGTCGACCATCAGCTGGGCCGCCTCCTCGACGTCGACGTCGCCGGTGCTGAGCCGGTTGGCGACCGCCTCGCCCGCGCCCACCAGGGCCACGGCCATCATCTCGTGCTCCCGCTCGGAGCGCGGGTTGCGACTACCCGCCCGCATCAGCCCGGCCACCAGTTCGATGATCTGCTCACGTCCCTCACGAACCATGTGGGCGAACGCCTGCGAGCTGGTGGCCTGGGTGTACATCACGATCCAGGACGCCCGGTTGGCGTCGATGTAACGCATGAACGACGCGATCGTGTTGCGCAGCATGTCGCTGGGGCTCTGCTGGAAATCGACATCGGCGCGCACCACGTCGATGAACCGGCCCATCTCCCGGTTCAGGCAGGCGCCGAACAGGTCTTCCTTGGAGCCGTAATACAGGTACAGCATCGGCTTGGAGATCTGCGCCTCGGCGGCGATGGCGTCCATCGAGGTCTCGTGATAGCCGTTGACCGAGAACATCTGCACGGCGGCATCAAGCATCTGCTGCTCGCGGACGGCACGCGGTAATCGCTTGGTACCACCCGCCATCGCATGCCTCTCCGTCTATCTGACTCAAGAGTAAGCAACGCGCTGCCGCCGCACACCCACTAGTGCCCATGGCGGCGACCGGCTAGTGCCCGCAGGTGGCGCTGCGGCCCTTCATCGTTGCCACCCGGACCAGCGACTCGTCGACCTGATGAGCCGGCAATTCGCCTGACGCCACCGCCTTTTGCAACCGATCCAAGACCGCGGGCACCTCATCGGTGGTCACCCACAGCGCGACGTCGACGCCGGCCCGCAGGCTGCGCAGCACCGCCTCCGATACCCCGTACCGGTCGGAGATGGCGGCCATGCTGGACAGGTCGTCGCTGAACACCGGCCCGGTGAATGGCGGGCCCTTGTAGCCGACGCCGTTGCGCAGCAGCTGCACCGCCTCGGGGCTCAGGCTGGCCGGGGCGTCGCCGGTGAGTCCGGGAACCTGCAAGTGGCCCACCATCACCGCGACCGGCGCCACTGCCACCAGGGACCGGTAGGGCACCAGATCGCTGTTCTGCAAACTGTCCAGCGGGGGCGTGACGACACCCCCGGTATGGGAATCACCCGAGCCGTGCCCGTGGCCGGGGAAGTGCTTGAGCACCGGGAGCAGCCCGGCCTCCCGGAGCCCCTGCGCATAAGCCCCGGCGTAGTCGGTGACGGTGGCCGGATTCGCGCCGAACGACCGGTTGCCGATCACGGCGTCGTCCGGCTCGTCGCTGACGTCGACGACGGGCGCGAAGTCGACGGTGATGCCCAGGTCGTGCATCTTCTTGCCGCGGTCGGCCGCCAGGTCATGCACCTGCTGGACGGTTTGCGTCTGCGCCAGCTCGCGTGGCGACGGCGACGTCCCGATCAGCGACCTCAACCGCGAGACCCGGCCGCCCTCTTCATCGACGCTGACGGCCAGCGGCAGGGGCCCCGCCTTGGCCGTGATGTCGGCGAGCGGGCCCTTGAAGATCGACAGGTCGGTCCAGCTGCCGATGAAGATGCCGCCCACGTGGTAGCCGTTGACGACCGCCCGGGCGTCGTCGGCGTTCTTGACGCCCACCATCAGCAGCTGGGCCAGCTTGTCGCGGATGTTCAGGGTGGCCGGAACCGCCGACGGGTCGGCGCACACCGGCGGCGCCGGGGCGGCCATCGGCTTGTTGGACGTGGACGTTGACGGGCGAGGCGGGTGGGCGGTGTGGTGGCCGCAGCCGGCCACCAGCGCCGACGCGGCTGCGAGCACGGCGAAGGTGCGCGAAAATGCCATCGGGCCATGCTTTCACGACGGGCGTTTCCTACCCGGCTCCAGGGGGCATCAGCGGTACCTTGCTGATCAGGGGTCGGCGTGCCTGTTGACTGGCAGGGAGGGAGCCAGCGATGAATCGTTTCACGTTGGCGGCCGCGGTCAGCGTCGCGGTGGGCTTATCGGTCGGGGTGGCGACGACGGTCGGAATCACGCTCGCCGTGGCCGACCACAGCTTGGTGCAGGTGCCGGCCCTTCAGCGCCCTGTGCTCCCGGCCGGTCCCAATCAGGTGGAATACGGCGATCGCTGCATCCACGGACACTGTCTGCACTGGTGACCGGCGGCCCGGTGGCCGGGCGGGCTTCTGCTAGGTTGGCGCTAGGTTGAAAGTCCCGACCGCAAGCCGACACTCAGGAGCCGTCGAATGAACCGGATCGTTGCGCCCGCCGCAGCGAGCGTTGTGGTTGGCCTGTTGCTCGGCGCGGCCGCGATCTTCGGGATCACCCTGATGGTCCAGCAAGACACGAAGCCGCCACTTCCCGGGGGCGATCCGCAGTCGTCAGTGCTCAACCGGGTCGAGTACGGCAACCGTAGCTAGCGGCGATCGCAGGCGCGGCCGTGGCGATCGCAAGCGCGGCGAAGCCGAGCGCGGCGGGTCGCCACAACAGGACGTAGCCGGGCGCAGCGGGTCGCCACAACAGGACGTAGCCGGGCGCCGCGGGTCGCCGCCATCGGATTCACCGTCACGGACGGGGACCGAAACCTCGCTCTCCTGCTCGACCGGCGCGCCGATGTCGCGACGGTGGTTGTGGCTGGTCGGCGCGTTCGCGCTGGTCCTGACGTTCATTCAATCCCCCGGGCGGACCTCTCCGGACACCAAGCTTGACCTGACCGCAAACCCGCTGCGCTTTCTGGCCCGGGCGACCAACCTGTGGAACAGCGAGTTGCCGTTCGGGCAGGCGCAGAACCAGGCCTACGGCTACCTGTTTCCGCACGGAACCTTCTTTCTGCTCGGCCATGCGCTGGGCGTGCCCGGCTGGATCACCCAGCGACTGTGGTGGGCGCTACTGCTCACGGTCGGCTTCTGGGGGCTGTTGCGGGTCGCCGAGGCGCTGCGGATCGGCAGCCCGGCGTCGCGGGTGATCGCCGCGGCCGCATTCGCGCTGTCGCCGCGAGTGCTGACCACGCTCGGATCGATCTCGTCGGAGACGTTGCCGATGATGCTGGCGCCGTGGGTCTTGCTGCCCACCATCCTGGCCCTGCGGGCCGGCGGCGGCCGCTCCGTGCGGGCGCTGGCCGGGCAGGCGGGGCTGGCCGTCGCACTGATGGGCGCGGTCAACGCCATCGCGACCCTGGCCGGCTGCCTGCCGGCGGTGATCTGGTGGGCGTGCCACCGGCCGAGCCGGTTGTGGTGGCGGTACACGGGATGGTGGCTGGTGGCGCTGGTGTTGGCCACGCTGTGGTGGGTGGTGGCGCTGGTGATGCTGCGCGCCATCAGCCCTCCGTTCCTCGACTTCATCGAATCCTCGGGCGTCACGACGCAATGGTCGTCACTGGTGGAGATGTTGCGCGGCACGGACAGCTGGACCCCGTACGTCGCGCCGACCGCCACCGCGGGCGCTCCGCTGGTGACCGGGTCGGCCGCCGTGCTGGGGACCTGCCTGGTCGCAGCGGCAGGTCTGGCGGGGCTGACCAGCCCCGCCATGCCGGCGCGCGGGCGGCTGGTGACGATGTTGCTGGTCGGGGCGGTGTTGATGGCCGCCGGATACAGCGGCGGACTGGGCTCGCCGGTGGCCCACGCGGTGCAGGCCTTCCTGGACGCCGGCGGCGCCCCGCTGCGCAACGTGCACAAGCTCGGCTCGGTGATCAGGATCCCGATGGTGCTGGGCCTCGCGCAGCTGCTCGGCCGGGTACCGCTGCCGGGTAGCGCGCCGATGTTGGTGTGGCTGCGAGCCTTTGCACACCCCGAGCGTGACAAACGGGTCGCGACCGCGATCGTCGTCATGACGGCGCTGATGGTCAGCACGTCATTGGCGTGGACCGGCCGGCTGGCCCCGCCGGGGACCTTCACCGCGATCCCGCGGTACTGGCACGAGGCCGCCGACTGGCTCACCGAACACAACACCGGGACGCCGGCACCCGGGCGGGTACTCGTGGTTCCGGGGGCGCCGTTCGCGACCCAGGTCTGGGGCACCAGCCACGACGAGCCGCTGCAGGTGCTGGGCGCCAGCCCGTGGGGGGTGCGCGATTCCATCCCGCTGACCCCGCCGCAGACCATTCGGGCGCTGGATTCGGTGCAGCGCTTGTTCGCCGCCGGACACCCCTCGGCCGGTTTGGCCGATACCCTTGCCCGCCAAGGCATCTCCTATCTGGCGTTACGCAACGACCTGGACCCCGACACGTCACGCTCGGCGCGCCCGATCCTGGTGCACCGCGCCGTCGACGGATCACCGGGGCTGCGCAAGGTCGCACAGTTCGGCGCGCCGGTGGGGCCGGGCACCCTGGCGGGTTTCGTCGCGGACAGCGGACTGCGGCCGCGATATCCGGCGGTCGAGATTTATCGGGTTGGCGGCGATACCGACCCCGCCACACCGTATTTCGTCGATACCGACCGGCTGGCCCGGGTCGACGGCGGACCCGAGGCGCTGCTGCGCCTCGACGAGCGGCGACGGCTGCTGGGTCAGCCGCCTTTGGGCCCGGCGCTGCTGATCGCCGACGCGCGGGGCGCCGGACTGCCGATGAATGCCGGGGTGACCGTCACCGACACCCCGGTCGCCCGGGAGACGGATTATGGCCGGGTTGACCAACATTCGTCGGCTATCCGCGCCCCCGGCGATGCGCGGCACACCTACAACCGGGTGCCCGACTACCCCGTCCCGGGCGCCGACCCGGTCGCCGGCTCCTGGACCGGCGGGCGGATCACGGTATCGAGCTCGTCGTCGGATTCCACCGCGATGCCCGACGTCGCGCCGGCAAACTCGCCGGCCGCAGCGATCGACGGGGACTCGGCGACCGCCTGGGTGTCGAACTCGCTGCAGGCCGCCGTCGGCCAATGGATGCGAATCGATTTCGACCACCCCGTGACCAACGCGGCGATCACGGTCACGCCAAGTGCCACGGCCGTCGGCGCCCAGGTGCGCCGCATCCTGATCGAAACCGCCACCGGCAGCACCACGTTGCGCTTCGACGAGCCGGGCAAGCCGCTTGCCGCGGCACTCCCCTACGGCGAGACCCCGTGGGTGCGAATCACCGCCGCGGGCACCGACGACGGCTCCGCCGGGGTGCAGTTCGGCATCACCGACCTGTCGATCACCCAATACGACGCGTCCGGATTCGCCCACCAGGTCGAGCTGCGGCACACCGTGCGGGTGCCGGGACCGCCGATGGGATCGGCGGTCACCGGCTGGGACCTGGGATCGGAACTGCTGGGCAGGCCGGGTTGCGCCCAAGCGCCCGACGGTATGCGCTGCGCGCCGTCGATGGCGCTGGCGCCGGAGGAACCGGTCAACTTCAGCCGAACGCTGACCGTTCCGACCGCGACGTCGGTGACCCCGACGGTCTGGGTGCGGCCGCGCCAGGGACCCAAGCTGGCCGACCTGATCACCGATACGAATGTCACTGTGGCTCACGGCGATTCGGATACCGTCGACGTTCTCGGCTCCGCGTACGCGGCCGCGGACGGCGATCCGGGCACCGCGTGGACGGCGCCGCAGCGCGTGGTGCAGCACAAGAGCCCGCCGACCCTGACCCTCACGCTGCCCCGACCCACCGAGGTCACCGGGGTGCGGCTGGCTCCGAGCCGGTCGACGGTGCCCGCGCACCCGACGATGGTGGCCGTCAACCTGGGCGATGGCCCGCAGACCGCCGCGGTGCGACCCGACGGGGCGCAAATTGTGCCGCTGAAACCCCGGGTGACCGACACCGTGACCGTCAGCCTGCTGAATTGGCAAGACGTCATCGACCGCAACGCTTTGGGTTTCGACCAGCTCAAGCCGCCCGGGTTGGCCGAGGTCGCCGCGCTGGGCGCCGACGGCAACCCGATCGCGCCCGGCGACGCGGCCCGCAACCGCACCCGGGAAATCACCGTCGGCTGCGACCGCGGACCCGTCATCGCGGTCGCCGGCCGGTTCGTGCACACCGCGATACACACCACCGTGGGGGCCATCCTGGACGACGCGCCGCTGGCCGCGGTGCCCTGCGAGCGCGACCCGATCGCACTGCCGGCGGGCCAACAGGAGCTGTTGATCAGCCCCGGCGCCCAGTTCGTCGTGGATGGAGCCGAGCTGATGACGCCCGTCACCGCCGAAGCGGCACGGCCCGTGGGTGTTTCGTCATGGCGGACCTGGGGTCCGTCCCGTCGCGAAGTGCAGGCTTCCGCCTCGCTCACGTCCCGGGTGCTGGTCATCCCCGAAAGCATCAACCCAGGCTGGGTGGCGCACACCGGCACCGGGGTCCGCTTGACGCCGATCGCCGTCAACGGATGGCAGCAGGGCTGGGTGGTTCCCGCGGGCGACCCGGGCACCATCACGCTGACGTTCTCCTCCAACTCGCTCTACCGCGCGGGCCTGGCGGTGGGGTTGGCCCTGCTGCCGCTGCTGGCGATGCTCGCGCTCTGGCGCACCCGGCGAAAGGACGAGGCCGCCGCGCCGGCGCGGCCATGGCGGCCCGGCGCATGGGCGACCGTCCCGGCGCTGGCCGCTGCCGGGCTGATCGCCGGCTGGGGCGGTGTCGTGGTGATGGGAATCGCCCTGGGCCTGCGGTACGCGCTGCGCCGGCGGCGTTGGGAGCGCCTCAGCGTGGTGTGCAGCGCGGGCGGGCTGATCCTGGCCGGGGCGGCGCTGTCACGGCAGCCATGGCGGTCGGCCGACGGCTACGCCGGCCATTCCGCCGTTGTTCAGCTGCTGGCGCTGATTTCGGTTGCGGTGCTTGCCGCTTCGGTGGTTGCGGTACCCGAACGTGCGCAGGGGTCGCGCGACGAATAGTTGGCCGGGCTCTTGGCTACCCGTTTACCGGCTGATTGACTGGATACGCGGGTTGGCGTAACCGTCACCAACCGAGGAGTCACGCGCCATGGACTGGTTTTCCGCACCCGAATATTGGGTGGGCAGGCTGGTGCTCGAGCGCGGCGCCGCGGTGATTTACCTGCTCGGCTTCCTCGCGGCCGCGGTCCAGTTTCGCGCACTCATCGGCGAGCGCGGCATCCTGCCCATACCGCAGTTCTTGGCCAGGCAAACCTTCTGGCGCACGCCGAGCCTTTTCCACCTGCGCTATTCCGATCGGCTGTTTTCGACCGTCTCGTGGTTCGGCGCGGCACTGTCGGCGGCGATCGCGGTCGGGGGCGCCGACGCGGTGCCGCTATGGGCGGCGATGGCGATGTGGCTGACGCTGTGGGTGCTTTACCTGTCGATCGTCAACGTCGGACAGACCTGGTACTCATTCGGCTGGGAATCGCTGCTGCTCGAGACCGGGTTCCTGATGATCTTTTTGGGCAATCACGACGTGGCGCCGCCGGTGCTGACGCTCTGGATGGTTCGGCTGCTGTTGTTCCGCGTCGAGTTCGGCGCGGGACTGATCAAGATGCGCGGCGATCCGTGCTGGCGTGATCTGACGTGTCTGTACTACCACCATGAGACACAACCGATGCCGGGGCCGTTGAGCTGGTTCTTCCACCATCTGCCCAAGCCGCTGCATCGGATCGAGGTGGCGGGCAACCATTTCGCGCAGCTGATCGTGCCGTTCGGATTGTTCGCTCCGCAGCCGGTGGCCAGCGTTGCCGCCGCGATCATCGTCGTCACCCAGCTGTGGCTGGTCGCCTCGGGCAATTTCGCCTGGCTCAATTGGGTGACGATCGTGCTGGCGTTCAGCGCAATCGACGACGCGTCGCTGGCGATGTTCCTGCCCAGCGGACTCGTTCCGGCGCATGGGGGTATGGCGGCCCATGTGTCCGAGCCGCTGTGGTTCGTCGGCCTGGTGGCCGCGGTCACGGCCGCGGTGTTGTTCATGAGCTACTGGCCGTTGGCGAACATGTTGTCATCACGGCAGCGAATGAACATGTCGTTCAACTCGTTTCATTTGGTCAACACCTACGGGGCGTTTGGCAGCATCGGGCGGATCCGCCGCGAGGTGGTGATCGAAGGCACCGACGAGGCAGTCATCACCGCCCAAACCGTCTGGAAGGAATACGAATTCAAGGGCAAGCCGGGGGCGCTACGCCGGCTGCCGCGACAATGGGCCCCCTATCATCTGCGCCTGGACTGGCTGATGTGGTTCGCCGCGATCTCTCCGGGCTATGCGCAGCCATGGCTGAGGCCTTTCTTGCAGCGGTTGCTGGAAAATGATCGGCCGACCCTACGCTTGTTGCGCCACAATCCTTTTCCCCAATCGCCGCCCCGGTTCGTACGGGCACAGCTCTACCAGTATCGCTTCACCACGCCGGCCGAGCTGCGCCGGGACCGAGCCTGGTGGCATCGCGCGCTGGTCGGCGGTTACGTGCCACCAATGGCCCTGTCGACCGCGGCCAGCGCCGGTCGACGGCCTCCCTACTTCTGGTAGGACAGCGCTCCCGTGCCCGCGAGCCGTCCGCCCTCGACGATCAGGTATTCGGGACGGATGGGCTTGCCGGCGAACCAGCTCTCCAGGATCTCGCGGGTGCCGGCGGCATAACGCGCCTGAGCGGACAAGGTGGTGCCCGAAACATGCGGTGTCATAGCGTTATTCGGCATGGTCCGCCATGGGTGGTCGGCCGGGGGCGGCTGCGGATACCACACGTCACCGGCGTAGCCCGCGAGCTGCCCGGATTTCAAAGCGGCCACGATCGCTTCGGGCACGGTCTCCTCGGCGCGCGCGGTGTTCACGATGTAGGAGCCCCGCCGCATCGTCGAGATCAGCTGCTCGTTGAACATCCTGCGGGTGTCGTCGTACAGCGGCGAGTGGACGGACACCACGTCGACCGCCTTCACCAGCGACTCCACGTCAGGGTGAAATGTCACGTTCAGTTGTTTCTCCACGTCCGGTGCCAGCCGGCGGGTGTCGGTGTAGTGCAGGTTGACATCGAACGGCGCCAGCCGGCGCAGTACCGCGCGTCCGATCCGGCCCGCGGCGATGACGCCGACATCCATACCCTCCAGGTCGTAAGCACGCTCAACGCAATCGGCGATGTTCCAGCCGCCCTCGGCGGCCCACCGATGCGACGGCACGAAATTGCGCACCAGCGCGAGGATCTGCATCACCGCGTGCTCCGCGACACTGATGCTGTTGCTGTAGGTCACCTCGGCGACGGTGATCCCGCGTTCTTTCGCCGCGTCCAGATCCACGTGGTCGGAGCCGATGCCCGCGGTCAACGCGAGCTTGAGTTTCGGCGCCTTGGCGATGCGTTCCTTGGTCAGGTAGGCCGGCCAAAACGGTTGCGAGATCACGATCTCGGCGTCGACCAGCTCACGCTCGAATTCCGAGTCGGGCCCGTCCTTGTCCGACGTCACCACCAATTGGTGCCCGCCATCTTCGAAAAACTTGCGCAGCCCCAGCTCACCCGAGACGCAGCCGAGCAGTTCACCGGGCGTGAAGTCGAGCTTGGACGGAGTCGGCACGGTGCTGCCGTCGGGATATCCCTCGATCGCCGGGATGCTGTCGCGCGCATATCTCGGCGGGTAGCCATCGACCGGGTCGGGGTAGAGCACCATCACACACTTGGCCATCGAAGTCCTCCTTGAGCGGAATCAATCCCAGTCTCAGAGGGCGCCCGCCCAGGTGTCAAAGACGCGATTCCGACCGGCTGATAGGCAGCGCCGATCATGCTAGGGCAACTCGCTGAGTGTCGCACCGATGCGGGCCTCACGCGCGGTCCGTCGCAACGCGCGGGCCAACAGCGAGCCCGGCTCTGCCCTGTTGGTCACCAGCGCTATCAACGCGGTGACCGAGGGGCGTCGCAGCCGCAGCACGCTGACCCCGACGGGTACGCCCAGCGTATGAATCCATGGTTGCGGCACAATGCTTGCCCACCGACCGGTGCGAACGTGAGCGAACAGCGCGGCCACGGAATCGGTTTCCAGCTGCGGGGTGACCTGCAGGCCGTGGGTCGCCAGCGCGTCGTCGATGAGCCGGCGGCCCCGCATGCCGTGCGTCAGCAGACACAGCGGTAGCTGCACGGCGTCGGACCATCCGATGGTTTCCGACTCACCGCCGAGCAGTTCGGCGGCGGCGATGAGCACCGGCTGCTCGTGGTACAGCGGCATGACCAGCAGATCGGCCGTGTCCTGCTGGTCCGGATACAGGATGCCGGCATCCAATTCGAACTTGCGCACCCGTTCGACGATCCCGGCCGAGCGTAGGTTGACCTCGAGCTGAACCCGCACCGACGGGTGTGCCGCGCAAAACGGATCCGTAAGCAGCGCAACGGTCGTCGATGCGGCCGGCACCACGCCCAGCCGCAGTTCGCCGGTCAGGCCGGCCCGCAACGCGGTGACTTCCTGTTTCAGGGCGTCCCGGTCGGCCAGGATGCGCCGCGCCCACGGCACCAGCCGCTCACCTTCTGGAGTCAGACCCTCGAACTTCTGTCCGCGCCGCACCAGCGGGACGTTGAGTTCGGATTCAAGCTTGCGGATGGCCTCCGACAGCGCGGGCTGCGACACGTAACAGGCGCTCGCGGCGCGCGCGAAGTGACGCTCCTGGGCGAGCGCGACGAAGTATTCCAGCTGACGGAACAGCATGTGCCATTCGATCATGCCGCCAGCGGGTACTCGTCTTGTGGCCGAGGCTCCAGCCGTGAAACCAAGCATGCGAAGGAGGCGCACGGTGGGAAACAGTTCGAGATCGGAGATCACGTCAGATGGAATTCGGAAGCCGGCCAGGTCAGCGGCGCCATCGTGAAAAAGCGCACGCACGACACCGATTACAAAGGCCACAAACGGCATTGCACGAAAGACGACCCGATCAAAAGCGACAAAACCGGCCACATCGCGATGCACAAGGGCGACGCGCTGGAAAAGATCGACTAGAACCGGCGCGGCGCAACCATGGGCGACCACCACGAGATCTGGACCATTGGGCACTGGACATGCCCGGTGCCGACTTTCTTGGAACCCTTGGATCATGCCCGCATCAACCTGCTCGCCGACGTGCGCGCTCAGCCTGGCTCGCGACGCAGCCCACAGTTCGGTAGCGCGGAGATGTCGCGCTGGCTGGGTGACGCCGGCATCCGTTACATCCACCTTCCCGAGCTCGGGGGACGCCGCCGTCAGCAGAGCGTCGATCCCAGCATCAACGCCGGGTGGCAGAACGCGAGCTTCAAGAACTACGCCGACTACACCCTCACCAGCGAATACCAGCGCGGCCTCGCCCGACTGATCACCCTGGCCCGGTCACACCGACTGGTGATCATGTGCGGCGAGCCCATGCCATGGCGATGTCACCGGCAACTGATCGCGAATAACCTTGTCGCCCAAGGGTGGACGGTGTGGCACCTGATGAGCGGATCCGCCCCGCGTCAGCACCGGCTCGGTCAGTGGGGGGCGACACCCGTCGTCGACGAGCGCGAGCACGTGACGTACCCGGCGGAGCCGATGTTGTCCGGACCGGACACATCAGACCAGGAGGCGGGGTCGTAGCCGTGACGCGGTGACGTCGACCCCGGCGGCGAGATCGTCGATCAGCGCGTTGACATACTCCACCAACCCGGCGAGGTCGATGGCGTGCGGTGCCGGCCGATCCGCGCGGGTGAGATGGCCGGAGGCGCGGCGAAGCAGGGTGATTGCGCCCTTGAGGTTGCCCCGCTGGACGTGGGTGATCCCCACCGCGAGCTGCGCCAGGCCTCGCCACAGCTCCCGCTCGTTGACCGGACCGTTCTTCCACGCGGCCTCCAAAACCTCGTGAGCGTTGAAAGCAAGACCTCGATCCAGCAGATCTTGGGCATACGCGAGGGTTTCGGCCGGCGCCAGCGAAAGGTCATCCCGAACCCGTGGCACGCCCGCGCTGCCGGGCGGAAGTGGCCGGCCCAGCGCGTCGCGCGGTCGGGCATTTCGGGGCCGACCCGCTTCGTCGCGATCACGCTCCGCCATCTGAAATGAATTCGGAGGATTACAGCGTTTCGTCCAGCTCACCGAGGCGGTCGGTCAACCGCAGATTCTCGGAATAGTCGACGGGGCAACTGATCAGCGAGACGCCGTCGTCGTCGAGCGCGGTCCGCAGCGTCGGCAGCAGCTCCTCGGCGCTGTTGATCCGGTATCCCTTGGCGCCGAAGCTTTCCGCATACTTGATGATGTCGGGGTTGCCGAACCGCACGTAGTGGTGCTCCCCGAGCTCGAGGTCCATCTTCCACTCGATCAGGCCGTAACCGCCGTCCTCCCAGATCAGCACCACCAGCGGGATTTTCTCGCGCACGGCCGTCTCGATCTCTTGCGAGTTCATCAGGAATGCGCCGTCGCCGACGACGGCCAGCACCTTGGCCTCCGGCTGCGCCAGCTTGACGCCCAGCGCCCCAGGGAGGGCAAAGCTCATGGTGGACAATCCGTTTGAGATCAAGCAGGTGTTCCGCTCGTACGTCGGGTAGAGCCGGGCCATCCACATCTTGGTGGCACCGGTGTCGACCAGGACGACGTCGCTGCGGCCCAGCGCCGCCCTGGTGTCGGCCACCACCCGCGCGGGCGCCAGCGGGTAGCGCGAATCCTGTTGGCCACGAGCGAATTCCTCGTGGAGGAGACCAGACCCGGGGATTTCGGGATCGGCCTCGAAGACGTGGTCCTCGAGCGCCTCGCTCAGCGCGTCCAGCGAAGCGCTGATGTCGCCGATGATCCCGACGTCCACTGAATAGTGCGCGTCGACCTCGGCCGGGAAGCGATGAACATGGATGACCTTCTTGTCGGCCTTGGGGTTGATCCGAACGGGGTCGAATTCCTGCAGCTCGTAACCGACCGCGATGACGACGTCGGCGTTGTCGAACCCGAAATTCACGTAGTCGTGCCGCATGAACCCGAGCGTCCCGATGCTGTTGGGGTGATCGTCGGGCATGACGCCCTTGCCGTGGAAGGTGTTGGCCACCGGGACGCCGAATTTCTCGGAGAAGCCGACCAGGGACTTGGTCGCGTCGGCACGGGCCGCGCCGTGCCCGGCCAGCACCACCGGACGGCGCGCATTACGCAGAATGTCGACCGCGCGTGCGACCTGGCGGAATGCCGGCGCGTCGGCGCGAACGACATTGCGCGGCAAGGGCGTCAGGTCGTAGTCGGCCTCGTCGGCGTCGATGTGCTCCGGAACGGCGAGATAGACCGCCGCAGGCCGTTCGGTCTCGGCCTGCTTGAAGGCTTTGCGGACCATCTCCGGGATGGCGCGCGCGGTCGGAATGTCGGCGGCCCACCGGGTGATCGGCGCGAACATGGACACCAGGTCGACGTACTGGTGCGACTCCTTGTACTCGCGGTCCTGACCCACCTGGGCGGAGATCGCCACCAGCGGGGTGCTGTTGGTGGTGGCGTCGGCGACCCCCAGTTGCATGTTGATGGCACCGGGACCCAGCGTCGAAGACACCACCGCCGCCCGCCCGGTGACCCGTCCGTACATCTCCGCCATGAACGACGCCCCCTGCTCGTGCCGGGTGAGCACGTAACGGATGCTCGAGGAGGCCAGCGCCTGCACGAGACGTATGTTCTCCTCGCCGGGCACCCCGAACACGACGGAAACACCCTCGTTTTCCAGGCACTTGACGATCAGCTCAGCGGCTTTGCTCATCCGACACCTCCCTTAGGGGAACGATAGTGGCAGGCTAGGTGTTGGACTTTTCAGCCACCAAGCACAACAACCCGATGAAGGAGGGCCGACGTGCCCATCGCCACCATTAACCCGGCTACCGGCGAGACAGTGAAGACCTTCACCCCGGCTACCGATCAAGAGGTCGATGCCGCGATTGCCCGTGCCTACGAACGCTTCCTCGACTACCGCCACAACACCACGTTTGCCCAGCGCGCCCAGTGGGCAAACGCGACCGCCGATCTGCTGGAGGCCGAGGCCGACGACGTCGCCGCCATGATGACCCTGGAGATGGGCAAGACCCTGAAGTCGGCCAAGGCCGAAGCGCTCAAGTGCGCCAAGGGTTTTCGTTACTACGCCGAAAACGCCGAGCAGCTGCTCGCCGACGAGCCGGCCGACGCCGAGGCGGTGGGCGCGAAGAGGGCCTACACGCGCTACCAACCGCTCGGGGTCGTGCTGGCCGTGATGCCATGGAACTTCCCGCTCTGGCAGGCGGTACGGTTCGCCGCGCCGGCGCTGATGGCCGGCAACGTGGGGATCCTCAAACACGCGTCGAACGTTCCCCAGAGCGCGCTCTACCTGGCCGACGTCATCGCCCGAGGCGGTTTCCCCGAGGGGTGTTTCCAAACCCTGCTCGTCTCCTCCAGCGCGGTCGAGCGCATCCTGCGCGACCCCCGGGTCGCGGCGGCCACGCTGACCGGTAGCGAACCGGCCGGCCAGTCGGTGGCGGCCATCGCCGGCGACGAGATCAAGCCGACCGTGCTCGAACTCGGCGGTAGCGACCCGTTCATCGTGATGCCGTCGGCGAACCTGGACGAGGCCGCCAAGACCGCGGTGACCGCCCGAACCCAGAACAACGGCCAATCCTGCATCGCCGCAAAGCGGTTCATCGTTCACACCGACATCTACGACGCGTTCGTCGACAAGTTCACCAAGCAGATGGAGGCGCTGACGGTCGGCGACCCGACCGATCCGGACACCGACGTGGGTCCGCTGGCCACCGAATCGGGCCGCGACGAGATCGCCAAGCAGGTCGACGACGCCGCCGCCGCCGGCGCCAAGATCCGCCTCGGCGGCAAGCCCATCGACGGGCCGGGCTGGTTCTACCCGCCGACGGTGGTCACTGACATCACCAAGGACATGGCCCTATACACCGAGGAGGTGTTCGGCCCGGTCGCGTCGATGTATCGGGCGGCCGACATCGACGAAGCCATCGAGATCGCCAACGCCACCACGTTCGGCCTGGGGTCGAACGCCTGGACCAACGACGAGGCGGAGCAGCAGCGGTTCATCGACGACATCGAGGCCGGCCAGGTCTTCATCAACGGGATGACGGTGTCCTATCCCGAGCTGGGGTTCGGCGGCGTCAAGCGGTCCGGGTATGGACGCGAACTCGCGGGGCTCGGCATCCGCGCATTCGTCAACGCCAAGACCGTGTGGGTCGGGGAAACCGGGAGCGGCTCCTCGGCGGGCGACAACAAGGTCGAGTAGCTCAGGCCGCTAGGCGGAGACCCCCGCCAGCGCCCGCTCGTCCTCGTCGGCGAAGGTGTCCTCGAGCTGCAGCGGCGAGTAGTCGAGGTCGATCTCGCCGACCGGGCGCCCCCGGGCGCTGGAGATGGTGCCGAAACGCCGCATCCCCTTGTCGGCGGCGTACTGCATGAACTCGTCCACGGACAGGCCGAAGGGCATCGGATCGTAGAGGGCGAAGCCTTCCTCGATCAGGCGCAGGCCCAGCGGCATCAGCTCGTTCATCCGCGTTTCGAAGACGCCCCAGTTGGCGTCGTCGGCGGCGACGTGGCGTCGGCAGGTGAAGGTGCCCCATGCCATGTGCCGTCGCTCGTCGTCGCCGATGCGTCGCACCAACTCCTGCATGCCGGGCAGGATGCCGCGTTCCACGCAGATCTTGTGCCAGCCGAAGTAACCGGTCAGCGCCAGCATGCCTTCGACCATGTGGTTGTAGGTCACCGACGCGCGCACCTGGGCAGCAGGCGACGGATCGACCGTCAGCGCGTTCAGGCAGTCCGGCAGCTCCTCGTAGAAGATCGTGCGGTAGGTCGGCACGTCTTCGAGGAAGTTGTGCAGATCCTCGGTGATGCCGACGGCGTCGAGCCACATGCGGAACACCTGGACGTGCTTGGCCTCCTCGAAGGCGAACTGCGTCAGATACATCTCGTCGCCGAGCCGGCCCTCGGCCCGCATCGCGGCCATGAACGGCTGGATGTCCTGGGTCACCGATTCCTCGCCGGCGATGAACTCGGCGCACAGCCGGGTCGCGTAGTGGCGTTCGTCGTCGGTGAGGCGTTCCCAGTCCTCGCGATCGCGGGAAAAATCAATGTCGGCCGGATTCCAGAATTTCGCGTTGCCGCCCGCAAACAGCTTGAGCGGCAGGCTGTCCCAGTTCAGACCGCCCTGGACCATCGAGTGGATTCGGGTGCGATTCATGTGACCTCCTCAGATCGTTTAGGGGTAGAGCTGACCGGCGGGGTTTTCGGCGCAGCCGAGAACGCGGCCGCCAGCACCGAGACGAGCCGGCGCACCGCCAGCGCCGGCTGCTCCGGGGTGGGCTCGTCGAGCCCCAGAACCGGATCCAGGCCGCGCATGTAGGGCGCCAGCGCCAGGTGCGGAAAGATCAACAGCAGCAACGACAACAGCGCATCGGTGTCGGAATCCGCGCGCAGGTCGCCGCGGTTGCACGCATCGCGGACGAGCGGGCGCATCACTTCGAGGTAGTGACGGTGGATGACGTTCTGCACGCTGACGCGGGCTTCGGTGTCGACCTCGAGGGTCGCCGCGGCGTGCAGCGCGCGTTCGTGCGGGTGGTCCGCGAAGTAGGCCACCCATGCGTCGAGCCAATCGGTGAGGAAGTCGAAAAAGGGCCGGCTCGGGTCGAGTTCGCGGATGCGGTCCTCCATGTAGGCGCGCACCCGCTGGCTGCCGATGTCGGCGATGAACGCATACAGGTCACGCTTGTCCGCGAAATACTGGAACAGGCTGCCCTTGGCGACCCCGGCGCGACGCGCGATGACGTTCAGGCTGCCCCGGGAGAACCCGTGGGCCCCGAACTCCGACTCCGCGGCTTCGATGATCGCGGCGCGACGGGCGGGATCGACCCGCGCCCAGGTGACCGTTGGCAATGCCCCTCCTGGAGTAGATGACCACTGGTCATCCTACTGTGAGTAAGCTCACAGTCAAGGGTGCGCGGGACCGCCGGGCCCAGTGCCCGGGTGACAGGGCACTCGAAGCCCAACGCCCGGCTGGCCGGGCGCTCGGCCTCACCGACGCCGCGGCGGCGGATCGCCGAGCCGCAGCAGCGAGAAATTGGGCAAACGAGCACTATCCCCGGTGAAAATGGGCGCCGACTAGAGCCAAGGAGTGATCGTGACGACGCACCACGACAGCATTGCGTGGCCCCGCCTACGGGTAGACGACTGGGCTCCGACGAGGCAGACACTGCACATGTGGGCTCAGATTGTCGGCAAGGTCCGACTGGCCCATTCGCCCATGGTCAACCACTGGTGGCAGGTCACCTCGTATGTGACCCCGCGTGGCTTGACGACGTCGGCGATCCCTTATGGCACAGCGGCCTTCGATATCGAGTTCGATTTCATCGAGCACATGCTGATGATCCGCAGCACCACCGGTGCGACCCGCAGTGTGCGCCTGGAACCGAAATCGGTGGCCGAGTTCTACTCGCAGACTATGCGGGCGCTCGACGAGCTGGGATTTCCCACCCGCATCCAAGCGCACCCCAACGAGGTAGACCCGGCCCTGCCGTTCGCCGAAGATGTCGAACACGCGTCATACGACCCCGATGCGGCCAACCTGTTCTGGCGCCAGCTGCTTGCGGCGAACCGCGTGCTCGGCCAGTTTCGCTCACGGTTCATGGGTAAGGTCAGCCCCGTCCATTTCTTCTGGGGTGCAATGGATCTTGCGTGCACCAGATTTTCCGGGCGCGGTGCGCCCCGCCACCCGGGCGGCGCACCCAATTGTGGTGACTGGGTGATGATTGAGGGCTACTCGCGAGAACTGAGCAGCTGCGGATTCTTTCCCGGCGGGGGTGACGAAGGCGCTTTCTACGCCTACGCCTATCCCGAACCCGAGGGTTTCGCCGATCACCCGGTCAGCCCCGAGGAGGCGGGTTACGACAAGGATCTCGGTGAATACCTGTTGCCATACGAGGCGGTGCGGCAGGCAGCCGACCCCGACCAGACGCTCCTCGGGTTCCTGCAAGACACCTACGAAGCGGCCGCGGTGCACGCCAGCTGGGACCGCGCCACGCTCGAGGACGACCCCGATCGCTGGAAGGCCCATCAAACGCGCGCATGATGCGTTCGGTAAGTGCGTTCGGTGCAATCGCAGGCACTGCCAGCCTTAAGCTCAGGGGTGCATCCGGTACGCGCCGTTCAGCGGCAGGACGTGATCCTTCCAAATCTGGTCGTAGCGCGCGGGATCGTGGGCGGGCCGGCGGATCATCCGCAGCGCGAAGCGGGCTTGTTCGTCCGTCGTCGCGGGCTTGTCCGACAGCTCCACGGCGTAAGCGTTGAAGTCGCGGACCAAGACGGCGAAGATCTCATCGATCAACCCCTCGTCGGCGCCCGACAGCCCGGCCTCCTCCAGGATGAGCTGGGCGTAGGGCACCGTCGCGAACAACTGACCGACGGCGAAGGCGAAGTCGATGTCCTTCTGCTGTGCGGCATCTGGGGTGGCGCCGGCCAGCATGTCGGCGAGCACGTCGATCTGCGAGCGCAGCAGCGCGACGTTGGGCAGATGCCCGAAGCTGTCGAACGGAGCGCGCCAGTCGCCGAAGCGCACCTTGCCCAGGCCGCCGGTGGGCCCCTGCGCGAACAGGAAGGCGTCGTCGGCCGCGTCGTCGCGGCGGCCGATCACCGGCAGCGCGCTGTTGGGGGCGAACAGGAAGTTGGGCATGAACTTGCCGAGCAGCCCGATGTTGATGTGGACGGTGCCCTCCAGCCTTGGCAGCAGGCCGATTTCGCGGGTCATCGCCTCGAAGATGGTGTCCTTCTCCACGCCCTTGGCGGCGATGACATCCCACAGCGCGGTGATGACGCGTTCGCCCTCGTTGGTGATCTTCGCCTTGGTGAGGGGGCTGTACAGCAGGTAGCGGCGGTCCTCCGCCGACGCGCTGCGCATGTAGTCGCAGGCGCGGGTGGCGACCAGCCGCATTGCGACCAGCCGCGCGTAGGCGTCGGTGAGCAGCCGGCGCACGTGGGTGAAGTCGGTGACGACGGTCCCGTACAGGATGCGGTTGGACGCGTGGGTGACCGCCTCGTACATCGCGTGGGTACACATGCCGACCGCGCCCCAGCCGAGGTTGTACTTGCAGACGTTGACGGTGTTAAGGGCGGCGTGGAAGGCCTCCGGACCGCGGTGCAGGATGTCGGCCTCGGTCACCGGGTAATCGCGCAGCGCGTAGTTGGCGACATAGTTCTGCGAGTTCACCACGTTCTTGATCAGGTCGTAGCGATCGTGCTGCGAGTCGGCGGCGAAGAACACGTACTCGTCGGTGCCGTCGAACTTGCCGAAGGTGGAGACCATCCGGGCAACGTTGGCGTTGCCGATGTAGTACTTCTCCCCGGTGGCGGTCCAGCCGCCGTCTTTCGGGGTCAGGTTCATGTCGGTCTGATAGACGTCCGCGCCGTGCGTCTGCTCCGACAGGCCGAAGGCGAAGACCTCGCCCCCCTCGAGCAGCGCGGCGGCCTTGCGCTTGGCGTCGGAGTTGGCGCTCATCCAGATCGGGCCCAGACCCAGCGCGGTGACCTGGAAGGGGTACCAGTAGTTCAGCCCGTAGAAGCCGACGATCTCGGCGAACGCACTGATCCGGTAGGTATCCCAGCGGCAATCGTCGGCACCGTAGGCGCTCGGGGTCAGCAACGACGCGAAGATGCGCTCACGGCCGATGTGATCCAAAAACTCCGAGTACCACACTCGTTCGTGATCATCGGACTTCAGCCGGGCCTTGCCCCGGGACTCGAAGAAGTCGACCGTCGCGGCCATGATCTCCCCCGAGCGGCGGTCTGGGTACCGGCGTTGCAGGTTATTCGGATTGAGCAACATGACGTGACTCCCAGCGGGTTCTCGACCAAGACGAGGGTGACGGTACTGCAATCGGGTGGCCGCCGGGGTACCTGGAACAAAACGGCCCTGTTGGTCACGTGCCAGCCGACCTAGCATCAGTGGCGTGTCAGAACTCAATACCGCTCGCGGGTCCATCGATACCGCGGCATTAGGCGTGACCCTCATGCATGAGCACGTGTTCATCATGACCACCGAGATCGCGGAGAACTATCCCGAAGCGTGGGGTGACGAAGAGCAGCGTGTCGCCGACGCCATCAATCGACTCAACGAGCTGAAGTCCCGCGGGGTGGACACCATCGTCGACCTCACGGTGATCGGCCTGGGCCGCTACATCCCGCGCATCGCCCGGGTGGCGGCCGAGACCGAGCTCAATATCGTTGTGGCAACCGGGCTTTACACCTACAACGACGTTCCGATGTACTTCCACTACCTCGGCCCGGGCGGCGAGCTCGGGGGCCCGGAGATCATGACCGACATGTTCGTCCGCGACATCGAGCAGGGCATCGCCGATACCGGCATCAAGGCCGGGATCCTCAAGTGCGCCACCGACACGCCCGGCGTCACCCCCGGCGTCGAGCGAGTGTTGCGCGCGGTCGCCCAGGCGCACAAGCGCACCGGGGTGCCGATCTCGACCCACACGCACGCCGGGCTGCGGCGCGGTCTCGAACAGCAGCGCATCTTCGAAGAAGAGGGCGTCGACCTGAGCCGGGTGATCATCGGGCATTCCGGTGACAGCACCGACATCGGCTACCTCGAGGAGCTCATCGCGGCCGGTTCCTACCTCGGGATGGACCGCTTCGGAATCGATGCGTTCCTGCCCTTCGAAGATCGGGTGAACACCGTGGTGCAGATGTGCGAGCGCGGGCACGCCGACAAGATGGTGCTCTCGCACGACGCCAACTGTTATTTCGACGCGCTGCCCGACGAGCTGGTGTCGCAGGTGATGCCGAACTGGCACTACCTGCACATCCACAATGACGTCATCCCGGCGCTCAAGGAGCGCGGCGTCACCGACGAGCAGTTGCGCACCATGTTGGTCGAGAATCCGCGCCGCATCTTCGAGCAACAGGGCGCGTATGAGTGAGCCGATCCCGCCGATCGGTACGCAGATTTCGGCGCTCGCCGAACTCGCTCCCGATGAGCCGGCGGTCACCTGCGACGGGGTGTCACTGACCCGTGCCCAACTCGACCGCTCGACGAACCAGCTGGCCCGCGCCTATGCCGAGCGCGGCGTGGGCGTCGGCGATTACGTGACGATGGTGCTGCCCAACTCGGTCGAATGGATCCAGGCCGCGGTGGCGTGCTGGAAGCTGGGCGCGGTGCCGCAGCCGCTTTCCGCGCGGTTGCCCGACGCGGAGTTGGCGGGTCTGCTCGAGTTGCGACCGCCAGCCTTGCTGGTCGGCCGGGAGCATTCCGAGTTCCCCAGTGTGCCAGCCGGTTTCGAACCTGGTTCCGCGCTGTCGGATGCCCCTCTGCCAGAGGCGGTCTCGCCGGTGTGGAAAGCGATGGGATCCGGCGGCAGCACCGGCCGGCCCAAGCTGATCGAGTCCGGCGGCGACAGCCGGATCCCGGCGGCGATCGGCTATCCACTGGGCGCCCAGGAGGGTGACACCACGCTGGTACCGGTGCCGCTGTCGCACAACACCGGCTTCACCACCGCGACCATCGCATTGCTGATGCGCCATCACCTGGTGTTGATGAGCCGCTTCGACCCCGAGCGGTTTCTCCGGCTGATCGCCGACCATCGCGTCAGCTTCCTGACGACGGTGCCGACGATCATGCAGCGGACGCTGCCGGTCTACCAGGCAGACCCGGACGCCTACGACCTGTCCTCGATCCGGCGGTTCTGGCATCTGGGGGCGCCCTGCCCGCCCGCCATCAAGCAGGCCTGGATCGACCTGCTGGGCGCGGAGAAAGTGTGGGAGCTCTACGGCGGCACCGAATTACAGGCGCTGACGTTCATCTCCGGCGACCAGTGGCTGACGCACCGGGGTTCGGTCGGCGTGGTGGTCGCAGGAGAGATGAAGGTGCTCGACGACGACGGCAACCCCTGCCCGCCCGGCGTGGTCGGCGAGATCTACATGCGGCCCGGCCCAGACAGCGCGCCCACCTACCGCTACGTCGGCGCCACGGCGAAAACCCGCGACGGCTGGGACTCGCTGGGCGATCTCGGCTATTTCGACGCCGACGGGTTCCTGTACCTCTCGGACCGGCGGGTCGACATGTTCACCGTCGGCGGCCGCAACGTCTACCCGGCCGAGATCGAGAACGCGCTGTCGGCGCACCCGGATGTGTTGTCCTGCCTGGTCGTCGGCGTCCCCCACGAGGATCTCGGCCAGGTGCCGTACGCGCTCGTGCACCCGGTCGACAGTTCGGAACTGGATTCCGTTGGGGTACAAGAGTTTCTGCGTGATCACGTGGCGGGGTACAAGGTGCCGCACACCGTCGAATTCGTCGACACCCCGTTGCGTGACGACGCGGGCAAGGCCCGCCGATCGGCGGTCCGCGCCCAGATCATGGAGCGCTTGGCGGCCGCGGAAACCAGCTAGGGCGCGATCGCATCAGCCTCGGCGTCGACGGCTTGGGCCTTTTCGCCCGGCTTCTCCCGTTTCTCCCAGCGGCGCAATGCTTCTCGGCACGGCGACTCGACCAGCGCGTAGCTGACCGCGGCGATCGCGAAACCGAAGATCAGCGTCAGCACCAAGACCGTGGGCATACGGCCGGTGAACGGGAACGTCCCGAGCACGGGGAACACCATGGCCAGCGCCGCCAGGTGCCAGACGAACAGCCCGTAGGACCACCGGCCCAGGGTCACCATCGCGGTGGTTCCCAAGACGCGATGCGGCGTGTCCACCCGGTCCAGCACTAGCGGGGCGACCAGGGCGAAGGCCACGACAGAGCCTGCCGCCGTCTTAACCGCGAACTGGGAGGCCGTACCGGGAATGAGGCCTTCCGGGCCGGCCAGCGGGGAGGCCGCCAAAAGGTAGGCAACGACCGCGACGGCGGCCATCACCAGCCGCCGGCGCGCGATGCGATGCGGAATTCCGACCCCGCTGTGCACCCACTCGGCCAGCAGCATGCCGGCGGCGAACCACGAGAAAAAGGCCGGCGGCCAGTTGAGCGGATTCGTTCCGGACCCGGAATGGATGGGCACCCAGCCCCACGCCCAGCTGAGGGCCCCCAGCGCGGCGATCGCCGGCACCCTGGCCCGCACCGGCAGCGTGCGGGCCAGCAGGGCGAGAATCGGCAACGCCAGGTAGAAGCTGACCTCGACAGACAGGCTCCACATCTGGGTCAGCCCGCCGGTCAGCGTCAGCGGCACGTAAATCTGGGTGAGCGTCAGGTTGGCCAACCACACCGTCAGGCTGGCATGGTCGGCGTCGGGCAACAGGGTCAGGATCACCACGACGGCGACCACATAGGCGGGCATGATGCGGACCACTCTGGACCGCAGATAGTGGCCGGTGGCCGGGCGGGGTCCCAGACCCCTTGCCGCTGCGGCATGTCCGCGCCACAGCAGGAAACCCGACAGCGCGAAGAACACCGCCACGGCGAGGTCGAAGCGCCCGAACAGCCTGCCGGCGGCGCCGCTGGAGTGCCCGGTCTGGAACGCGACGTGCGTGACCACGACGCCCATGGCCGCGCAGGCGCGCATGCCCTCCACGGCCGGCAGGAAGCTGCGGACCCCGCCCACCCGCTGGTCATCGCTCACCACCACAGTTTGCCTGTGCTGGTTTGCCCGGCGAATGGGTACACCCGGGGACCCCAACAGGTTGGTAAGCCGTCGCCTTACTTTCTGCTGTTAGGGTCAGACGAGTTTGCCCCGGGCTGCTGCTCGGGTCGGGTCGCGGCTGATGAAAGCAAGGAATCGAGGAGGGCACAGCGACGTGAACCGAGCAGTCATGTTGCGGTTCGCCGCATGCGGGATCATCGGCTTCGGAGCTGCCCTGCTGATCGCCGCGCTGCTGTTGACGACGTACACCACCAGCCGGATCACCAAAGTTCCCCTCGACGTCGATGCCACACTGGTCGGTGACGGCACCGGGACGGCATTGGACTCCGCGTCGTTGTCGACCGATCACGTCGTCGTCAACCAGAACGTGCCGCTCGTCTCTCAGCAGCAGATCAGCGTCGAGTCCCCCGCCAACGCCGACGTGGTCACGCTTCAGGTCGGAAGTTCGTTGCGGCGAACCGACAAGCAGAAGGACAGCGGGCTGCTGCTGGCGATCGTCGACACCGTCACGCTCAATCGCAAGACCGCGCTCGCCGTGTCGGACGACACCCATGCCGGCGGCTCGGTCCAGAAGCCGCGCGCCGTCAACGACGAGAACCCGCCCACCGCGATGCCGCTGCGGCACGATGGGCTGTCCTACCGGTTCCCGTTCAACACCGAGAAGAAGACCTATCCCTATTTCGACCCGATCGCGCAGAAGGCGTTCGACGTCAACTACGAAGCCCAGGAAGACGTCAACGGGCTTTCCACCTACAAGTTCACCCAGAACGTCGGCTATAACTCCGACGGCAAGCTGGTGGCCCCGGTGACGTACCCGTCGCTGCTGGCCGGCAACGAGGACGCCAAGCAGACCACGTCGGCGTCGATGTGGGGCGTCCAGGGCGGCGATCCGAACGAGCAGATCACCATGACCCGCTACTACGCGGCGCAGCGCACGTTCTGGGTGGACCCGGTGTCGGGCACCATCGTCAAGCAGACC
This sequence comes from Mycobacterium sp. 1165178.9, assembly GCF_001673555.1. GTDB lineage: Bacteria > Actinomycetota > Actinomycetes > Mycobacteriales > Mycobacteriaceae > Mycobacterium. The sequence continues at coordinate 5,414 of NZ_LZMB01000165.1, read as the reverse complement.
GAGCACGCCGACCACTACTTCGCCCGCGACCCGCTCAAGCCGGAGCTCACCGTGGCCGACTACAAGGTCACCTCGAACGAAGACACCGTCGAATCCCAGGTCAACGCCGCCCGCGATGAGCGGGACCGGCTGGCGCTGTGGTCGCGGGTGCTGCCGATCACGTTCACCGCGGTCGGTCTGATCGCGCTGATCGGCGGCGGCCTGCTCGCCTCGTTCAGCCTGCGCAGCGAGAGCGCGCTGACCGACCCCGGCCTGGACCGCGGCGACCAGGACTTCTTCGGCCGCAGCGGCCTCGAGGAGCCGGTGCCCGGTGCCGAGGCCGAGACCGAGAAGCTGCCCACCCAGCGTCCCGAGGCGCGTGAGGAATCCGGTGCGCCCGGCTCCGAGCCACCTGTCCCGCCGAGCCCATCCGGGTCGCCCGGCCCGGACGAGCCCACCGCGGCCGGGCCGGCCGAACCCCATCCGCATGGCCCGCACGACCGGGAATAGCCCGGCTCGGATGCATTAACCGTGCGCTGGACCCGGCCCGGGTACGCACTGGTCTTGGCGCTGCTGGTGGTCGGGCCGCTCCTGTCGCCCGGATACCTGCTGTTGCGCGACGCGGTGTCGACGCCGCGGTCGTATCTGTCCGATACCGCGCTGGGCCTGACGTCGGCGCCACGCGCCACCCCCCAGGATTTCGCGGTGGCGCTGGCCTCCCATCTGGTCGACGGCGGCGTCGTGGTCAAGATTCTGCTGATTCTCGGGCTGTGGCTGGCCGGGTGGGGGGCGGCCCGGCTGGTCGCGGTCGCGCTGCCATGCGCGGGCGCTTCCGGCCAGTTCGTCGGCACCACCGTGGCCATCTGGAATCCCTATGTCGCAGAACGGCTTCTGCAGGGTCATTGGAGCCTGTTGGTCGGTTACGGCTGCCTGCCCTGGGTGGCCTCGGCAATGCTGACGCTGCGGACGACGGCGGCGAGCGGATTCGTGTTTTGCGGGCTGGCCTTTTGGATCGCGCTGGCCGGGCTGACCCCGACCGGTGTGCTGATGGGCGCGACGGTGGCGCTGGTTTGCGTCGGGGCGCCCGGTACCGGCCGGCCGCGCCGGTGGTGCGCCGCGGCGGCGTTGGGTGCCGCGCTGGTGTCGGCGCTGCCCTGGCTTACGGCGGCGGCGATGGGCACGTCACTGACCGCCCACGCGGCGGCGAACCGGCTCGGGGTCGAGGCGTTCGCGCCCCGCGCCGAGCCCGGGCTGGGCACCCTGGCCAGCCTGGCCAGCCTCGGCGGAATTTGGAACGGCGAGGCCGTACCCGGTTCGCGCACGACGCTGTTCGCGGTGTTCTCGGCGGTGGTGCTGCTGGGCGTCGTCGCGGCGGGCCTGCCGACGGTCATCCGGCGCCCCGCCGCGGTGCCACTGCTGGTGCTCGCGGCGGTGTCCGTGCTCGTCCCGGCGGCGCTGGCGACCGGCCCGGGCGTGCAGCTGCTGAGCGCGGTGGTCGATACCGTGCCCGCTTTCGGGGTGCTGCGTGACGGACAGAAGTGGGTGGCGCTGGCGGTGCCCGGCTACGCCCTCGCGGGTGCCGGCGCGGTGGTGACGCTGCGCCGGTGGCTACGGCTTTCTGGAACCGCCGCCCCGGCGCTGGTCTGCTGCCTGACGCTGCTGCTGGCGCTGCCCGACCTGGCCTGGGGTGTGTTCGGCAAGGTCGCGCCGGTGCGCTATCCGGGCGGCTGGACCGCCGTCGCAGCGGCGATCGACACCCAGCCGGGCACGGTCGCGGTGCTGCCCGCCGGCACCATGCGGCTGTACCCCTGGTCGGGCCCCGCGCCGGTGCTGGACCCGCTGCCCCGCTGGGTGCGCGCCGACGTGCTGAGCACCGGCGACCTGGTGATCTCGGGGACGACCATTGCCGGGGAGGGTTCGCACGCCCGGGCCGTGCAGGAGCTACTGCTGTCCGGGCCCGATCCGGCGGCGCTGGCCGCGGCAGGGGTGGGCTGGCTGGTGGTGGAATCCGACAGCGCGGGCGACATGGGGGCGGCGGCCCGCACCCTGGGCGCGCTGGCCCCGGTCTATCGGGACCACGACATTGCGCTCTACCGGATCGGCGGGCAGACCGCCGGGGTGACGGCCTGGCGGCGGACGGCGACGTTGGTCGCGCATCTGGCGTGGCTGGCGATGCTGATCGGCGGTGGCGCCGGCGCGACGATCGGTGTGTGGCGGCGCCGCGCCCGCTCAGTCCCGCCCGGTGACTAGCCCGCTGACCGTGCGGCCGGTGTGTACCGCTTCCAGCACGCCGCACATCGCGTCCGCGCTCTGCATCCAGGAGAATTCACCGCTGCGGGTGTGCGCCTTGGCGCCCAGTTGATCGCGCAGCACAGGATCGGCGAGCAGTTCTTCGAGCCGACCCACCAGCTCGGCGTGGCTGTCCACCAGGATCCCGGTGACCTCGTCGACGATCGAGTCCGACAGGCCGCCCGACGAGCGGTAGCCGATGGTCGGCACCCGGTGTTGGGCCGCCTCCACGACGGCCAGACCCCAGCCCTCCTTGCGGGAGGGCAGCAGGTGCACCCAGGCCCCTTGCAGGACATGGTGTTTGGTCACGTCATCGACATGCCCGTGGAACGTCACCGCCGAACTGATGCCGAGCCGCCGCACGTGTTCGACGAGCCGATCGCGCCACCAGCCGTCGCCGACGATGTCCAGGTGCAGGTCCGGGATCCGCGGCAGCAGCCGCGCGACCGCCTCGAGGGCGTCCTCGATCTGCTTGTGCGGCACCAGCCTCGACAGCACCACCACCCGCGGCGCCGCCGACCGTGGGCCCGTCAGCGATTGCGTCGGCGCCCGGTCCACGCCGTTGCGCACCACCGCGATCTGCGCGCTGTTGACGCCCAGGGTGACCAGGTCTCGGGCGGACGGCAGCGACACCGTGACGTACTGGTTGTGCCGGTTCACCCGCGGCGACAGCGTCGACTCGACGAACCAGCCGAGCCGGCCGAGCACCGGCCCGGCCACCGGCCACTGCTCGCGGTGGCAATGATGCACCAACACCACCACCCGGCGGCCGTAGATCAGCCGGGCCAGGAAGGGCAGCCCGTTCTGGGTGTCGACGACCACGTCGGGTCGCACCGCGCGCAGCGGGCCGAGCCCCAGCCGAGCCGAGGCCATCGCCAGCAGCGCCCAGACGTATACCGAGTAGCGTCCGCCGGCCCGGTTGATCCGCACGCCGTCGACGACCTCGCGGCGTGGCGCTCCGGAATAGCGGGCGGTGCGCAGCGTGACGGCGATTCCCGATGCGGCCAGCTGCGCGCCGATGCGCTGCAAATAGGCTTCGCTGCCGCCGCCCTGTGGGTGCCCGGTATCGCGCCAGCACAGCAGTAGCACGGAGCGCAAGGAAGACATTGGACGTCAGCCTAACCGGCGATGATGTGCATCGGGCAGAGCCACACATCCGTAGGGTGTGGCCGGTGGCGCCCACCGACATCTTCGCGCGCCGGGCGACCCTGGCCCGCTCGGTGCGGCTGCTGTCGGAGTTTCGCTACGAGCAGCCGGATCCGGCCCGCTTCTACGGCGCCCTGGCCGCCGACACCGCGGCCATGGTGAGCGACTTATGGCGAGCGGCCCACGGCGAGCCGCTTTCCGGCCGCACGCTGCTCGATGTCGGCGGTGGGCCGGGCTACTTCGCGGCGGCCTTCACAGATGCCGGCCTGCGCTATGTCGGGGTCGAACCCGACCCCAGCGAGATGCATGCGGCCGGGCCCGCCGTCGCCCAGGGAACGGGGACCTTCGTACGCGCCTCGGGCATGGCGCTGCCCTTCGCCGATAACTCGGTGGACATCTGCTTGTCCTCCAACGTCGCCGAGCACGTGCCGCGGCCCTGGCAGCTCGGCGCCGAGATGCTGCGGGTGACCAAGCCGGGCGGACTGGCCGTGCTTTCCTACACCGTCTGGCTTGGACCGTTCGGCGGCCACGAGATGGGCATGACGCATTACCTCGGCGGCGCCCGCGCCGCCGGCCGCTATGCCCGCAAGCACGGCCACCGACCCAAAAACGACTACGGGTCGTCGTTGTTTGCGGTCTCGGCCGCCGAGGGGCTGAGCTGGGCCGAGAACACCGGGGTCATGGTCGCCGCATTTCCCCGCTACCACCCACGATGGGCATGGTGGCTGACGGGGGTGCCGGTGCTGCGGGAGTTCCTGGTGAGCAATCTGGTGCTGGTACTCCAACCCCAATAGTGAAACGTGTTCTCGTTTCGCGTCGGCTTGGGTAGGGTGGCGCCCATGGGCGACATCAAGACCGAATACGACAAGCTTTTCATCGGCGGCAAGTGGACGGAGCCGTCGACCTCCGAGGTGATCGAGGTGCGCTGTCCGGCCACCGGCGAGTACTTCGGCAAGGCACCCCTGGCGGCGGCGGCCGACGTCGACGCCGCGGTCGCCGCGGCCCGCGCCGCTTTCGACAATGGCCCTTGGCCTACGACGCCGCCGAAGGAACGCGCGGCCGTCATCGCCAATGCCGCCAAGCTGATGGAGGAGCGCAAGGAGCTGCTGAGCGCGCTGCTCGCCGGCGAGACCGGCCAGCCGCCGACCACGATCGAGACGATGCACTGGATGGGCTCGATGGGCGCGATGAACTTCTTCGCCGGCCCGGCCGTCGACCAGGTCAAGTGGCGCGAGATTCGCAACGGCTCCTACGGCCAGACCATCGTGCACCGCGAGCCGATCGGCGTGGTCGGCGCGATAGTCGCCTGGAACGTGCCACTGTTCCTCGCGGTCAACAAACTGGGCCCCGCGCTGCTGGCCGGCTGCACCGTGGTACTCAAGCCGGCGGCCGAGACACCCTTGACCACAAACGCTTTGGCGGACATCTTCGTCGAGGCCGGCCTGCCCGAGGGCGTGCTGTCGGTGGTGCCCGGCGGCATCGAGACCGGCCAGGCGCTGACCTCCAACCCAGACGTCGACCTGTTCACGTTCACCGGCAGCTCCGGCGTCGGCAAGGAGATCGGCCGGCGCGCCGCGGAAATGCTCAAGCCGTGCACGCTGGAGCTCGGCGGTAAGTCGGCGGCCATCGTCCTCGAGGACGTCGACCTGGCCTCGGCGATCCCGATGCTGGTGTTCTCCGGGATCATGAACACCGGGCAGGCCTGCGTGGGCCAGACCCGCATCCTGGCGCCCCGCTCGCGTTACGACGAAATCGTGGACGCGGTGAGTCAATTCGTGCAGGCCCTGCCGGTCGGACCGCCGTCGGACCCGGCCGCCCAGATCGGTTCGCTGATCTCGGAGAAGCAGCGCGCCCGTGTTGAGGGCTACATCGCCAAGGGCATCGAGGAGGGCGCCCGGCTGGTGTGCGGCGGTGGCCGCCCCGAGGGCCTGGACAACGGTTTCTTCGTGCAGCCCACCGTCTTCGCCGACGTCGACAACAAGATGACGATCGCCCAGGAG
>NZ_LZMB01000164.1 GCF_001673555.1 Mycobacterium sp. 1165178.9 | reverse complement strand
TCGGCGATCGACGCCGCGACCGGGGCCATCACCGGTCCCGCGGTGCACGCCTCGCTGACCGTCACCTTCGGCGGCCTCAAACCCGTGCACGCACTCGCCGACTGCGGGCGGGTGCGGCTGATCGACATCGGACTCGACTTGCCCGAGACGGACGTGCTTGGGTTCGAGGCCGCCGAAGGTGACGGTCAGCGAGGCGTGCACCGCGGGACCGGTGATGGCCCCGGTCGCGGCGTCGATGCCGCTGGGGATGTCGACGGCGATCACCGGGATTCTCGCGTCGTCGACGGCGGCGAACACCTCGGCCGCGGCGGGCCGCAGCGCTCCGGAACCGGAGATGCCCACCACGCCGTCGACAACGAGATCGGTTGTCGGCGAGACACTTTCGACGATGCGACCGCCGGCCCGCCGAAACGCCGCCAGGCCTTTGCGGTGGGTGCGCTCGGGCTTGAGCAGAATCGCGTCCGCGGCCACGCCGCGACGGCGCAGGAAGGTGGCCGCCCACAGCGCGTCACCGCCGTTGTCGCCGGAGCCGACGACCGCGCACACCCGCCGCCCGGTCACCCCGCCGGTGCGGACGGCCAACTCGCCGATGATCTCGGTGGCCAACCCGTAGGCCGCGCGCCGCATCAGCGCGCCGTCGGGCAGGCTGGCCAGCAATGGCGCCTCGGCCTGGCGGATCGCGTCTACGGAGTAGTAATGCCGCATCAGAGTCAGATTACGTGTCGCCGTCGCGGCGGACAGCCCGCGCTCAAAAGGCCGGCATCCACGGCCACCGGCACCGCATCGGAATGGCTTGGCGTCCACGGTCTTTCGGTGCCGGCCGGGGCCGGCATCAGGCCGAGGTCTCCGGCGGGACGCCGCGGCGCGCCATGGCCCGCAGGCGCGCGGGACTCAACGGGCTGCTGCGTTTCGAGCGCGTGCGCGTCATCGGGTAGAAGCACAGGCCGATGAAGATCGAGGTGAAGTGCCCGATCGCGGTGAAGTTCAATTCGCTGCCCATCGTGATCAGCGGAAAACCGAAGATGATGAGCAACACCCCGAGATATCCCCAGCGCCACGGCCGGACGATGTGGTAGCTCAGCACGGCCATCACGCCGACGAGGAAGTAGCTGACCCCGATGTCGCGGGCGTGCACCAGCCGTTGGGGGGCGTCGTGGTCCTCGATCGCGAAGTAGAGGATGCCTTCGCTGATGTAGGTGGCAAGGATGTGCGAGCTCAATCCCACAGTGAGCCAGCGGAGCTGGCCGAGCCAGTGTTCGGCCGGCGCGAGAAACAGTGTGAACAGCAGCAGGTAGGGCTCAAAGTTTTTGCCGTCGATCCACAGCAGGCTGGCGAACAGGACGCCGAGCGGGTCGCTGCCCAACTCGTGAATGTTGGTGGAGCGGTGCAGCAGTACGGAGTGCAGCTCACGGCCGGTGAGATGGGTCTGGATGAACGTGGTGATCATCAGCACCAACAACCAGCAGTAGGTCAGCGGGGCGCTGATGACGAAATGCCAGACCACGAGCGTCATGCTGCGCACTCGTTCGCGAACCGATGGACCCGCCACGACATCAACCTTCGCACGCGGGGCGGGGCCGCCGGACGACTTCGGCGGCAAACACGCCGCCGGCGACTGGCTACTTGGCCGGCGTGGGGGCCGGATCCGCCGGGGCGGGGTCCGGTGCCGGATCCACCGGCGCGGGGGCGGGCACCGGCAGATGCCGCCACCAGCAGCCGATGTAGAGAATCATCGAGACGGCCAACGCGACCAGGACCCAGATAACGACGGTGATATCGACCCAGCTGCCGAATGGCGGCGATCCGGGTAGCGCGTTGCGCAAGGGCACCACCGCGAACAGCATGGCCGCGTACCACGTCGTCATCGGAGGCTGAAACGGCCGCCGGTCGCGCGCCGTCTGGATCGCCACGACCAGAGCCAGACTGGCGATCGTGATGAGCACGCCGAGGATGACGATGGCGAACGCCGCGGTGGACAGCGAGCGCCGCACGTTCAGTCGGTAGGGACCGTCCGCCTGGGCTCTGGTGGCCGATAGCCGCCAGCCCGACAGGTGATCGACGAAGGTGACCGGCACATGGTCGGGTGCCCGGTCGGTGTCGGGCCCGTAGAAGATCTCGACTTCGATCGGCCCTGAGCGGTATTGATCCAAGGGCCAGCGCTCGATCTCGCCGGCGATGGTCAGCGGGACCGCCATCAGGCCGGGCAGCATGCCCTTGGTCCAGGTGTGGCGGGCAGGCATCGCGGCCGACCTGACGCGCAGGCTGAGATCGTCCTTGAGGCGGTGGGTCGTTGGATCCAGCAAGGCCGATCCGGGATTGAACGCCAGATTGACGGCAAGCACGCTGTAGTTGGATTGAATGTCTTCGACATTGATGGTCGCCGACGGCCTGTTGCCGTCGGCAGCCGCGGTGGCCACATCCAGACGCCGGCCAGTCCCACTTTGTGCGTACATCGCGACCGCTATGACGTATGCCGCGAGGATCAAGACGACGAGACCTACGACGCCGTACTTCGTGCCGGCCGATCGCATACTTCCTCCCGTACGGACTTCACCCCAACCCACCTGCCGCAAATGCTGCCCCAGGGCAATGTAATGGATCGGCTGGGTGTCCGCCGGTGATACGGGCGAAGAAGCGGCGCGAGCTATGCGCGCCTATTCAACGGTGACGGACTTGGCCAGGTTTCGCGGCTTGTCGACGTCGTAGCCGCGGGCCTGGGCCACCGACGCGGCGAACACCTGCAGCGGGATGGTCGACAGCAGCGGCTGCAGAAGCGTTGATACAGAGGGGATTTCGATCAGGTGGTCGGCGTACGGGCGCACAGTGTCATCGCCTTCCTCGGCGACGACGATGGTTATCGCGCCGCGCGCCTGGATCTCGCGGATGTTGGACAACAACTTGGCGTGCAGCACGGCCGACCCCTTCGGGGACGGCATGATGACGATGACGGGCAGATCGTCTTCGATCAGCGCGATGGGGCCGTGCTTGAGCTCGCCGGCGGCGAATCCCTCGGCGTGCATGTACGCCAATTCCTTGAGTTTCAGCGCGCCTTCCAGCGCCACCGGGTATCCGACGTGGCGGCCCAGGAACAGCACCGTCGGGGACTGGGCGAATTGATAGGCCAAGGCGGCCACCGGCTTGATCGTCGCGATGACCCGCGCGACAAGATCCGGCATCGCCTCCAGCTCGTGGTATTCGCGCTGCACCTCGTCGGGGTACTTGGTCCCGCGGGCCTGCGCCAGCGCCAGCCCCACCAGATAGTTGGCGGCGATCTGGGCCAGGAACGTCTTGGTCGAGGCCACCCCGATCTCCGGCCCGGCGCGGGTGTAGAGCACGGCGTCGCACTCGCGAGGAATCTGCGAGCCGTTGGTGTTGCAGATCGCCAAGACCTTGGCCTTCTGTTCCTTGGCGTGCCGGACCGCTTCGAGGGTGTCCGCGGTCTCGCCGGACTGCGAGATGGCGACCACCAGGGTGCTGCGGTCCAGAACGGGGTCGCGGTACCGGAATTCGCTGGCCAGCTCGACCTCGACCGGCAGCCGCGTCCAGTGCTCGATCGCGTACTTCGCCAGCAGGCCCGAGTGATACGCGGTGCCGCAGGCCACCACGAACACCTTGTCGATCTCGCGGAGTTCCTGATCGGACAGCCGCTGTTCGTCGAGCACGACCCGGCCGTTGACGAAGTGTCCGAGCAGGGTGTCGGCCACGGCTGCGGGCTGCTCGGCGATCTCCTTGAGCATGAAGTACTCGTAGCCGCCCTTTTCGGCGGCGGCCAGGTCCCAATCGATATGGAATTCGCGGTATGCCTTGGGTCCCAGGTCGTCGTTGCCGTCGAAGTCGGTGATCCGGTAATTGTCAGCGGTGATCACCACGGCCTGGTCCTGGCCGAGTTCGATGGCGTTGCGGGTGTGCGGGATGAAGGCCGCCACGTCGGACCCGACGAACATCTCGCCGTCGCCGATCCCGATCACCAGCGGGGTGGAGCGGCGGGCGGCGACGATGGTGCCAGGGTCGTCGGCGTTGGCGAACACCAACGTGAAGTGGCCGTCGAGGCGGCGCAGCACCGCGAGCACCGACGCGGCGAAATCGCCCGCGGTGGGGCCATGCCGGTATGCCTGTGACACCAGATGGACGGCCACCTCGGTGTCGGTGTCGCTGGCGAACTCCACGCCCTCGGCCTCCAGCTCGTGGCGCAGGTTGGCGTAGTTCTCGATGATGCCGTTGTGGACCACGGCGATCTTGCCGGCGGAGTCGCGATGCGGATGCGCGTTGCGGTCGGTGGGGCGTCCGTGGGTGGCCCATCGGGTGTGGCCGAGGCCGGTGGTTCCGGTCAGTGACGACGCCGGCATTGCGGCGATCGCGTCTTCCAGGTTGGCCAGCCGGCCGGCACGGCGGCTGACCGTCAGGCTGCCGTCGCCGTTGACCAGGGCGACGCCTGACGAGTCGTAGCCGCGGTACTCCATCCGGCGCAGCGCGGACATGACGACCTCACAGGCGGGCTGCTGCCCGACATAGCCGACGATTCCGCACATTCTGAACAGGGTAGTGCAGACGGACCACCAACATTGCACTCCACGGTTAGGGTTAGGCCGCCCACCTGCGCGAAAGGCCCACTGTGACGTACCCCTACCCGCAGTTCACCCTCCGGCTCACCGAGCACATCGGTGCGGTCGTCATGTTTCAGCAGCGCAGCTACACCTTCACCGGCACCCTCGAGCAATGCGAAAGCGCCTACCGCAGCGCGCAGACCCACAACTTGCTGGCCGGTTGGTGGAGCGTGTTGTCGCTGTGGTGATGAACTGGGCCGCGCTGATCTCGAATTGGACCGCCATCCGGCAGGTACGTCGGCTGGCCGCACAGCCGCCCATGGCCGGCTATGCCCCCGCCCCGCCCGTACCGGCCGGCCCGCCGCCGGGATGGTATCGCGACCCGTCGGGGGCCGGGCAGCGATATTGGGACGGCGCCCGGTGGACGTCCTGGACCCATCCACCCGGCGCCGCGTATCCCGCGCCAGGACGCTGACTTTCATTCACTCACTGGTCATAAACGGCGGAAGTCTATTTCACCTGATGTATTCGCAACGTTTTCGTTCGCATCAAGGTCCACGGGATACATCGCCTTAACATTCGAAATATCAGCAAAGACCGGAAAGAACCTTAACCCATCGGAAGGGCGGGCTGCTTTGCGCCCAACCGCTCACGATTCCACAGCGTGGCAGCTACAAAACGGTGGCCATTCGATTTGCAGTCGAGCTTTTGCCGGGAATAGGTCAGATATTCTGGCTACCTGGGGACCTACGCTTTTAGCCGAGCCATGAATTCGGGTCAGTGGTTGTTAACCGGGAATTGTGCAACGAGTCGTTTTGAGATGCGTAACTTTCTCCGACCGCCCGTCGGCGCCATAGGAGGCGATCATGACCGCAGTTCGCTACGACGATCTGGTGCCCGCCCCCATGGCGCCGGCGCCCCGGCAGAGGCCCACGCCGCGCCCGCAGGCGTCGGCCAACTCCGGAAATCCTTTGACGGACATGACCACCAAACTGCTGTCCGTCCCGCTTAACCAGCTCTACGCGGCGCTGTGGCGGATGGGTGTCATCGAGGTCAGGGGCTAGACGGTCGCCGCGCGCCGGCGGGGCAAGCCGTGCGGCGTTCCTTCTCCCCCGGCGCCCGATTGCGATGCGCTAACGTCAACGCGTGGCCCGCATCCGCAAGCTCGTCGCAGCTCTCAGCCGCCGTGGCCCGCATCGGGTTTTGCGTGGTGACCTGGCCTTTGCCGGCCTGCCCGGCGTGGTGTACACCCCCGAGGCCGGGCTGAATCTGCCCGCCGTGGCGTTCGGCCACGAGTGGCTCACGAGCGCGGCCCGGTATTCGAACCTGCTCGAGCATCTGGCGTCGTGGGGCATCGTGGCCGGCGCTCCCGACACCCAGCGCGGCGTGGCACCCTCGGTGCTCAACCTCGCCTTCGATCTCGGCACCGCCCTGGACATCGTGTCGGGTGTGCGCCTGGGCCCCGGCAAGATCAGCGTGCATCCGGAAAAGCTCGGCGTGGCCGGACACGGCTTCGGCGGCTCGGCGGCGGTGTTCGCCGCGGCCGGGATGCCGGCCAAGATCGCCGCGGTTGCGGCGATCTTCCCCAGCGTCACCAGCCCGCCCCCCCAGCAGCCGGCGGCCTCGCTGAAGGTTCCCGGCGTGATCTTCACCGCGCCCGGCGATGCGAAGACGCTGAACTCCAGCGCTTTGGCACTGGCCGGCGTGTGGGACGCGGCGACGCTGCGCATCGTCAGCAAGGCCGAGCCCGGTGGGCTGGTGGAGGGCCGCCGACTGACCAAGGTGCTGGGGCTGGCCGGAGCGCACCGGCGCACCCAGCGGTCGGTTCGGGCGCTGCTGACCGGTTACCTGCTCTACACGCTGGGCGGCGACAAGAAGTATCGCGATTTCGCCGATCCGCAAGTGCACCTGCCGGGCACCAATGCGATCGATCCCGAGGCCGAAGCGATTCCGCTGGAAGAGAAGATCGTCGCGCTGCTGAAGTGAGAAGGCAAGGCTGACCGGGTAATTGACATTTATGTCGACCGTGCAAGCGCTCTACGACCGCTGGATCATCGAACTGTGGAACGGCCGGCCCATCGCGGCCGAGATCGTCACCGACGACTTCGTGGGTCACTGGCCCGGCCGGGAGGTGTGCGGGCCCCAGGAGCTTGCGCAAATAGTCGAGCAAACGCGAAGCATGTTCTCGGACTTGAGTTTTGCCATCGAGATCGGTCCGCTGTCGGACGGCGATCTGGTTGCCGGGCGCTGGGTGGGCACCGGCCTCGGTCCGGACGGCCCGGTCTCGTTCACCGGCAACGACATCCTTCGCCTCGCCGCCGACGGCCAACGGTTCGCGGAGTACTGGACGGGCACTTCGGCGGGCTGAGGATCCCCGGCCGCGCGACAGCGTGGTAAGTGTCATTGATGCGAATCGGGATCGCCCTGAATTATTCGGGCGGCTTTCACGAGGCCGTGGACCGCGTGGTCGAACTCGAAAAGTCCGGTATCGAAGTCGCGGTTGTGGCCGAGGCGTATGCCTTCGACGCCATCAGCCAATTGGGCTATCTGGCCGCCAAGACCAACACCGTCGAGCTGGCGTCCGGCGTGCTGCCCATCTACATCCGCACGCCGTCGCTGCTGGCGATGACCGCCGCGGGACTGGACTACGTGTCCGACGGGCGATTCCGCCTCGGCATCGGCACCTCCGGGCCGCAGGTGATCGAGGGATTCCACGGCGTCCCGTTCGACGCCCCGATCGGCCGCACCCGCGAGATCGTGGAGATCTGCCGCAAGGTGTGGCGCCGCGAACGCGTGCGATACGACGGCAAGCATTACCAGCTGCCGTTGCCCGCGGATCGCGGAACGGGTCTGGGCAAGTCCCTGCAGCTCATCAATCACCCCGTGCGCGAACGTATTCCGGTCAGCATCGCCGCGTTGGGCCCCAAGAATGTCGAGCTCACCGCCGAGATCGCCGAGGGCTGGCAGCCCGTCTTCTACCTGCCCGACAAGGCCGCGTCGATCTGGGGCGAGTCGCTGGCGGCCGGCGCCGCCAAGCGCGATCGAACATTGGGCCCCCTCGATGTGATGGTGCACGCGTCGTTGGCAATCGGGGACGACGTCGACGATCGGCTGGCGTGGGTCAAGCCGCAGCTGGGGCTCTACATCGGCGGGATGGGCGCCAAGGGCCACAATTTCTACCACAATCTGGCGACGCGGTATGGGTTCGGCGAGGTCGCCGACCGGATCCAGGAGCTGTATCTGTCCGGACGCAAGCAGGAGGCCATCGACGCCGTTCCCGACGAGCTGGTGCGCGGCATGTCGCTGATCGGCCCGCCCGGATACGTCGCCGAACGGATGGCCGCCTTCGCCGAGGCGGGCGTGACCACGCTGTTGGTGAACCCGCTGGCCGCCGATCGCGCCGAATCGATGCGGTTTGTCGAACAAGCCCTGAAGCTGCGGCCCTGAGCGGTCACTGCCCCGCCTGCGGAAGCTGGTCGGCGGCAATCTCGCACGGCGTCGATCCCTGGTCGGCCGCGGGTGCCGGTTCGGCGACGGGGGCGGCCGGAGGTGCGGGCGGCGCGTCCGGCGCCGGTGTGCCGGCCGGCGGTGGGGCCTCGACCGCCGTGTCGTCGGGCTCGGGCTCAGGTTCGTCGACGGACTGGCCGGTTTCGGCGGGATCGCCGGCGGTCTTGTCGTCTACGGCCTCGTGCGCGACCTCGTCGGTGTCCTCGGTGCCGTCGGGATCGTCTGCGCGGTAGGGCTTCTCGTCGAAAGGGTTCTCGCCGTCGCTCAATGCTTCCGCGCCGTCCAGTCCGTCACCGGTCGATCCGATCAGCCCGCCCACCGCGTCGACGATCCGGCCGGCCAGCCCGAGAAGGCCGCCGCCACTGCCGAGTCCACCACCGCCGAGACCGCCGCCCCCGAGCGCGCCACCCCCGAGCCCACCGAGATCGCCCGCCGGCATGCCCAGGGCATCGCCGAGCGCGGTTCCCCAGCCCGCAGGCGGCGCGGCGGCGACCGGCGGCGGCGGAGTCACCGAAGCCGGTGCGGCACTGACCGGGTCGGGCGCCGCGGCCGGCAACGTCGGCGCGGGAGCCAGCGTCGGTATGGGCGCCGCGTCCACCGGCGGGGCGGGGAGTTGCACCCGCGCAATATCCTTCCCGAGATCGCCGGGGTATTCGAAGCTCGTCGCCGGGACGGCGGCCATCTTGTCGATGACCATGGCGTAGGACGTCTCGACGCCGTCCGAGGCGGACCGCATCGCCGTCACCCAGTCGTTGCGAATGTCGTTGTCCACGTATGGCATCACCTGCTGGCGCACCACGTCGGCCGCGCCGTCCCGGTCCCCCGCCAGCACCGCTGTGGCGGCCGTGAGCCATGCCGGCCGCTGAATTCGCACGCGGTCATCGACGGCGACGGCGGTCGCCACCTCCGAATCGACCAGATACCAGAGGTTGTCGCGCAACGATTCGCATCGTTGGGCGGCCGCGCGCAGTTCGGTGACGACGGCGTCGCCGGTGTCGCAATGCCGCTGCAACAACTGCACCGCGGCGTCCCCACCCGGACCGATCCACGCCGCGGCCAGCTCGGCCACCTGGGCGCGCTGCATTCGAAGCGCTTCGGCCGCCACCACGCCCGCGGCCCGCAACTCCGCACAGTCGCGGTCCAACGCGCGCAGGTCCAGGCCGTCCTCACCCGCATACCGTTCGCGGACCTGTGCGGGATGCGTTGTCAAATCGGGGTTTTGGTAGCCCAGCGCGTGGCAGGCCTGCACGTAGGTCTGGGTGCGCTCGACGGCGGCCCGGCCCTCGTCGAGGCGCGCGGCCACATCCAATCGGTCGGCCACGGGTTAGGCGATCCGCGCCGCGGCATACAGTTCGGCATCGGCGTAGCGCTCGGCGCTCGACCGCAGCGCGGTGGCGATCTCGGCCGACGCGCGCGACCACTGGGACACCTGCGCCACCAGCCGCTCCAACTCGACGCGCAGCGCGTCACCCCGCGCGGTGTGCGTCCGCCCGGCGCTGGCGCCGCCGAAAGCCAGCCTGGACAAGTGGTCGCTTACCGCGCGGTCGATGAATTCGGCCGCCATCGCGAATTGGTCAGCGACCCGCCGCACCGCCGACAAGTCGATCTGCGTGCGGGCGATGGCTACAGGACATGTTCCCCCAACGGATTTCATGCCTTATCCGACGCCTGCGGGCACGGCGGGGTTCCGGGGAGATCAGAGCGCGTGGCTGACCGCTTCGGCGACTCGGGTGGCGACCCGCTGGGCGACGTCCTTCTCGGGCGCTTCCACCATGACGCGGATCATCGGCTCGGTCCCGGAGGGGCGCAACAGGATTCGGCCGGTGTCGCCCAGTTCGGCCTCGGCCTGTCCGACGGCGCTCTGCACCGCGGGCGCGCTGGCGGCGGTGTCCTTATCGGCGACCGTCACGTTGATGAGCACCTGCGGCAGCGTCTTCATCACCGAGGCCAGCTCGGCCAGCGGCGAACCGGTCTGCACCATGCGGGTCATCAGCCGCAGGCCGGTGACGATGCCGTCGCCGGTCGAGCCCAGCGCGGGCATCACGATGTGCCCGGACTGCTCGCCACCCAGGCTGTAGTCGCCGGCACGTAGTTCCTCCACGACGTAGCGGTCGCCAACGCCGGTGGTGCGCACCGTGATTCCCGCCGAGCGCATCGCCAGATGCAGCCCCAGGTTGCTCATCACTGTGGTCACCAGTGTCTTGGACGCCAATTCGTCGGCCTCGTGCATCGCGAGCGCGAGGACCACCATGATGTGGTCGCCGTCGACCAGGTTGCCTCCTGCGTCGACGGCCAGGCAGCGGTCGGCGTCCCCGTCGTGGGCCAGGCCCAGGTCGGCGCGGTGTGCGACGACGGCCGCGCGCAACGAATCCAGGTGCGTGGAGCCGCAGTTGTCGTTGATGTTGAGCCCGTTGGGTTCGGCGTTGATCGCGATCACCCGGGCACCGGCGGCGCGGTAGGCGCGCGGGGCCACCGCGGAGGCGGCGCCGTGGGCGCAATCCACCACCACGGTCAATCCGTCGAGGCGCAGCGCGCTGGCCTTGCTCAGGTGGCGCAGGTAGCGGTCGGCCGCGTCTTCGGCGTCGATGACCCGGCCGATCCCGGCGCCGACCGGACGCAACCCGGGACCGACAGGGACATCAGCGAGCAGTGCTTCAATGTCATTTTCGGTGCGGTCGTCGAGCTTGTGGCCGCCGGGGCCGAAGATCTTGATGCCGTTGTCGGGCATGGGGTTGTGCGACGCCGAGATCATCACCCCGAAGTCGGCGTCATAGGCGCCGGTCAGGTAGGCCACCGCGGGAGTCGGAAGCACCCCGACCCGCAGCGCGTCGACACCTTCACTGGTCAGCCCGGCGATCACCGCGGCCTCCAGCATTTCGCCACTCGCCCGCGGATCGCGACCGATCACCGCGACCCTCCGGCCCGGGGCCGGCGTGCTCGCCAAGTGCCGCGCCGCCGCGGAACCCAGCGCGAGCGCCAGCTCGGCGCTCAACTCGTGATTGGCGACCCCACGGACACCGTCGGTGCCGAATAGTCGACCCATGCGACCAAACCTCTCACAGTTGTCGGGCTAGCACCTAACTTGCCCGTTCCTTTGTGGACGAAACGGGGCGGGTCCGGGCGCAGACACGCCGCAACCGGCCACAACTTGTGCACCACGATGCCAAGTTGTGGCCGGATTGCGACTGCTGATCAGCGCTTGCTGTACTGAGGCGCCTTGCGGGCCTTCTTCAGGCCGTACTTCTTGCGCTCGGTGGCACGCGGGTCACGGGTAAGGAACCCGGCCTTCTTCAGCGGGGGCCGGTCCTCGGGCTGGGCCAGGATCAGTGCCCGGGCGATGCCCAATCGCAGCGCGCCTGCCTGCCCCGAGGGGCCGCCGCCGTGCAGCAGCGCATAGATGTCAAAGCTTTCCACCCGGTCGACGGTGACCAGCGGGGCCTTGATGAGCTGCTGGTGCACCTTGTTCGGGAAATAGCCCTCCAGGGTGCGGCCGTTCAGGTTGAACTTGCCGGTGCCGGGCACCAGGCGCACCCGCACCACGGCCTCCTTGCGGCGGCCGACGGTCTGGATGGGCCGGTCGAACACGAACGGCGCGGCGGGCGCTGGCGCTTCCGCGGTCTCGGAGGCCTCGACCGGGGCTTCGGTGACTTCGGCGACGGTCTCTGCCGCTTCTGGGGTTTCCGGGCTCTCCGGGTTCTCGGGGTTTTCCAAGGCCTCGGGCGTTTCGGTCACTGGGCCACCTGCTTGATCTCGTACGGAACGGGCTGTTGTGCGGCGTGCGGGTGCGTCGGACCGGCGTAGACGTGCAGCTTGCGCGCGACCTGACGGGCGAGCTTGTTCTTGGGCAGCATGCCGGTGATCGCGTCCTCCACGACTCGGTCGGGGTGCTTCTCCATCAGCTCGCGGATCGTTCGGCTGCTCAGACCGCCGGGATATCCCGAGTGGCGGTAAGCGAGCTTCTTGTCCAACTTCTGGCCGCTGAGGGAGACCTTCTCGGCGTTGATGACGATGACGAAGTCGCCGCCATCGACATTGGGGGTGAACGTCGGCTTGTGCTTGCCGCGCAGCAGGGTGGCTGCCGCGACGGCAAGGCGGCCAAGCACCACGTCCGTGGCGTCGATGACGTGCCACGACCTCGTGGTGTCACCCGCCTTTGGCGTGTACGTAGGCACAGCGCTTACCTTCTTCTTCT
>NZ_LZMB01000163.1 GCF_001673555.1 Mycobacterium sp. 1165178.9 | reverse complement strand
CATGATCGCACCGCGGTCGGCGCCGCCGAAGAGGCGCAGCGACAACGTGGTTGGAGCCTGGAGGTCATCGATCTGCGGTCCCTGGTGCCACTCGACTTCGATACCGTCGCCTCATCGATCCACCGGACCGGACGCTGCGTGGTGATGCACGAGGGCCCGAGAAGCCTGGGGTATGGAGCGGGTGTGGCCGCCCGCATTCAAGAGGAGTTGTTTTACGAGCTTGAGGCGCCGGTGTTGCGCGCGTGCGGGTTCGACACCCCGTACCCGCCGGCGCGGCTGGAAAAGTGGTGGCTGCCCGGACCCGACCGGCTGCTGGATTGCGTCGAACGCGTGTTGGCGCAGCCATGAGTGACGGGCGTATCAAGCCGTTTCGCGTCCCCGACCTCGGCGAGGGACTGGAAGAAGTCACCGTGACGCAGTGGCACGTGGCGATCGGGGACGATGTCGAGCTCAATCAGGTGCTGTGCACGGTGGAGACCGCCAAGGCCGAGGTGGAAATCCCGAGCCCGTACGCCGGACGGATCGTCGAAAGGAATGGCGCCGAAGGCGATACGGTCAGCGTGGGAGCGGTGCTGCTGCAGATCGACACGGCGCCGCTCGGTGGTGACCTGCCTGCCGCCGAAACCGCGGTGCCCACGCTGGTCGGCTATGGCGCCGACTCCGGCATCGACATCAGCCGACGCCCCAGGCGCCCGCTCGCCGCCCCTCCGGTGCGAAAGCTGGCCAAAGAGCTGATGGTTGACCTCAATTCGGTGCAGCACGCGGCTGGGACCATCATCACTCGGGAAGACGTGCTGTCGGCGGCTCGCGGGAAAGGCAATGGCGCCGACGTCCGGCCGGTCCGGGGTGTGCAGGCCCGGATGGCGGAGAAAATGACGGCGTCGCACAAAGAGATTCCGGCAGCCAAGGTCGGCGTCGAGGTCAACTGCACCGAGCTCGTGCGACTGTCGGACCGGTTCAGTTCGGTGGAAGAAACCATATCGCCCTTCGTGCTCGCGTTGCGATTGGTCGTCATCGCGTTGCGCCACAACGAAATGCTGAACTCCACCTGGGCCGACTCGCCGCGGGGACCGCAGGTGCGCGTCGAGCATTGCGTGCATCTGGGCATCGCCGTGGCCACCGAACGTGGGCTGCTGGTCCCGGTCATCACGGACGCCCACAGCAAGACGACCCGCGAACTGGCCGGTCGGGCAGCCGATTTGATCGCTGGTGCGCGTGCCGGCAGCCTGGGCCCGGGGGAGTTGCGGGGCTCGACGTTCACAGTGACGAATTTCGGGGCGCTGGGCGTGGACGACGGCGTGCCGGTGATCAACCACCCCGAGGCGGCCATCCTCGGGATGGGTGCGATCAGGCCGCGGCCCGTGGTCGTGGGCACACAGATCCTCGCCCGTCGGACGATGTCGCTGACGTGCGTGTTCGACCATCGCATCGCCGACGGTGCACAAGCAGCCCAATTCGTCTGCGAGTTAAGGGATCTGATCGAGTCGCCCGAGAGCGCGCTGCTGGATCTATAGGTCTTGCGTCAGGGATGCGTCGGCACGTGCACCGCTGACTACCTGCGTTGTGCCGCGGCCAAACGCTCTGCGAATTGCGGCGATTGGATCGAACGGGACTGCGGCCCGAGCTCCGCGCGCATGGCGAGCTGATGCTGCTCGTTGTCCAGCGATCCGGGACTGGCGGTGGCGCGCATCGTGGCCTTGGTCGCCAGTACCACCTCCCGCGGCGCCGCCGCCGGACCGGCGGCGAGCTCCAGCGCCGCAGCGACCGCATCCTCGGCCACGCTCAGCGCTAAGCCGTGCCGCACGGCGGCGTCGGCGTCGAAGCGCATACCGAACAACAGGGCCGCCCGGGCGACCTGCGGGCCGACCGCGCGCTGCAGCATCCACGTCGCACCTCCGCCGGGGTGCAGCCCCAGCTTCTGGAATCGTGCGTCGAACACGGCGTTGGATCCGGCGATACGGACATCGGCCGCCAGGGCCAGATTCAGGCCCGCGCCCACGGCCGCCCCGTTGACGGCGGCAATGGTGGGCAGCCGGCAACTACCGACGGCCATGAAGCCGTCATAAAGCTGCTGCAAACCCTTCTCGGCCGATCCACCGCCGGCAGCGCCGAGGGCGCTGAGATCGGCACCCGCGCAGAATGCCTTGCCCGCTCCGGTGACCACCACGGCATGCACATCGGGGTCGCCTTCGGCGCGCTCGACTGCCTCGCGCAGCTGCCCTGACGACTCGGCGGTTATCGCGTTGCGCCGATCGGGATCGTTGACCGTGATGAGCGCGACGCGGTTGGTGACCTCGAAAAGGATCGATTCGGACTGGGCCATCGGGCACCTCCGGCTTCGCTTTGTGGCTGTGGATCCACCCGGCCAGTGTCAGCGCCACGGGCGAGGTAAGACTACTTCGCGCCGTCCGCGCGGGGCGGACCGGTGTGAGCGTGATTAGCGACAATCGCAGGATGACAGCGGAACTCAAATCGGCGAGCCATAGTATTGGCTCGCCACATTGGCTGAACTGTATTAGCCCACGCCTGAAGCACCGTTGACCCTGCCTCGTGGTGGCGAAAACCCTTTGCCGGGCGTCCGATGGATATCGGAACGTATTAGTAATGAGGTATTTATCAAAACGTTATCTGTCGCATCTGACGTTTCCAGCCAAATCCCCGGTCCAACCTGCCGAAACGTATGGTGAGACACGGGCCCGCCGGCCCCGGCGCCGGCGCCGGCTGCCGGCTCGGTTCAGCCGTCGATAGTTGCCGGATCCGTTACAGCTCGGGCTTCGCTAGCTTCTTCGCCAGCTCGTCGAGTTCGGCTTGGCGCTCACGCACCGCACAGCCCCGCCATTCGATGCGCGTTCCATGGGGAATCGCCCTCGGTAGCGCATTGCTGCGCAACTTGTTATTCGCATAATGGATTGCAGCGTCAATCTTTTCGATGTATAGCTCTGCGTCGTGCTCTGCGCAGGAACCCTCGATACGCTGGACTTCGTCCCAGCAGGGGTACGAAGAGTACCGGGCGTCAAGCTGCTGTTGAGAGATCTGTGTCGCGAAGAAACAACGCCAGTCGCGGCTCAACCAGCCCCTCGTCCTGACTTCGACTTTGATTCGATCACCTACGCCAGCTATGAACTTGGGCTCCCCGACGCGCACCACCGGCTGCCATTCATCCGCCGCCATATATCGCCAACCCCCTCGAAGAGAAGACGCGCTAGCCAATGATCTCGCCCTAGGCGCCGTCTGCTCGTTTTGACACGCCGTCAGTATGATTAAACCGCACTCATTAAGCGGTGGCTCCGCCATTTTGCCGGTTTACTGGGCAATATGAAAGCTCGACCAAATGCCATTACCGGGGGGTTCCGTGTAGGACTCAATGCTGATATCGCTGCCAAAATTGCCGTGACCTGCGTCACTGCGACCACGCGCCGTCTGTCCGGTTGCAGCCCCGCCGAGCTCGCCACGACCGGCCGTCCGCTCTGTCTCGCTCCCGCATCCGCCACCGGGGGGCTTTCCGCCATCAGAGGTGACTCCCGAATCGGATAGCAGACTCCTAGCGGGTTCGGAAATCTCGTAGTGGTCAAACCGGGTGGCCGCGCACCCAAGGATCCGTTGAGGCTCAGCCACGCTGCGCTTCAGACGACTTAGAGATGGCCGGCGACGAAAGTGGCGGCCTGACCGGGCATTCCGGACCCCCGGTAAGACAGGTGGGCCGCCGAGAACGACTCGTCGTGCGACGGCGGCGCCAGGGGACCGCCCGGAGTGCACACCGAATCGCCCGGCGCACACAAGTCAATAGCCTTCGCCCCGTACCACGGGCTGACCACGCTCACCGGTGCCCCCAGATACCGGTCCGACGGATTCCCGAACAGGGCGAGCGCGGCAACATGGTCCGCCTCATCCGACGTCAGTATCTGAGGAACCAGGCCCCCGATCGACGCCTGGGCGATGGTGATCAGATCGATCACCATCGCGCCCTGGCCGTATCCGCCGAGCACCAGTTTAGTGTTGGGGCAGTTCGCCACCATGGATTGAGCGTGAGCGTGAGCGTCGCCGGCGCCCGCGGACGCCGACGGGGCGAAATCCTCGTCAGCGGGGTAGTTGACCGCATACACCCCGAGGGACCGGCTCCCGACCTGGGAACGCAACGAGTCAATGAAGGCCTGTCCGACGCCGCCCACGCCGGGCGGCTCGGCTGTGCCGCGGGCGAACGTCACCTCGACGTCGGGGCATGGCGCGGCGGACGCGGAAATCGGTGGGCACAGCAGCGCCACCCAGGTCGTCATCACCGCGACACTCAGCAAACGCGCTAATCGGCGCGCCTTCATCTTTCAGATGCTAATTGACATTTCGTCGAATAGGGAGCGCGCCCGGGACACGCAGGCGAACTCATACATGCCCTGGGTGCCCCTGTTCAGAGTCGGTTGATGGTTGACGTTTCTGTTTCGGTTGATCCTTGACACTCTGGTTTTGTGGTTAGGCC
>NZ_LZMB01000162.1 GCF_001673555.1 Mycobacterium sp. 1165178.9 | reverse complement strand
TAGGCCGACGACGGCGCCATGATCGACAAAGGCGTCACCTTCGCCTCCAGCCACCTGGCAATGGGCGGACCAGGTCCAGTCGCCGCGCCGGCAACCGGATTTGGCAGCTGAGAAGCCGCTCGGTTAGCCCGGGATCTTGTTCAGGATGAAGTTCGCGATCGCCAGGGCGGCCTGCGTAACCCGCTCGACGCTTGCCGTGGACCACGCCCCGACATCGACGAAGACGTTTGCTTTGCTGGCTATCGCACGGACGCCGGTGTATGGGACCCCGACATCCGACACGGTTTCCATTGTCGAGATCCCGTTTTCGGCACGAGAAGGCGGCTTCAGGTCCACCCGGTAGGTTTGCCCGTCGGACCGAGTCCGAGTGATCGATGAGCCACCACACTGACGCCAGGCTGTTTGCAGCTTCGTGAGCTGAGCCCCGGCCGCGGTCGCGTCATGAAACCCTGCTGCGGCTCCGCCAAGGCTCCACTGGGTCAACGGATCATGAGTGTCGGAAAAAGCCGACTCGGAGTAGCCGACGATGGCTCCGAGGTCGTAAGCCTCGGGGGCACCGTATTCGAAAACTCCCCAGCAGTCCGACCGGTCGGCGGTACCCCTGGAGGAATCCGGCGTGGGTTGGTGTTTCGTCAGACGAACGGTGAGTGCGTCATCGCCCGTGAAGTTCTTGACGTCGTCCAGGGTCGGCAGCAAGCCATCCATACTGGCGGGCGCCACGGTGGACTGCGGTGTGGGCGTCCTGGTGGTCGTTGTGGGCATCGGTGCTGCGGCTTGAGCTGAGTTCGCATCGGGCATGACCGCCGCGACGATCAGCGCGACCACCAACGCGGTGATGAACACATACGACAGAGTCACGCCGACCAAGGCGCGCTCGCGACCACGCTGACCGGTCTGGCGAATCTGCGCTAACCCCAAGTGCCCGAGAATCAATCCCGCGGGAGCGAAGACGAACGCGAACACCACCGACAGCGTCGCCAACACATTGGCCTCATCCCGCGGCGGGCCCGGAGGCGGCTGCGGTACTCGATGCGGGCCAGGCGCGGCCCCGCCGAATGGATTGGGCTGAAACGGGCTGGGACCAAATGGATTACTCATCGGCTCAACTCGGGATCTTGCCCAGGATGTAATTGGCGATGTCCAGCGCGGCCTGCTGGCCACGATCGGTGTCCACCAGCACGACGTTGATGTCCACAACCACATTGTTTTTGGCGACGATCGCACGATCGTTGCGTGATCGCAGCACCGGGCCCTGCGCGGTCAAAACCATGGCGGTGATGCCGTTTCCGGCGTCAGAAGGGACACCCATCGACACCGCGACCGGCGGTGACTGCTTGCCCGGGGGCGGAAGAATGTTCATCGTCGAGCCTCCACATTTGCGCCATATCGACACCAGATTCGCCAACTGTCGCTGCGCGGCCGGCGGATCCCGAAAGGCCATGAGCACCTGTCCCGCTTCCTTGAGGGCGGGTACGTCGTGGTCGTCGATCAGCACCAGCCCGTAGTAACCGATGAGCGCCTGCATATCGGTGTTCGGAGCGCCGCCGCCCATGACCGGCCAGCACTCCGGGCGATCAACCGATGCGCTGTCGGAGTCCGGGCCCGGCTTGAATGTGGGCGGAAGGGCAACGAGGTTGGGGATTCCCATGAACCCCTTGACGTCATCGATGGTCGGCAGCAACCCGGGCAGGCCCGTCGGCGTGACCATCGACGAGTGCGGCACCGAGCTGGTCGAGAGCGCCGCACTGGTCCGCGGCGCCGTCTGAGACGAGCGGCCGTCGGTCTGCGATGCCCACGCCACCACGGCCACCACCGTCAGCGTGATGACCGCATACGACAGCATCAGCCCCACGATCGCGCGGTCACGGCCCCGCTCGCCCGAGCGGCGTATCTGCGCCAGGCCCACATGCCCCAGCACCGCCCCGGCGGGAGCAAACACGAACGCGAATACCACCGACAACGTCGCAAAGATGTTGGTCCGCGGCCGCTGAGGTGGCGGCGCCGTGTAGATCGGCGGCCCCGGGGGCATCCCCCCGTACGGTGCACCGAAGGGATTGCCGCCGAAGGCGTTGGGCCCGAATGGTTCCTGCGGATTTGTCATGACTCAGCTCGGAATCTTGTTGAGTATCTGGTTGGCGACGTCCGCGGCGGCTTGCCGGGCGCGGTCAGCGCCGTTGCCGGTGTAGGACACCAACAGGTCGATGACGACGTTGGCTCTGGTCGCGATCGCATGAACGGACAGCTCACCCTCGGTCGCCATCTCCATCGTGGTGACTCCGTTACCCGGCGAATTCGGTCCCTTCACTTGGAATGTGAACGGTCGGCCGTCGGGAAACGTCACCCGTAGCGACGAGCCTCCGCCGCATTTGGCAAATGTGGATTGCATCCTCCCGAGTTGGGCTTGCGCGGTGGCGGAGTCGAGGAATGCCGCAACCGCCGAGCCGACCGTGACAGTGTTGTAGGGGTCAGCCCGGTCGATGAACGCCGGCATGTAGAACCCGAGCATCACCCCGACGTCGTAGAGGTCCGGAATCCCGGCGTCGATCGCGCCCCTGCACTCCGGTCGGTCGAGGGTTTGCCCCATGGCGTTGCCGATGTTGGGCCGGTGCAAGATGTCGCCTATTACCAGAGACTGGTCGCCGGTAATGGTTTTGACGTCATCGAGAGTGGGCGCCAAAGACGCCAAGTTGGACGGTGCCACCGTGGGCGGCGCCGTAGCGCTGGGCGCGGCGACGTGCGCCGGAGCGCCGGAGGGCTGCAAACCCCACACGATCAAAACGCCCGCCACGACGATGATCACCGCGTACGACAGCGCCGTCCCGACCAGAGCACGGTCACGGCCGCGCTGGCCGGTGCGCCGGATCTGCCGAAGGCTTACGTGCCCCAGAACCGCCCCGACGGGGGCGATCAGGAACGCGAACACCACCGACAACGTTGCCAGGGCATTCACCGGTTGGCGGTCTGGTGGCGGTGCGGTCGGCGTCGAATACGCCGGGGCCGCGGCGGGGTTCCTGCCGAACGGGGTGTCACCGAATGGATTGTGCTGGAACGGGTTCTGAGGTGGGATCGTCATGCTGCCGAATGCCTAGAGCACACCGAAACTCGAGGTCACCCAGCGGACCGGGTCGACGCAGCGGAACGGGGCGATGCCCCTGGCGTGGAGGCGCTGGCCGCTGGGTGGCTGGCCGAGGGCCGAGACGACGAAGAACCGGTGCCTCAACCGCCTGGGCGTGGACGGATTTTCGACGCCGGCGATGATCGAGCCGGCGTTGAGCCGGGTGAGCAGGCTGCGGACCTCCTCGTGCAGCAGCTGACCGTCGTTGTCGTCGTAGAGCACGGAATCCGAGGGATCACGCAGATAGGCGGCCCCGGCATTGGACATCACCATGCTCCACTCGGAGCCGTCGACATCCCGCAGCGCCCGAAGGGCGTCGAACTTCGACAAGATGACCGCGAGCCGCGGTTCGCCGGAACCGATGGCCATCATCACGTTGTTCAGCACCCCGCGCGGGTCTCCCCCGCTCACCATCTGCGGGGGCAGCAGGTCCTGCAACTGATCCCGAATGGATTGCACCCGAAGCGGATCGAACATAAAGAACACGGCCTCGGCGTTGCTGAAGAACCGGAACGGAGGAGAATGAAGGTTTCCGGACTCCATGTCCTCACCGGCGACGTCGCGCAACACCAGGTAACGCTGAATCCCGTGCCACGTGCCCAGGCTGAAGATCAGCGGCTCGCGCTGAGTGGAGGTTTGGGTCATTATCGTGGGCGTGGGCGGGATGAGACCGCGCTGCACGAACAGCGGTGTCTCGTAATGGGTGGCGTACGCGACGGCCGTCGAGCGCGTCGCGGGCGCCATCGCAAACCCGAGGTGTTCGCACAACAGCTGCAGTTGCCGGACCAGCACGCCGATGTAGAGGCTCTTTCCGGTGGCGCGGGCGCCCGCCATCGCGATGCAATAGGCCTGGCCGTCGCGCCACCGGTCGGGCAGGGTGAAGTGGCAGACCGGGCAGATCTCGAGGACGGGACCGCGCAGCGCCTGCGCGGCGATGTTCGGCGGCGGCGGACCGTTGTACCCGGGCGGACGATCCCACCGGAACATCGGCCCGATATCCGCCTTGGCGCCCAAAAACGCCGAGCCGACCTCGTCGTGGTAGCGGGGCGCGCCGCTGGTGGGCGCGAGCGTCCACAGGTGATGATCGGGATCCAGAAGCCCAAAGCAGCGCGGACATTTCGTCAATATCGCCTGAGCGGCCGGAGCGGTCATGTCAGCGCCCGAACGAGGCCGGCGGTGATCTCGTCGAGCACCTGCGGATGCGCCAACAGCTCGGCGGAGGCGTCTTGCCCCGACCGTGGCGCCGGCAGCCGTGGCCCGGCCACGCGGCGGTCGTCGGACAAGGTGATCAAGACGAATCCGCGATGCACGCCGCTGGTCGGGAAATCCGAACAGGCCACGGTCGCGATGTCGGTGCGCAGCCGTGACCACCGCGCGCCCGCCGACCAGCGCGGCTGCACCTTGCGCACCGCCTCGGCCAACCCCAGCCCGGGTCCGGGGGCATGGTTGTCCACCGGGACCTTGGTGACGTCGGCGCCGACAAGAACGGCGGCCACGTCATGAATCCCGAGGGCGTCGGCCACCCCGACCGCCACGTCGGTGGCGGCCGCCGCGCTGCCATCGGCGTACCAGGGCCGCATCGACGCCGAACTGTTCAGCGCGACAACGAGTTCGGCGTGGGCCTGCTTGCGGTCGCGGCCGATGAGACGCCGCGCGGACGTGCGCGCCGCGGCCGCCAGCGGGCTCAGCACGGTGTCGGCGGCGGCGGTGACGGCGACTTCGATGTGGTGACCGGTGGGCCGTAGCTCGGCGAACACCACCGCGGTGTCGCCGCTGACGTCCACCGGATCGAACAGCACCTGGACAGGGTCTGCTTCATCGGGCACATCGTGCGCAATCGCCAGGTGCACGACGGCGCCCCCACCGAATTGGGTGGTGAATGCCGGCCGGACGGCGACGGTGACGGGACCGGTCAGCGAGGGCAACACGACGTGCTGCGGGCTGGAGCGCACCACGGGCTGACCCGGCACGCCCTGAATGTCGAGCGCCGCATCGTGGACCGCGCCGCTGATCGACACCGATAGCGGCCCAACGGGTATGTGCGCGCGCTGGTTACGTGCGGTCAGGGCATAGATCGGCATCAGTGGTTCCTCCACGCCTGGGCCGGCGGGGCCGTCAGCGGTCCTCGCCCCTCGGCGCGGCGGGCCAGCGCCGTGTTCACCAGCTTCCGGTATCGCCGTGGCGGCGTTCCCTCGTTGCTGCCGGCCATCCGCATCATCACCGCGAGCACCCCCTCCTGGTCGTCGTCGCTGAACTGCCGGCTCGCCGTGACGGCGGCGGCGGTCGCGGCCAGCACACCATCGACGGCATCGACCGGCTCGGCGGCGTCGGTGCGCAACAGGCTAGTCGCCAGGACCTCGGTGGCCGTGAGGATCTCGCTGTCCACCAGGGCCAGCACCTGCTCGATCGCGGCACCGGCCACCGCCCGATCGCCGGCCAGTTGGCCCGCCAGGACGGGTCGTGGCTGTCCCGCGATCAGGCCCAGGACCGCCAGCACCGTCACACGGACCGCGCAGTCGGGATGTATTCGCCCAGGGCCGATTTCGGCCAGTGCCGTGTCCCACAGCCCGGCGTACGCCTGCTGGTGAGTGTTGATGTAGCCGCGCTGCACCCAGGACGCCGGGCCGATCATGCGTAGCGCCGCGCATGCCACCGCGAGGTCATCGTTGTTCGCGCCGGTGATCTCGTCGGCCAACCGCGCCAACGATTCACTGTCGGGCGCTCCCAGTAGGGTCGGCAGCAACGCCCCGGTGCTCAACGTGGCGCCGCCCACCGCCAGAAGTTGCGCCGGATCCCAGATCTGGCGGCCCGCCAGCTCGTCGCGCCGCGGCGATCCGTTGGCCGCCAGCCACCACAACTCCGCAAAGCAATCCGCCTCACCGGGCTTGCGTTCGGCGCGCATGCCGCACACCGCCGCTCGGGTCCACGTCGGGTCCCACGGTTGGGCGCCCAGCAGTTCGGCCGCCGGAGGCATGGTGGATCCATCGGCGAACCAATCCAGCACGGCGTCGCTGATCGGCGTGGCGCCTTCGCAACTCAGGCGCAGCGTTGCCGCGGCCGCGGCGATCCGGGTTTCGGGGCCGAGGCGGTGCGAAAACCGCCGCGCCAGCGTCGGCCCGGTATGTGGGTCGGCCAGCTGGGCCGCGACCCGTTCGGTCAGGGCCTGAGTCAGGCGATCATCGTCGACGCCCGCGCGCAGTAGCAGGTCGACCAGTTTGAGCAGCCGCTGCGGGTCGCCCGCGGCGCTGGCCCGTTCCAGCGCCGGGCCCAGCGCGGCCGCCAGCGGTTCGGGAACCGGCCGACCGTGATAAGTGTTTGCGCTCAACGGAATTGGCCCGATCTGATCCATCCAGGTGTCGTCGCCGATCGCGCGGCACAGGTAGGTCAGCGCGGCGTGTTCACCGGCGAACCCAGGCAGGTTCTGTTCGGCGGCCTTCCAGGCGTCGGGCGTGTTGTGGCCGACCAGGGCCGAGAGTGCCTCGTCGATAAGGCGTTCGGTCGGTGACCCGGGGGTGATGCCGGCCGGCGAGTGCGTGGTGATTATCGCGTTGGCCTCGGGATGGGCGGCCGCGAACTCCTCGTCCGCGGCGATCGTGACCGCCAACGGCCAGGCCGGGTGCAGGCCCCGATCCTCGGTTTGGGCGGCACGGCGGTCGAGTTCGTCAAGCACGGCGAGGGCGGACTGGGGATCGAGCAGAACCTCTTGCGCCATTACCGACCAGGCGGTGACGTCGATCGCCTGACCGGCCGCCGTCCGATGCGGTTCGCCACCCAACTCCCCCAGCGATAGCGTCGCGGTCTCGTCGATGACGACGAAACCGGTTGGGAGCGTTTCCAGGTCGCCGATGGGTACCGCGGTCAGGTGCGCGATCGCGTGCTGTGCCGAGCCGAGCTGGTCGGCGCGGTCGAAGGTGCTGAAGTTCAGGGTGGCCGCGGTCCCCGGTGACATCAGGAAACTCACCAGGCCGATCCACTGCGCGGCCGACTCGACGGAGACGGCGCCCAGGACGACGGGCGCGCCACCCTCCAGCGCGGCCGCCACCGCGTCGAGTAGTCCGAGCAGGGTACCGACCCGCCAGGTGCTGGTGTCCAGCGCGAACGCGATCGCGCTCTCCCGGGTGACGACTTGCGCCACGCCCGGCGGTTCGGCGGGCAGGGCGGTGCGCCCGACCGCCGCGGCACCGAACGGGCGTAACCAGGCGGGCGAGCCCCACCGCTGAATGGGCCGCAGTCGCGGCGCGGAATCCGGTGTCCGGTCCAGCAATACGTGGGCGAACACGTTGCCCGGGCGCCCCGTGCTGTCCGCGCCGGCGGCAACGGTGTGCCAGTAGCCGGCCGCGTCGCTGGCCCACCGGCGATACTCCAGTCGGCGTGGCGCCGCGTCCAACTGTTGCGGGGTTGGGTATTCCGGCAGCGGGGTGACGGGCCGAAATGCCGTGCGGACACCTGAGGCCAGGCGTTGTGTTTCCTCGGGGGACAAATCTCCGGTGGTCTGCTTGACCTGCCAGCCCCCCGCGCCTCCGGGCTGGTCGAAACTCGTGTAGGTCAACTGACCGTAGCGCGGGGTCATGGCGCGCCCAGACTCAAACGAAGGCTGTGCACCGGCGGGTCCAGAAGCGCGATGGTGCGCAGCCGCGCCGCCGAGGGCGTGTTGACGAACAATCGGATCCATCCGCGTCGGCCCCGCAGGTCGACGGCCCACGGTTCGGCGGTACCGGCGGTCGTCAGGGCCGACCAACGCAGTTCCTTCGAGGGGGTGGCAGCCAGGCCGCCCTGCGCGTCCAGCGGAGCGGCGTCGAGCGCTTCGCCGTCGGTGGGCGACAACGGAATTCGGTCAGGATTGTTGATCAATACAAATGCCGGTGATCCCGGCACTTCGTATTCGGACCGCATGTAGATGGTGGCGTGCGACGGCTGGCCGTGCGGGTCGCGGCTCATCTGCACCGCGTATTGCAGCCGCAACAGGCCTGCGTACTCGATGCTGCGCACGGCCCCGATGGCCCGCCGGCCGGCGGAGAAGGCCACCGGTGCCAGATGCAGGGAGCAGCCGCTCACCGGCAGTTTGCCATTGGGCAGTTGCAGGCCGCCGTACTTCTCGTACTGCTCGACGGTGATCTCGTAGGACGTACCGGTCAAACCGTTGCGCGCGTCATAGCCCTTGGGCGCAAGGTAGACCACGACGACGGCGGCGCCCTGCGGCCAGTCGAACGTCAAGACTTGCTTGTTGCAGTATTCCGCCAGTTCGACATCCCGGATGATGCCGGTGCGCACCGAGCAGAAAGTCTTGCCCAACAACGCACGACCCGCCAGCAGCGTGACCGGGGTGAAGTAGGCGCGGCTCCAGTCCGTCGGCCACGACACCCCCGACATCATCGCCCGCGGCCGCCCGTCGGGGCCGGGCTGCTGGGTAATCGGTTGCGTCAAGCGCAAATCCGGGGTCAGTCCGACCTGCTCGAGCGCGGCCTCGGGGAGCTCATTGGCCTCGGCGCCGGCGGCCGGGCCGGTCTGGCTGCGATAGATCACCACCTCGCCGGCGGACGGCGCCTTCCAGGTGAGCTCGAAGCTGTCGGCGGCCCCCGGTGCCGAGGTCACCATCAAATCGGTGACCGGCGTTAGGACGGCGGCGATTTCGACCTCGGCGTCCACCGGCGCCCCCAGCCGCAGTACACCGTTGACCGGGACCGCGGCCCGAATCCGATACACGTAGTGCCGCCCCGGCGCCGGGTCGGAGTCGACGAACCCGGCACGGTTGTCGCGGTCTAGCAAGATCCGGTGCTGGGGCCCCTCACGGCCGGCTTCCTCGGACAGCATCCGGGAGACGAATACGGTGCTGACCGCGGAGGGCACCGTCCAACTGCCGATGACCTTGCCGTTGTCCTGCCGAACCACGCAATCGCGCACCGGGCTGACGGCCACGCCTTCGGCGTGCTTGATCGGTTGCGCCGCAAGCGCTTCGGTGCGCGTATTACCGACGTTGACCCAGACCTGGTAATAGCGCACCGCCGCGGCCGAGGGCTCCTGGTCGGTCGCGGTGGTCGCGGGGGTGACCGCCACCAACCGGGCACGATCCGGGGAGTACGGCGCGTTGTCCTCCTGGGCGACCAGCCGGTAAATCACCACGGCATCGCCGCCCGGTAGATACGGTGTCCAGGTCAGCTCCGAGCCACCGGTGTCGCCGTCGACGCGCGACGGCTTGACGGTGACGGCGGCCAGCGGGCCGGTCTGTTCGCCGAAGGTGTATGCAGCGAAATCGTCTGCATTCAACGGTAATTCGTCACTCGTCGTGCTGTCCGCGGTGTCGGTCGGTTCGCCGTCGGATCCCACCGCGGACAGGGCGGCCGAACGATGCCGGCCCGGCAGCACTTCCGACTCCACCTCGGCCAGGACGGCCGCCAACTCCTCGGCATACTCGGCGACCGAGCCGGGCAGCATCGCCCGGATCTGTTCCACGTCGGTGCGCCCGGACCGCAGAATCAATCGCAGGTGGGTTTCCTTGAAACCCGCCTTGGACACCGCCCCGGAGTCGATCAGGCGCTGTCGCCAAGCGATCAGGGCGTTGAGGCGAGGGTCGTCGGCGTCACCGGCATGCTGCGGATCGGGCATGACTAGAACACCAAATCCCCGCCGGGCGGCGTGTCGCGGTGCTCGGTGTGCGTGATCACCGCGGTCTTCTCCATTTCGACTCCCGACGCGGCCGCCAGTGGCACTTCGAACAAGGTGAAGTCATAGGGCGCCAGCCCGTCGCTGGCCTGGACCACCGTGGCCCTGAAACCCAGACCGGGCCGCGCCAGCGCCGCCGTATCGATGGCTACCGCGCAGCGGCTTGCGGTCATCGCCGCGTCGGTGAACACCGATCCGTCGAACGGAGCGGCTTGCCCCGGCCGGTGGTCGACGACGCCGGCGGCGAATTGTTCGGAGGGAACGTGCTGCCCCATCGCCGGAGCCAATACCGCACCGGTCAGCGCGGTGCCCACGCGGTCGTCCTCGGCAAACATCTGCTCGACGCGTTGCCATAGCGCCTCGGCGCCGGTGGAGTGCACCTGCCCGGAGGCGACGGCCGCCGACCATTGATCCAGACCCGAGGCGGTCCGGAAACCCGGCATGCGATAGAGCATTTCGGGCTCCTCCCTGAGCTTGCCCGCGGCGTGAGCGACCATCTCCTGCCACGGCTTGGTCAGCCAGCCGAGCGCGTACAGCCGGCGCTGAATGGCATGGGCCGCGTCGTCGGCGCGCTGCGCGCCGGGATCGGCGACCCCAACCTGGGCGCAGCGGGGCAGGCCGTCGGAGATCAGCGGCGCCGCCGAGCGCCCCGCGGGCGCGGGCCCAAACGGTGCGCGCAGCACCGGCCCCAGCACGCGGCACCAGGACAGATACTGCCCGTAGGCGGTGGACAGGCGGCTGACATCCTGCAGCGCGGTCTGCAGGTTCGCCTGCATCATCTCGAGCTGATTCTGTTGCGATTTCCGCAGATTCATCAACGTGAACATGTCGCGCTGTGCGAACAGGAACAACGTCAGCGACACCACGATGTAGAGGCCGAGCAATATCCCGCCGGTGATCAATGTGTATTCCCAGCCGGTGAAGCCGACCACCGCGAGGCCGACCAGCACGACGAGGACTCCCAAGGTCGCCCAGGTCATCGTGGCCAGGATGATGCCGATGGCAAGCTGGCGGGCGCGCACCCGCTCGTCGATCGAGATCTCGCTGGCCGCGCGCTGAATCTGTTCGGCGATTTGTGCCACCTCGGTGCGGGCCCGCCCCAAGAAGTCGGTCAGGATCGACCCCGCCTGCCAGGCATAGCTTTTCGACGCGTGCTGCTGCCAGCGTTCCAGTTCGGTCGACGCCCCGCGCGCCTCGACGCCGGCGGCGGGGTCGGAGTAGGCGCGCTGCAGCCGCTGGCGCAGATCGGCCGCACCCAGCACGTCGGCCGGCTCAAGGTCGCTGACGCCGATCACAGCGGCCAGCGATGTCGGGATCGCCGTGAACCGATCCGCGCGGCTGGGAACGACGTCGGCGGCGCTGGCCACCACACCGACACCCGCGCCCACTTGAATCGGGTCGAGCCCCTTCGCGCGGCGTCCACCGTCGGCAAGGGTGAGTGCGCCGTTGACGAAGTCGATCCACAGCGGGCTCAGATCCTGCTGGGCCAGTTGCCCGGCCTCCGGCCCGCCGATGGCCGCGTTGAGCGTGTCGGCGCTGCGGCCGAGGTCCTGCCAGTCGGCGAGCTGGCTGCTGGTGACCACCGAGAACGCCGATTCGCGGCCACCGAACACGGTGCCCTGCACCGTCGAGGCCAACACCGCCGAGACCGACCCCTTGACCGCCGACAACCACGCCGACGGCGCGTTGCGCAAGGCTCCGCCCATGAACCGCAGGAACATCTTCAGCGCGGCCCAGATCGAAATGGCCTGCGTGGCAACATCATCTGCGCCCAGCCGCGGTCCGCGCAGCACGTCGCGATGTTTGGTCCACAGCGCCCGGGCCATCGTCTGGGTGGCTGCGGAAACGTCCTCGACGTACAGCACCGGCACCTGGCCGCCATGCGGCAGCGGCAGCCGTCCCGCCGGATCGAACAGCCGCGCCCGCAGCCGCCGTTCCACCTCGGCGGTGTCCAGGCTGCGGTAGAACGCGCGCACCGCCCGCAGCGTCTGGCCCGGCAAAATCTCCACGGTGTCGAAGGGCGTCTGCTGCATATCGGCCCACAAACCGGCCACCGCCGTGACCACCGGCGCGGCGCGCTGAGCCAGATCCAGCGGTTCGGCGAGATGCCCCCACGGCACCGCACCCAACCCGGGTGCCGGTGAATCCTCCGGCGCGATCAGCAGGTTGTGCCAGCCCTCCACCACGACCGACGAACTGAGCTGACTGGCGCCGGCGCGCCCGCTGGTGAGCAGCATCCGCAGCAGGGTCATCCCGGCGCCCCTGGCGGTGCTGCGCACCACCTGTTCGACGAACTGCTCGGCGGCCAACGGCGCTCGCTGCTCGGCCGGTGCATCGAGCGGAACCAATACCGCCACCCGGACCCGGTCGTAATGCTTGGCGGTCAACACCTGTTGCAGCACAACGCTTTCCGACCTGCCGTCGCGCACGATCGTCGCCGCTGTGGCGGGTCCTCGCGCATCGCCGGCATCCACCCAGACGAAGACGCCCAGCAACCCGGCGGCCGAGTAATCGCACAGGACACCGAGAAGCTCGTCGGTCTGCAGGTGGGGGGCCACGACCACCGTGAGCGCAGGCGACGCATCGGTTGGCGCAAAGGGACGGGTCATGGTCAGAACGTCCCGCCTTCGGGAATCACCACGGGCGCGCCGCCATCGAGCACCGGACCGCCCGCCGCCGCGCCGGCCGCAAGCGCCTCGGCCTCGTGCTGGATCAAGTTGATCAGCGCACCGGTGGCCGCGTACACGTCGGGCGCCAGGTCGCGGAACATCGGCGTGTTCGACGCCGTGGTCCGCGTCGGCACCGTCGTGAAGGCCCCACCCGGCGTGGCCCCGGCCATATCGGCCGGAAGATACTGCGCCGCAACATCACGGATGGTGGTCAACCACTCGATCGCCGCCGTAGCGCGCTCGTCGGCGGTCTGGGCATCGGCGATCCCCGGAACCCGCGACTGCACACCGGGACCGCTCGAGGCCCCTTGCAGGAATTCGCGCAGCAGTCCCTGCGCCGACAACGCGACGATGCCGCTGGCGGGGTCTTGCGAGTGCGCATCGTAGAGCTCACGCAGCACGCTGTAGGGCCGCAGCGATCGCATCACCGGCGGCTCGTGCGATTGGGCAATGGCCAGCAGGATCGATTCCAGTACCGCCGGCAGCCAGTCGTAGGGGGCATGGAACGCCGACGGCGGTGTCAGCAGCGGGTTCGGGAAGTTCAGCCACTGCCCGCTGTCGGCGTCATAGATCCGCACCGGCTCGGTGAACGGCGACGCCGGGATCTGGATACGTCCCAGCAGCTGGCCGACGAACCAGCCGCCGGTCATGGCGAATCGCTGCTCGTCGGTCATCGGCAGTGACGCCGAAAGTGGCCGGGAGCGACGGTATTTCCAGAAGGCGCCGCGCCCGGGGCCCGCCGTCTGCGCCCACTGCTGGGCCGCGGGCTTGAGCACCGAGTCGAACGCCAGCGGCGAATAGTTGGGATATGAGCCGAAGATGTCGATGCGGGTGACGCTGTCCTCGTCGGACAGCGAGCGCGCATAGTTGTCCTTCGTCGCCTGGTCGATCCGCGGATTGTTGCGGATGACTTCGAACAGTTCCCGGTCAACCGGTTGACCGGCGAACGGAATCTCGGAGAACTTGTAGCGGTATTCGGTCTGCTGACCGGGGTGGACCCGCTGCAGCGCCTGGTCGTTGACGCTGGCCAGCGGTCGCGCCAGCGACAGCGCCTCGGCGAATTTGGTGGCAATGTCGCGGCGACGCGCCACCAGCTCCGACTCCGAAGCCCCTGCCCCCTGCACGTAGTCGCGCAGCGACACCTTGCAGAATTCGGCGAACGACTCCCCGGGCCGCTCGACGTAGAGCCGGGCCCGGCGCAGCAATTCCACTGGGCGGGTGTGGATGTCGAACTGGGCGATCGACGGCACCCGCGCGCGGCCGGTCTCGGGGTCGGTGCCGAGCGCCCGGGTGACCCACGTCGCGGTGCGCTCGATCAGCCCGCCGGGCGCGGCCACACCGCCGGTGGTCTGCCACTCCCCCAGGATCACGCGCGTGGTGGCCTCCTCGATGGCCGACTGCAACGGGATCATCGCGTTGGCACCGGCCACCGCCTTCGGCAGATCGGCCTCGTAGCGCCCCTTGAAGGCGGTCGAATTGATTAGCAGCACTTCGTTGTTCGCCTCCGCGAACCGGCTGGGCACCAGTTCGTCGGCGTCCGCCGGCCAGGCCGCGTACTGGTCGGTGGCCAGGCGCGCGAGGCCCACGTCGGTCGGCGGCTCCGAGCGGGCGTTCTCCAGCTGGATCATCGCCTCGCTGAGCCGATCCCGCAGCGGCACCAGCAGTTCCAGGCCCGCGACCCGCAGCACGTCGGCGATGCGGGCGGCGGCGTCGGCGAACAGCTGACGGCGCACGGTCGCGCGGAACCCATCCACCACGGCCGCCACCACCTGGTCGGTGTTGGTCATCACCCCGTGCAGCGATTTCAGCCCCGCGTCCACCTGCGGCGAGAACGCCACGATGTCGGGCGGGCCCATGTTTCCCAGCTGCGCAACCCCGGCGGTGAGGTGGTCGTCGATGTGGCGGCGTAGTTGGTCGACGACTTCCCGCGCAAAGGGCAATCCCAGCGAGGCGACGGCCGCGCCGACCATCCTTTCCAGCCGGTTGGCGAAGTCCTGATGCCACTGAAAAGCCATGGCGTAGGCCGCATCGGCACATGCCCGGGTCAACTCGGCGCGCCGATTGTGCACGGCCTGCCGCATGGTCGGCACCCACTGTTCGGCGGCGACGCCTTCGGGGTTGGGCAGGTGGTTGCGCAGCTGACGGTCGATGAGGCCGTTGACCGTGGACACGACGGTGTCGGCGGTGAAGGCCTCGGTGCCGATCCAGCGGCCGAGCTGGCTCACCCGGGTCTGCTCGTCGCCGGCGCTGGGCGGCAACCCCAGTTCGCCACAGAGCGCAGCCCATTGGCTGGACAGCAGCGAGTCCAACTGCTCGGTGCTCGATGCCGGATTGCCCCGCTGCATGTGCCCGTCGAGCAGCTTGTCCACGCAGCTGCGGGCCAGGCGCTGGGCGGCGTATTCGGCGTAGCGGTCGCGTCCCATGCTCAGGCTGGAGAAGCCATAGGTGCCCCAGGGCAACACATCCCACGACGAGATGCCCCAGCCCAGCAGGTCGCGATCGCCCACCGGCGAGGCGGTGTTGCCCAGGTCGTAGGCGACGAACTGGTCGCTGGCCCGGCCGCTCATCATCAGGCCCGCCAGCCCACGCGCCAACCCGCGGTACACCGCGTATTGCGAGCCGTCACCGAACAGGGTGCGGTCGGCGCCGATGTAGCGGCCCACCGGGAACACCCGCGCGAACGGAATCGGTTCTCCCTCACCGTGATGGTGGCCCAGGGCGCGCAAGATTCGCACGTCGTGTTCGCGGGCCGCGCCGGACTGGCTGGCCACGATCTCGCCGAGCATCGCCAACGCGTTGGCCCGCACGCCGATGATCGCGCTCTGCGGTAGCGAGTCGAAAATGTCGGGCGTCACCATGAATACGCCCATCAGGCGGGGATCCAGGCCGGTGACCAAGGTCAGCAGCCGGCATACGTCCAGCGCCATCGACGCCCCCGCACCGCCGGCCATCGACGACACCACCAACACCAGGGGCGGTTCGTTGGGGTCGAAGCGACCCATGCCCGGCACGTCGACCGTCGACATCTCGGAAACAGTCTCGACGCGAAACAGCGTGTCCCACGCGGCCTGCAGCCGAGCGTGGATCTCGGCGGCCTTGCTCAGGGTGATCATGCGCCCGATCGCCCGGTACTGGCCTGCGCCGGCCGAGATCGGGATCGACACCTCTTGCGGGCTGCGCGGCGCCCAGGTGGCGATGGTGTCCAGCGCCGATTCGGCCGCCAGCCGTTGCGACAGCGCGCCATCGAGGACGGCGTAGCTGCTGCCCTGCGGTCCGCACCCGATGTAGCTGCCGCCCTGGGCGGGAACATTCGCAAGCCCCTCCGGGCCCGACTCGGCGGCACTTGGCACGTCGATGTGGACGAATTGCCAACCGGCCAACAGCTTTTCGATTCCAGCGGTGTGCAGTTCGGAGCGCAGCTGATCCATCATCAGGGACAGCGTGGCGCCACCGGAACCGCCGCAGCCCACTATTAGGAATCGTCGCATCAGGTGCCCTCTCCGAACGGGTCGAATGGATCTGGGTCAAATCGATAGGAGGGTTGCGTCGCCTCGGTCGGCGTGGGCCCGGCTGGCCTGCCCTCGTCAGGCTGGTCACGCTCGCCGCGCTCTTCACCCTCGGCGCCGTACCGGTAGCCCGCGGCCATCGTCTCGTCTTGGCGGAACACCGGTTCGGGGATCGGCCGCTCTTGTGTCTCCGCCTCATTGAAGCCGGGCGGCACCGGTCCGGTCGCCGCGGGGGGCGGTGGCGCGGGCCTCGAAGCCGGCGCGGGTGGTGCTGAAGGCGCTGCAGACGCTGCCCCGAACGGCGAATCGGCGCCGCCGCCAAAGGGATCGTCTGCGGCCGGGCCGGCCATGACGCCCGCGGGCGTGTCGCCGAACGGGGAGGCCGTCTCGCCCGCAGCGGTGAACGGCGCTGTCATGCCGGCCTGCACGGCGCGCAGCCGCAAGCCGCTGAGTAGGTCGGGGAGCCGTTGCGCGATGTCTTCGTAGAGCCGCTCACGCGCGATGGTGTCGGTGGTTCCGGCCACCAACAGCAGCACCTCGGCGGCGTTCTCGGGACCGTGCGGGTTGTGCAGCAGCACCCAGGTGTTGTGCACGGCCAGCGGCAGCACCGCGCGTAGGCCGGTCTTGTCCGATCCGGGCAGCTTGGACCCGACGCTCACCAGGCCCTCGGCGTCGACGACCACATGGCCGGATCCGAACGGGCTGCGCCCCATCGCAACCGAGAGATTCACCCCGGCGACCGAGAGCTGGCGGGTGCCACCGGGTGGCAGCCCGGTCACGGGTTGCACCAGGTCGGTGTCGGCCATCGCGAACGGTTCACCGCCGCGCAGTACCGCGTCGTGCTCGACCTGGACCGGGATGCGTTCGGCCAGCAGCGGATTGTCGGGGATCTTGCTGACCCACCACTTCGATGCGTACAGCAGCGCCAACGGGATTCCGGGGCCCAGCAGCAGCGCGGCGATGAGCACCAGGATGAAGTTGGTGGTGTTGAGCGGGTTGATCATCGACGCCGTGAAGGCCACCGGCACGGTCTGGGCGTCGTCCGGGTTGTTCAGCGTCGAAACATGGACGGGCACAGTGCCATTGAGCCCGCCGTGGCCGTTGTGATCGGTGCGCAGGGTGACCGACAGTTGTGCGGTCTCCCCCGCCTGCACCTTCAGGCAGTGCTGGCCCGAGTTCGTCGGTGAACCCACGTGCGGCGTGCCGATGCCGTCGGGCGCCCCTGCCACCGTCGGGCTATCGGTGTCGCCGATCCACGCGCAGCCGGGCCCGGTGATGTTCAGCGTCGCGGTCGCCCCCTTGGCTCCCTCAATCGTGCCGAAGTCGATGCGCTGACCCGGGGTCGGCAGGCCGACTTTGGGCAGAATCTGCACGGGCACATCGACTTCCTGCGGCGACAGCTGGGTGCCGGCGATGGGCCCGCCGTTCTGGTCGGTGGTGTTGGCGGTGGTGATCACCAGCGACATCCGAAGCGTCGCGTGCCCCGGGGCGACTGTGGTCAGGTCGGCGTCGACGGGTTTGGCGATGTCGTCTTTGCCCGCCGCCGTCAGCAGCGGAATGGGCGCGGCGCCATCGGGACCCAACGAGGCCGACATCGTCGCCGAACCGGCCAGGTCGCTCGGCGCCATCGGCTTGCCTTGGCCGTCAACCAAACCGAACACCAGGCCCTTGAGGGTCTGGCCGCTGTGCCACGCGACCTTGTCGGCGCCGGTCAGGGCCGGGAAGATGTCGGTGGTGATGTGGATGCTGACTTTGGACACCGCGTCGGGGTGCTGGCCGGTGGTGTCGACGTAGACGATCGCCCATTGTCCGGTCCAGTGCGGGGCGTTGCCGTTCTGCAGCGAGATCGTCTGCGCCGATTCGGATTGCCATTGATAGTTCACCGATACGCCGTCGACGTTGACGTTTTGCGCGCCGTCCTTCTTGGGCAGCGGCAGCGTCTGCCCGGTCGGGGAGACCAGGTAAGGCTCGACGCCGGGCACGCCGCCGGAACCCAGGATGTTGACCTCTTTGATGGACCGGTCGAGCACGAAGTTGTGCCGTGCCTCGGGGCACACCTTGATCTGGCACACCCCGCCTTGGTCGGTCACGCCGGGATCCGGGTTGAGGGCGTCGAACGCGAACAACATGTCGTCGATGTTGGCGACGGGAAAGAAGTCGCCGGGTACCGGATCCGTGATGGCGCCGCACGCCATGCCCTGCAGTCCCTTGCCGGTGCTGATCGCCGACATCACGTTGAAGTCACCGGGAGTCTGCTTGGCGCCCAACCCGATTCCCAGCATGATGATGTTGCTCGACCGCAGCTGGTCAGCCAGACCGCTGGGCCGGCAGATGGATTGCACGGCTTTCTGGGTGGTGTCGGGGATTCCGTTCGGCGAGTCCAGCGCGACCCCGTCGGCGTAGGGCTTGGTAACCGGACGGGCGGTGAAATCGATCATGCCGTCGGAGAACCAGGCGATGGCCTGGCAGCGCTGACCTTTGTCGGCCGCGCCGCCGTGCGTCGTCAGCGCCTGTCGGGCACCGTCGAGGGCCAGCCAGTAGTCGGTGTCGATACCGGTGTTCTTCTTGGCGATGGGATCCAGCGACGCCCCGACGCTGTCCGCGGTGGAGCCGGTGAGCTGGGTCCAATCATGTTCGGGGACATACGTGTCGGAGAACCCAGCCACCGCGACGTCGAGTTTCGCGCTCACCCGGTCGGCGTATTTGCCCAGCGTCTGCACCAGATAGCGGGCGGCCTGCACGCGCGCGGCCTGTGGGTCGGTCTGCTGCAGGCTGCTCGACTCGTCGAACAGCAGCAGCAGATCGCCGGCCTTCTGCGAGGCGAGGCAGGCCCCGAATCGGCTCGCGCCCGGCGAGCCCGTCGCCGACGCGACGGGCGCCCAGCCGACCAGGTTCAGCACGACGACCAGGCCCGCGGCCGCGGCCACACGCGCCAGCATCGCAAAGCCGTTGCGGCCGCTAGGTATTCGAGAGGAGTGGGCCACTACAGCGTCCCCGCCCACAGCGCGATCTGCCACGCCCCCACCGCTATCCCGAGCAGGCAGACGGCCAGCACCATCCAATACAGCCTCGACGTCCAGGTGGGCGCCGAATAGATGGCCTCGGTGCGACGCCTGGTGTCGACCCGGCTGAAGACCGCCAAAGCGCCGATCGCCAGCGGCCCGGCCAGCAGCCACCCCATGGCCGCGGCCGCAATCATCGGGCCGCTCAACGCGCTCGCGGCGGCCAGAGCGATGCCGGCAATCCCCAGCGCCAAGGCCACCGCGAACCACACCAGCGGCGGGCCCGCCGTCGTCAGCGCGCCGATGCCCGCCGGGCTCGCGGTGAGTTGCCCGAACGCGTCACGTCCACTCGTCGGGTCGAATGCCCGTGGTCCCTGAAACGCATTGGGGGCTCCCGACGCGGCCGGTCGCTGATTGGCCCATGGATCGAACCCGCCCGAAAAACCCCCACCCTGCTGCCCTTGGGACTGTCCGCCACCGGCCGGAGCCTGCTTGCCCGGGCCGAAGTCGCTGAAGTCGAAGGGGTTTGGTGCGTTCATCGGTCTCAATACGGGTTCAGGCAGAGGGCGAAGGAACGGTCGGGAGGTGCGGCGACGTACACCGAGTTGCATTGGTTGTTCGAGCGCACCCGCGCGGTAACGGTGTACACCCCGTCGCGGTGTTCGCAGTCGACACCGAACAAGTCCAGCGCGTCATTGCCCGTGCTGTTGCGCAGCTGAAGCTCCACGCAGGTGCCTATCGGCACGGTCGCCAGGTCGAGCTTGGGGCCGCGCGGCACCGTG
Organism: Mycobacterium sp. 1165178.9; assembly: GCF_001673555.1. Lineage (GTDB taxonomy): Bacteria > Actinomycetota > Actinomycetes > Mycobacteriales > Mycobacteriaceae > Mycobacterium. The sequence goes on along the minus strand of NZ_LZMB01000162.1, from coordinate 486 downwards.
GTGCCCGGTGCGACCGACGTGATGGTCCGCGGCGGTATCGGCCTGGGCAGAGCGGAGCTGGCCGCGGTCGTCGGCGCCGAATTGCTTGGCCGGGTACCCCAGTACACGCCGCCGAGGATCAGCAGGACACACATCAGGTAGCCGATCGCCAGGCCGGCGATCGCGGCTGTGCGTCCGCGTTCGCCGCTGCGATTGATCTGCGGCAACGCGAGGTGGCCCATCACGATGCCGGCGGGCGGAACGATCACCGCGAAGACCGGCGAGAGCACCGCCAGCGTGTTGTAGTCCGCGCGCGGCGGCTGTCCGCCGAACGGCGCACCCGGGTATCCGACTGGAGCCGTCGGCGCGCCGCCGTATGACACGGTGGGCGGCGTTCCGCCGAACGGGTCGCCGGAGGACGGCGCAAAAGGGTCTTCGCTGGGATACATCAGTTCACCCCACCGGCCGTAGCGGTGAACCGCTGTGTTGTGCGACGCGATACGACGC
>NZ_LZMB01000161.1 GCF_001673555.1 Mycobacterium sp. 1165178.9 | reverse complement strand
GCCGTCCAGCACCCAGCCCTCGGCGTCGCGGTGCGCTGCGACGCCGCCGTAGACCGCGGTGCCCGACAGGTGTGGGTCGAACCGGTCGGCGGCCAGCGGTGCGAACTGGCTCATCGTTGCCAAAAACGGGGTGGGGTCGGTGGCGCGGCCGAGCTCTTCGAGCACAATCGCCAGCTCGACGGCGCTATCGGCATCGCTCAGCTCGGTCCAGCCCTGATCTACGTACGATTTCCACAGCGGGCTCGGGTCGACGCCATCTTCGGCCACGCTGCGCACCAGCGAGGGCGGGCACTGCTTCGCGACGGCGTCGCGCACGGTGTCCTGCCACAGTCGCTGATCAGCATCGAACTCCAACAGCATCCGCGCCGCCTCTCGTCGTGACTGTCACGCGAGAATAACATTCTCGGTTGCGGAAGTAACAATCTCTGAATCGGCGTATGGCGTATCGAACCAGGCCATCCCCGCCGAGCGCCCGCCCAGCCGGGCCGAAGGCTTCGAGCCCCCGGCTAGCCGGGGGCTCGCGCAACGTCGACCAGTCCGTCGGCGGCGTTGTCCCACCGGTCGAGGTTGACGAACTCGGCAAGGGGGCGACGGCGCAGCGGCCCATGATTGCCCTTGGGCCACCCGACCACGATGTGACCGGCGACCATCCAGCCCTCGGGAATGCCGACGGCATCGCGCAGCAGTTGTTCACCGCCATACGAGGCCCAGCTGGTCATGCACGCACCGAGCCCCTGGGCGCGGGCGGCCAGCAGAAAGTTCTGCATGGCGGGAAATATCGAACCGCCCAGCAGCAGCTCCGACGCCGTCGGGTAGTGCGCCTGGGCGAACAGGACCGAGGTGAATTCACCGGCGCGGTCGTGCAATTCGTACGTCGCACGGTAGGTGCGGGCGCGACGGCTGTTGTCCTCGTTGGCGGGCCGGCTCATGCCGTAGACCGGCTCGATCACCTCCAGCGCGTGAGCCGCGGCCCTGGCCACGACGGCCCGCTGCTCGGGCGAACGGAGCACCACGAAACGCCAGCCCTGCGCGTTGGCGCCCGAGGGAGCCCATCTGGCCGCCTCGAGGCACCTCGCCAGGGTCGCGTCGTCGACCGGCTCGTCGGTGAAGCGCCGGATCGTTCGGGCCGTCGACATCACTTCCCAGATGTCCGCGCTTGCTCCGGTCACTGCCTCTCCTTAGTCCCGCTGTCTTCAGTCCTTACGCTACGTGTGCTCGTATCACCAACCGCTGCAGAAGGATTGGCGTGCAGCCAAATCCCCAGAGTCCCCCAGCAGGAACGAGGACATGGGCGGGCGGGACCATGTGAATCTCGACTGTAGACCTCGCGCAGCGGCCACGGTGCAAGACTGCGCTCAGAAGATCGGAACTTCGGCAGCTCTCACACAACTCCCTCGAGGGCCGCCGCCCGAACAGAAGGAGGAAACATTGGATCGCGAAACCTATCAGCGGGGGCTGCAAATCCGCTCCGAGGTGCTGGGCGAGGAATACGTCAACCGCGCATTGGCCAATGCGGATGAGTTCACCGGACCCCTGCAGGATCTCGTCACCGAGTACTGCTGGGGCACCGTGTGGGGCCGTGAGGAATTGCCACGCAAGATCCGCAGCATGCTCAACCTGGCGATGATCTCGGTGCTCAACCGGCCCAACGAATTACGCACACACGTCAAGGCGGCACTGACCAACGGTGTCACCCGCGAGGAGATCCGGGAGGTCTTCCTGCAGGTCGCCATCTACGCCGGCGTGCCGGCCGCCGTCGACAGCTTTCGGATCGCGAACGATGCATTCGCCGAACTGGATCGGGATCGTGGCGATCGCTAGCGCGGTGGAGCCGGATGCAGCGGGTCGCCACCATCCCGTTAAGGAGTACGCCTTGCAGGTCGGGTTCATCGGGCTTGGAAACATGGGCTTTCCCATGGCTTGCCGCCTGATTCAGGAAAAGCGCGACGTCGTCGCCTTCGACACGCGCAGCGAGGCTCTCGAGCGCGTCGTCGCGCTGGGGGCACGCGCGGCGTCGTCACCCAAGGAGGTCGCCGATCACGCGGAAACGGTGCTGGCGAGCCTTCCCACCCCGAGAGCGTCGCGCGAAGTGGCAACCGGTCCGGCCGGCGTGATCGACGGCGCCCGGGTGCGGCGCTACGTGGACTTGTCCACTGTCGGTAGCCAAATGGCGGTGCAGATCCATGGCCTGCTGGCCCAGCGCAACATCGTGGCGATGGACAGCCCGGTCAGCGGCGGTGTCAGCGGGGCCGAGAAGGGGACGCTGGCACTCATGGTGTCCGGCCCGCGCGGCCAATTCGATGTCGTCCGAACCACACTCGAAGCCCTGGGCCGACCGGTGTATGTCGGCGACAAGCCCGGTTCGGCGCAGACGATGAAACTGGCGAACAACATTCTGGCGGCGAACGTGTTGACCGCGACCGCAGAAGTCGTCGTGATGGGCGTCAAAGCCGGCCTCGACCCGGGTGTGATGATCGAGGTGCTCAACGCCGGATCGGGTGCGACGAGTGCAAGCCGCGACAAGTTCCCGCGAGCGATCCTGCCGCGCACCTTCGACTACGGCTTCGCGACCGGACTGATGCTCAAAGACGTGCGGCTTTACCTTGACGAAGCGAGAGCGCTTGGCGTGCCCGTCGAAGTCGCCGAGACGGTCGGCCGGCTGTGGGAGGCACTCGCCGACGATGAAGGGCCCGAATCCGATTTCACGACGGTGATCAAACCGTTTGAGCGGGCGGCCGGCGTCACGGTGGGCGGCACTCCGAAGTAGCCCAACGGGTGACGCCCCGTGGTCGCGAACCATCCGGACCGCGGCCGTCCCTAACCCGGAGAATGGTATTATCCGGAAACAAGAACCCGACTTGCCCGAAAGACCGCAAAACTCCCGCTACCAGGGATGATGATTAAACGAAATGCTTACCGGCAACCCATTGATGGACCGCTGCAGAAAATGTTAGATTGGCTATCATATGACCTCGCACGGCCGGCTTTGGCCGCCGGAGCCGAAGGATGGCTTTCGTGATCAAACATGCAGACGGAACCAGCACACCGTTGATCGATGCGAGCGTGCACATCTTCTTCCCGTCCAACAAAGCGCTGCGGAAGACCCTGCGCGAGCCGTTCAAGAGCCGCGGCTTCCCCGACTACGAGATGGACTGGTACGGCGCCCCCGGCGGTGAGTACGCGCCCAATACCGAAGGCCCCGACCGCCAGTACCCCGGCTCGGATCCGGATTTCGTTGGCAATGAACTGTTTTCGAAGCGCGGGGTCGATGTGGCGGTCCTGCATCCGATGGCGCGCGGCATCATGCCGGACCGGCACCTGGGCAGCGCGCTGCACGCCGCGCACAACGAGATGATGGTGTCGAACTGGCTGGAGTCCAGCCAGTTCGGCGAGCGGTTCCGCGGCACCATCCGGGTCAACCCCGACGACATCCCCGGCGCACTGCGCGAGATCGAGAGATGGCGTGCACATCCGCGGGTGGTCCAGATCGGCGTGCCGCTGCAATCCCGCGAGCTTTACGGAAAACCGCAGTTCTGGCCCATTTGGGAGGCCGCCGTCGACGCCGGGCTTCCCGTCGCCGCGCACATCGAGGTCGGGTCGGGCATCGCGTTTCCGCCGACGCCGAACGGGAACACCCGTACCTACGAGCAGTACGTCAGCTTCATGGCGCTGAACTACCTGTATCACCAGATGAACATGATCGCCGAGGGAGTATTCGAGCGGTTCGACGGCCTCAAGTTCGTATGGGGCGATGGTGCCGCCGACTTCATCACGCCGTTCATCTGGCGCATGGACACCTTCGGCCGGCCGCACCTCGAGCAGACTCCGTGGGCCCCGCGGATTCCCAGCGACTACCTGCCCGGTCACGTCTATTTCGTTCAGGGCAGTCTCGACGGCCCCGGCGACGTCGAATTCGCCGGCGAATGGTTCGGCTTCACCGGCAAGGACGACATGGTGATGTTCGGGTCGAGCTATCCGCACTGGCAGTGCGGCGATGTCACGAAATTGCCCAGCGCGTTGTCCGCGGAGCAGCGCGAGAAGCTGTGCTGGCGCAACGCGGCGCGGCTCTACGGCATAGACATTCCCGCCGGGGTGGGCGCACAGTAGAAATATCGCGAAACACTGAGGAGAGCCAGATGACGTTGACCCATTCGCAGGAGCGGGTTCCCGCGACCGAGCGTATAGCCGTCCGCTGCGTCGACTCGGATGTTCACCCGGCCCCCAAGCGCGGAGAGCTGCTCCCGTACATCCCCGAGCCGTGGCGCAGCAAGTATTTCCTCACTCGCTCGGTTGGCGAGCAGATCTACTATGACGCGCCGGACTACGCGCACTCTTACGCCATGCGCGTGGACTCCTTCCCTCCCAACGGCGAATTTCCCTGCAGCGACCCGGATTTGGCGTTCCGCCAGCTGATCATGGAGGCCGGCTCCGACATCGCGATCCTAGAACCGGGGGCTTACCCGGCCCGCCTGCCCGAGGCGCAGCATGCGATGTCGGCCGCGTTGAACGACTGGCAGGCCAATCACTGGCTGGACAGCCACAACAACTGGCACGAGCGCTGGCGCGGTTCCATCTGTGCCGCCATCGAGGAGCCGGAAGAGTCCGCCCGCGAAATCGAGCGGTGGGCCGGGCACCCCTACATGGCGCAGATTTTGATCAAGGCCGAGCCGAGACCGTCCTGGGGCCACCCTAAGTACGACCCGATCTGGGCGGCCGCCACCAAGCACGACATCACGGTGAGCTGCCACCTATCACGCAGCCAGTTCGATGAGCTGCCGATCCCACCGGTGGGATTCCCCAGCTACAACCACGACTTCATGGTGACCTACTCCCTGCTGGCGGCCAACCAGGTGATGAGCCTGATCTTCGACGGTGTGTTCGACCGATTCCCGACGCTGAGAATCGTGTTCGTCGAGCACGCGTTCAGCTGGATCCTTCCGCTGATGTGGCGCATGGACGCGATCTATGACGCGCGCAAGTCGTGGCTTGACATCAAGCGCAAGCCGTCGGAGTACGTCAAGGACCACATCAAGTTCACCACCCAGCCGTTGGACTACCCGGAAGACAAGACCCAACTGACCCGCGCGCTGGAATGGATGGAGTGCGAGAAGATTCTGCTCTTCTCCTCGGACTACCCGCACTGGACGTTCGACGACCCGCGCTGGTTGGTCAAGCACCTGCCCAAGCACGCCCGGGACGCCGTCATGTACAAGAACGGCATCGCGACGTATCACCTGCCCGAGACCGTTCCGGTCCTCGAGGGTCAGACCCGGGTGCTCTGAGTTGACGGAAAAAACCAAGCGGCCCGAGCCACGTCTCGCGCAGGGCCGCGAGCATGTCGTCGCAACCGTAGACGAAATCCCGCCGGGCACACACAAATTGGTACCGATCGGACGGCATGGCGTCGGCGTCTACAACGTCAACGGCACGTTCTACGCCATCGCGAACTACTGCCCCCACCAAGGCGGGCCGCTGTGTTCGGGACGAGCCCGGGGGCGCACGATCGTCGACGAGACCGCGCCGGGCGACTCCGTCATGGTGCGCGACCTGGAGTACATCTACTGCCCCTGGCACCAATGGGGTTTCGAGCTGGCGACCGGCACCACCGCGGTCAAGCCCGAATGGAGTATCCGTACCTACCCGGTGCGCGTCGTCGGCAACGACGTTTTGGTTCAGGCCTAGCTACAGGAGAATCGGGTGCCTTCTATCGAGATCAACGGGGGAAACGTCGTCTACGAAATCCTCGGTGACTCCGGCGATCTCATTGCCCTGACGCCCGGCGGCCGGTTCAGCAAGGAGATCCCCGGCCTGCGTCCGCTGGCCGACGCCCTGGCCGCGGGTGGCTATCGGGTGCTGCTGTGGGACCGGCCTAACTGCGGCGCCTCCGATGTGCAGTTCTACGGACAGAGCGAGTCGCACATGCGCGCCGAGACTCTGCACAAGCTGGTGACC
>NZ_LZMB01000160.1 GCF_001673555.1 Mycobacterium sp. 1165178.9 | reverse complement strand
TAGCGGCCGCGCGGAATCCGGTCGATCATCGCGCGCGAGAAGACGTAGCACCCGGCGTTGATCTGGTCGGTCGGCGGGTCCTGGGTCTTCTCCAGGAAGGCGGTGACGCGGCCCTCCTCGGTGGTCACGCAGCCGAACGCCCGCGGGTCGCCCACCCGGACCAGGTGCAGCGTGACGTCGGCTTCCTGAGCCGAGTGGAAGTCGAGCATCTGGCCCAGGTCGGCGCCGGAAAGCACGTCGCCGTTGAACACCATCGCGGTGTCGTGCCGCAGATGGCCGGCGACGTTGGCGATGCCGCCGCCGGTGCCCAGGGGCCGCTCCTCGGTGACGTACTCGATCTGCAAACCCAGCTTGGAGCCATCACCGAACTCGGCCTCGAACACCGCGGCCTGATAGGAGGTGCTCAGGATGACGTGGTCGATGCCGGCCGCGGCGACCCGCGAGAGCAGATGCGTGAGGAACGGCAACCCCGCGGTGGGCAGCATCGGCTTGGGCGCCGACAGCGTCAGGGGCCGCAATCGGGTGCCCTTGCCGCCGACCAGGATCACCCCGTCGACTTCTGGAGTTCCCACCTCAGTGCCGCCCTTCTAGGAGTTTCCGGCGCCCGGCCGCGCGCAGCGCGCTGCGCACCATCAGGCGTGAACGCACCATCAGCGAGGCGCGCAGCGTCCAGCGCAGCGGAGCGCGCAACCAGCCCGAATGCCGGTCGGCCAGAAACAAGTACGTGCTCTTGTGGTGCGCGGCCAGATGGCTGGCCGGGTCCGAGCCGGTGGAGTGGCCCTTGTGATGCAGCACCTCCGCCGACGGCACGTAGACGGACAGCCAACCGGCCTTGCCCAGACGGTCGCCAAGGTCGACGTCTTCCATATACATGAAGTAGCGCTCGTCGAACCCACCGATCTGGCCGAACGCCGAACGCCGCACCAGCAGGCACGACCCCGACAACCAGCCCACCGGCCGCTCGCTGGGCTCCAGCCGCTCCTGGCGGTACGCCGCCGACCACGGGTTGCTCTTCCACATTGGCCCTACCACCGCGTGCATGCCGCCGCGGATCAGGCTGGGCAGGTGCCGCGCCGACGGGTAGACCGAACCGTCCGGATCGCGGACCAGCGGGCCCAGCGCGCCGGCCTGCGGCCAGCGCGACGCGGCGTCCAGCAGTTCGTCGATGCTGCCCGGGCCCCACTGCACGTCCGGGTTGGCGACGATCACCCAGTCGTCGTCGGGGTCCAGTTGCGCGACGGCGCGATTCACCGCGGTCCCGTAGCCGAGGTTGGCTCCGGTGCGGAACAGCCGCACGTTGGGATAACGGTCGACGGCCGCCTCCGGGGTGCCATCGGTGGAGCCGTTGTCGGCCAGCAGCACGCACACCTCTCGCTCCGTGGCCAGCGACAGGGAGGCCAGGAATCGCTCCAGGTGCGGACCCGGTGAGTAGGTCACGGTCACGACCGGCAGGACGTCAGTCACGCGTAGAGGGTAACGGTCGATCGGCCGCGATACTGCTATCGGCGGCGGCCAGCGCCGCCGCAAGCGCAGGGCGCCACGGCCGCAGGGGCCGCATCCCCGCCGCGACGGACTGGCCGCTCGACAGCGCGGAGTAGACCGGCCGGGGTGCGGGTCGGGGAAAGCGATCGGTGGTGACGGGCCGCACCCGCTCCGGGTCGGCACCGCATTCCTCGAAGACGGCGCGCGCCTGATCGAACCGCGAGCAGGCGCCCTCATTGGCCGCGTGCAGGATCGGACCGGGCGTGCGGTCGTCGACTATCTGCAGCAGGGCGGCGGCCAGGTCGCCGACGTAGGTCGGGGAGCCGGTCTGGTCTCCGACCACGTCCACCGGACCGTCGCCCGCGGCCAGCCGGCGCATCACGGCGACGAAATCCTTGCCCGTCCCGCCGGTGTAGACCCAGGCGGTGCGGACGACTATGCCTTGCGAGGGCTCGGGCAGCGCCGCGAGCACGGCCCGCTCCCCCGCGACCTTGCTGCGCGCGTACACACTTTGCGGCGCGGTCTGATCGCTGGGTTCGTACGGCCGCGGCGGCGCGCCGCCGAAGTCCCCGTTGAACACGTAGTCGGTGGAGACGTGGACCAGTTGCGCGCCGGCCCGCGCGCAGGCGCGGGCGATGTTCCCGGGTCCGGCTTCGTTGACCGCGAACGCTCCCGCCTCGTCGGTTTCCGCGCCGTCGACGTCGGTGTAGGCCGCGCAGTTGATCACCACGTCCCCGCGCCGCACGATCCGCTCGGCCGCCGCGGGATCGGTGATGTCCCACTGCGATGACGTCAGCGCCAGCGCGTCACGGCCCTGGCTCGCGGTCAGCGAGGTCAGATAGCCGCCCAGCTGCCCACCGGCACCGGCGATCACGATCCTGCCTGACATGCTTCGAGTCTGGCATGGGCCGAAAGGCCGGAACCAAGCCCGGGGCGCGCGGGCGCCGGCTACCAGTGAAGCCCCTGTGTCGCAAGTAATGTAGTGGGATGCCTGTGCAACGTGTGGTTCGTGTGATTGCCACTGCGCTGACGCTCGCGGTCGTCGTCGGCACCGGGATCGCGTGGAGCAACGTCCGGTCCTTCGAAGACGGCATCTTCCACATGTCCGCGCCCTCGCTGGGCAAGGGCGGCGACGACGGCGCTATCGACATCCTGCTGGTCGGCATGGACAGCCGCACCGACGCCCACGGTAACCCGTTGTCACAGGAGGAACTGGACACGCTGAAGGCCGGCGACGAGGAAGCCACCAACACCGACACGATCATCCTGATCCGCATCCCCAACAACGGAAAGTCGGCCACCGCGATCTCGATCCCGCGCGACTCCTACGTCGCCGCCCCGGGGTTGGGCAAGACCAAGATCAACGGCGTCTACGGCCAGACCCGGGAGGCCAAGCGCACCGCCCTGGTCAAGGCCGGCGCGTCGGCCACCGAGGCCGCCGCGCAGGGCACCGAGGCCGGTCGCGAGGCGCTGATCAAGACCGTCGCCGACCTCACCGGCGTCACCGTCGACCACTACGCCGAGATCGGCCTGCTCGGCTTTTCGCTGATCACCGACGCCCTCGGCGGCGTCGACGTGTGCCTCAAGGAGCCGGTGTTCGAACCACTTTCGGGTGCCGACTTCCCGGCCGGCCCGCAAAAACTCAACGGTCCCGAGGCGCTCAGCTTCGTGCGTCAGCGCCACGAGCTGCCGCGCGGCGACCTGGACCGGGTGGTGCGCCAGCAGGTGGTGATGGCCTCGCTGGCCCACCGGGTCATCTCCGGCCAGACACTGTCCAGCCCCACCACGGTCAAGCGGCTGGAGGCCGCCGTCCAGCGCTCGGTGGTGATCTCGGCCGGTTGGGACGTGATGGATTTCGTGCAGCAGATGCAGAAGCTGGCCGGCGGCAACGTCGCCTTCGCCACCATTCCGGTGCTCGACGGCGCCGGCTGGAGCGACGACGGCATGCAGAGCGTGGTGCGGCTGGACCCGCATCAGGTGGCCGACTGGGTGGGCGGCCTGCTGCACGATCAGGAGCAGGGCAAGACCGAGGAGATCGCGTACACGCCCGCGAAGACCACCGCGAGCGTCGTCAACGACACCGACATCAACGGGCTGGCCGCGGCCGTGTCAGACGTGTTGAGCGCCAAGGGATTTGCCGCCGGCACGGTGGGCAACAACGATGGGGGGCACGTGCAGGCCAGCCAGGTGCGCGCCGCCAAGAGCGACGACCTGGGGGCCAGGGAGGTCTCCAAGGAATTGGGCGGGTTGCCGGTGATCGCCGACGCCTCGCTGGCGCCGGGCGCGGTCCGGGTGGTGCTGGCCAACGACTACAGCGGTCCGGGCTCGGGCCTGTCCGGCAGCGAGACGGTCATGCCCGCCAAGGTGTCCACCGCCGGTGCGGTGGCGACCGACCCCCGGGTGCCCGCGCCGTCCCCGATCCTGACCGCCGGCTCCGACAAGCCGGAGTGCATAAACTAGCGACCGGTGCATCAACTGATCACGCTCAGCGCGGCCATCCTCGATCCGATGCTGCGGGCCGATCCGGTCGGCCCGCGCATCACCTACTACGACGACGCCACCGGCGAGCGCATTGAACTGTCCGGTGTCACGCTGGCCAACTGGTCCGCCAAGACGGGCAACCTGTTGCGCGACGAGCTGGGTGCCGGGCGGTCCAGCCGGGTGGCGATCCTGTTGCCCGCGCACTGGCAGACGGCGGCGGTGCTGTTCGGAATCTGGTGGATCGGTGCCGAGGCGGTGCTGACCGGCCCGGCCGACCCGGCTCCGGACTTGGCGCTGTGCACGGCCGAGCGCCTCGACGAGGCCGACGAGGCGGTCGCCGGCGGTGAGGTGGCGGTGCTGTCGCTGGATCCGTTCGGCCGCCCGGCGCCCCAGCTGCCGATCGGCGTGACCGACTACGCCACCGCGGTGCGCGTGCACGGCGATCAGATCGTGCCCGAACCGCGCCCGGGGCCGGCGCTGGGCGGACGAACGGTCGAGCAGGTGCTGGCCGATTGTCAAAGCTCCGCCGCGACACGGGGTTTGACGTCGAGCGATCGGGTGCTGTCCGGCGCGTCATGGTCCGGGCCCGCCGAACTGGTGGACGGCCTGCTGGCGATCATGGCCGTCGGCGCGTCGCTGGTGCAGGTGGCCAACGCCGACCCGGCCGGCCAACAGCGCCGAATCCAGACCGAGAAAGTCACCAGGGTGCTGTAAAGCCCTCCGGGCATCCCACGATACATATTGATATCGCTATATTTCGATGTTAACGTCGTGCAAGCGCGGGCTGAACGCTTCAGACGACGGGAAAGGTTGCGGCAATGGCGGTGTACGGGCTCCTGGCAAAGGCGGCAGGCACGGTGGTCACCGGGTTGGTCGGCGTGACGGCCTACGAGGTGGTACGCAAAGCCGTGGCCAAGGCGCCGCTGCACGAAACCGCGGTCAGGGGGGCCGAGCTCGGACTGCGTGGCACCCGCAAGGCCGAGGAAGCCGCCGAGTCGGCGCGCCTCAAGCTAGCCGACGTCATGGCCGAGGCCCGCGAGCGCGTTGGCGAAGAGGCGCCCACGCCCTCGATCGCCGACACCCACGACCACGAGCACTGATCGGGCGCTATGGACCTCGCCCTAGTCCCCGACATCGCAGACGAGGCGCGAACTGAAGACCCTGCCCTGCAGGTCATTTCGGATGCCGCCGGGCGCATGCGGGTCGCCGTCGAGTGGGTGCGCGCCAACTCCCGGCGCGCCGTGGCGGTCGAAGAGGCCGTCGCCAGTTGTGAGGGCGTGCGCGTGGTGCACGCCTACCCGCGCACCGGATCGGTCGTCGTCTGGTACTCGCCCCGGCGCTGCGACCGCTCCGCGGTCCTGGCCGCCATCGGGGAGGCGCTGCACGTCGCCGCCGAACTGATCCCGGTCCGCGCGCCGCATTCGTCGGAGATCCGCAACGCCGACGTGCTGCGCATGGTCATCGGCGGCGCCGCGCTGGCCCTGCTCGGGGTGCGCCGCTACGTCTTCGCGCGGCCGCCGCTGCTGGGACCCAGCGGCCGGCTGTTCGCCACCGGCGTCACCGTCTTCACCGGGTATCCCTTCCTGCGCGGCGCGGTGCGCTCGTTGCGCTCCGGCAAGGCCGGCACCGACGCGCTGGTCTCGGCGGCGACCGTGGCAAGCCTGGTGCTGCGCGAGAACGTCGTCGCGCTCACCGTGCTGTGGTTGCTCAATATCGGTGAGTACCTTCAGGATCTGACGTTGCGCCGCACCCGCCGCGCCATCTCCGAACTGCTGCGCGGCAGCCAGGACACGGCCTGGATCCGGCTCGACGACGGCAACGAGGTTCAGGTGCCGATCGACACCGTGCAGATCGGCGACGAGGTGGTGGTCCACGACCATGTCGCCATCCCGGTCGACGGCGAGGTGGTCGACGGCGAGGCGATCGTCAACCAGTCCGCGATCACCGGGGAGAACCTGCCGGTCAGCGTGGTGGTCGGCGCGCACGTGCACGCCGGTTCGGTGGTGGTGCGCGGACGCCTGGTGGTGCGCGCCCGCGCCGTGGGCAACCAAACCACCATCGGCCGCATCATCGCCCGGGTCGAGGAGGCCCAGCACGACCGGGCGCCGATCCAGACCGTCGGCGAAAACTTCTCGCGCCGTTTCGTTCCCACCTCGTTCATCGTCTCGGCCATCACGCTGGCGGTCACGGGTGACGTCCGCCGGGCGATGACCATGCTGCTCATCGCCTGCCCGTGCGCCGTGGGCCTGGCCACCCCCACCGCGATCAGCGCGGCGATCGGCAACGGTGCCCGCCGCGGCATCCTGATCAAGGGCGGCTCGCACCTCGAGCAGGCGGGCCGGGTGGACGCGATCGTGTTCGACAAGACCGGCACGCTGACCGTCGGCCGCCCCGTCGTCACCAATATCATTGCGCTGCATAAGGATTGGCAGCCGGAGCAGGTGCTGGCGTATGCGGCCAGCTCGGAGATCCACTCCCGGCATCCGCTGGCCGAGGCGGTGATCCGGTCCACCGAGGAACGCCACATCACCATCCCCCCGCACGAGGAGTGCGAGGTCCTGGTGGGCCTGGGAATGCGGACCTGGGCCGACGGGCGGACCCTGCTGCTGGGCAGTCCCGGGCTGCTGCGCGCCGAAAAGGTGCGGGTGTCCAAGAAGGCGTCGGAGTGGGTGGAACGGCTGCGCCGCCAGGCCGAGACCCCGCTGCTGCTCGCCGTCGACGGCAAGCTGGTGGGGCTGATCAGCCTGCGCGACGAGGTGCGCCCCGAGGCCCGTACCGTCCTGGAAAGGTTGCGCGCCAACGGTATTCGCCGGATCGTGATGCTCACCGGCGATCATCCGGACATCGCCGAGGTGGTGGCGGGCGAGCTCGGTATCGATGAGTGGCGCGCCGAGGTGATGCCGGAGGACAAGCTCGCGGCGGTGCGCGACCTGCAGGACGAGGGCCACACCGTCGGGATGGTCGGCGACGGCATCAACGACGCCCCCGCGCTGGCCGCCGCCGACATCGGGATCGCGATGGGGCTGGCCGGAACCGACGTCGCCGTCGAGACCGCCGACGTGGCGCTGGCCAACGACGACCTGCATCGCCTGCTCGACGTGGGCGACCTGGGCGCTCGCGCCGTCGACGTGATCCGGGAGAACTACGGCATGTCCATCGCCGTAAACGCCGCCGGCCTGATCATCGGCGCGGGCGGGGCGCTGTCCCCGGTGCTGGCCGCGATCCTGCACAACGCCTCGTCGGTTGCCGTGGTGGCCAATAGTTCTCGGCTGATCCGCTACCGGCTGGCCTGAAGAATCCCACCCCGTCACCGAGATTGCCGTGACGGCTGTGGGTCCAGCCCCGACAACGGGCGTAGCGGAAAACTCGCCGACGAGACCAGCCACCTCGCGGCCGGGCCGCCCGCGCTGGTAGTTATTGTGGCTAACCAGTAGATCGGAAGGGATTTCCTCGATGGCGCGCAGCGACGACGACACCTGGGACCTGGCGACCAGCGTGGGAGCGACCGCCACGATGGTGGCCGCCGGGCGGGCCCGGGCCACCCTGGACGGGCTGATCGACGATCGGTTCGCCGAGCCGCTGGTGCGCGCCGTCGGTGTCGACTTCATGACCCGGTGGGCCGCCGGCGACCTCTCCTCCGCCGATGTCGATGAGCCGGACGCCGCGTGGGGCATGCAACGCATGACCGACATGCTGGCCGCCCGCACCCGGTACATCGACGCGTTCTTCGCCGAGGCGGGCGCCCAAAAAGACCCAGCCATCGACCAGGTGGTCATCCTGGCCTCCGGCCTGGACGCGCGCGCCTACCGCCTGCCGTGGGCGCCCGGCACCACGGTGTTCGAGATCGACCAGCCGCAGGTCCTGGAGTTCAAGGCCGCCACCATCGCCGCGCTCGACGCCGAGCCCACCGCCGAGGTGCGCAACGTTCCGATCGACCTGCGCCACGACTGGCCGTCGGCGCTGCGCCAAGCCGGCTTCGACACCGGGCGCCCCGCCGCCTGGGCCGCCGAGGGGCTGATCGGCTTCCTGCCGCCCGAGGCTCAGGATCGGTTGCTGGACAACATCACCGCCTTGTCCGCCGACGGCAGCCAGTTGGTGGTCGAGGTGTTCGCGAACACGGGGATCAGTGGGGACGCGCTCAACGCCGCGAGCGAGAAGTGGCGGCGCAACGGTCTCGACATCGCCCTGGGGGAGCTGGGTTTCCCCGGCGAGCGCAACGACGTAGCCACCTACCTGCAACAGCGGGGCTGGCAGCCGGTCCGCACCCCGCTCAACCAGATGCTGGCCAACAACGGCCTGCCGCTGCAGTCGACCGACCCGGACGCGCCGTTCGCGCAAAACTACTACTGCACCGCGGTGTTGCACAGGGCAGGTTAAAGGAAGGCAAACGCGATGCCAAACAGTAAGCCCGCGAGGCCACTTGACGGATTCCGGGTGCTCGACTTCACCCAGAACATCGCCGGGCCGATGGCCGGACAGGTGCTGGCCGATCTGGGTGCCGAAGTCATCAAGATCGAGGCGCCCATCGGCGAGGCGGCCCGACACATCACCGCGGTCCTGCCCGGCCGCCCGCCGCTGGCCACCCTGTTCCTCCCCCACAACCGGGGCAAGAAGTCGGTGATGGCCGACCTGCGCAGCGACGAGGCCAAGCAGCAGATCCTTGCGCTGGTCGACACGGCCGACGTTGTGCTGGAGGGGTTTCGGCCCGGGGTAATGGAACGCATGGGTCTGGGTCCCGACGAGCTGCAATCGCGTAATCCCAAACTCATCTACGCGCGCCTTTCCGCGTACGGCGGCAACGGCCCGGAGGGCAGCCGCCCGGGGGTCGACCTGATGGTCGCCGCCGAGTCGGGCATGACCACCGGAATGCCCACTCCCACCGGCAAACCCCAGATCATCCCGTTCCAGCTCGTCGATGCGGCCAGCGGTCACGTGCTGGCCCAGGCGGTGCTGGCCGCGCTGCTCAACCGTGAGCGCCACGGGGTCGCCGACGTCGTGCGGGTCGCCATGTATGACGTTGCGGTCAGCCTGCAGGCCAGTCAGCTGACCATCCACCTGAACAAACCGAGTGACGCTCCCAAGCCGGACGCCGCACCAAAGGCCAAGCGACGCAAAGGTGTTGGGTTCGCCACCCAACCTTCCGACGCCTTCAAGGCCGCCGACGGCTACCTGGTGATCAGCGCGTACGTGCCCAAGCACTGGGACAAGCTGTGCGAGATCATCGGCCGGCCCGACATGCGCGACGACGAGCGATTCGTCGACCAGCGAGCGCGGGCGCTCAACTATCCCGAACTGACCGAGGAACTCGAGAAGGCCCTGGCCGCCAAGACCGCGGACGAATGGGTCCGGCTGCTGCAGGAGGGTGGCCTGATGGCCTGCCACGCCTACACCTGGAAGCAGGTGGTCGGCACCGCGCTGTTCGCCGAGAACGAGCTCGCCCTGCCGGTCGGCGAGGGCGCGGATGAGGTCACGGTAATACGCACCCCGGCACGCTATTCCAGCTTCGACGCCGCGGCCGCGCAACCCCCGCCCACGCTGGGCCAGCACACCGAGGAGTACCTGGGCGCAACGCAGCCCGCGCCCTAGGCCTCACGGCGTCAGCTTGACCACCCGGTTGTTGCCGCGGTCGGCGACGTAGACGTTCTGGTCCTTGTCGACCGTAACCGCCAAGGGCGTGTTGAGCCCGTTGAACGGCATGACGGTCCCGGTGGTCGCGCCCGGGGCGTATTTCACCACGTCGCTCTTGTCGTGCTCGGTGACGTAGACGGTGCCGCTGTTGTCCACGGCGATGCCCCACGGCACGGACAGGTCATGAAATGGCAACTCCGACTGGGTATTCGACGCCGCATCGAGTTTCACAACCCTGTTGTTGTCGGTGTCTGCGACGTAGACGTTGCCCACCGGATCGACGGCCACCCCGTCCGGGTTGTTGAGCCCGTTGAACGGCAGCACGGTCTGGGTATTGGACCCCGCCGCCAGTTTCACCACCCTGCTGTTGCCGCGGTCGGCGACATACACGGCGCCCTGGCTGTCGACCGCGACGCCCTCCGGGTAGTTCAGGCCGCTGAACGGCAATTCCTTCTGACTGTTGGAGCGCGCGGCCATGCTGATCACCCGGTTGTTGAAATCGGCGACGTACACGGTGCCCGCGCCGTCCACGGCCAAGCCCTGCGGCTGGTAGAGCCCGTTGAACGGCAGCACCGTCGTGGCGTCCGAACCGGTCGTCAGCTTCACCACCCGGCCGTACATGCCCTCGCTGGTGACGTAGACGTTGCCGGCGCTGTCCAGCGTCACCCCGCCGGGAGACAAACGAAAGTCAATGCCGTTGAACGGCAACACGCTTTGACCGCTTGCCTGCTTCGACGGACCCGACGATCCGGTGGTCAGGTAGCCGACGACCGCCACGACGAACGCGACCAGCGCGACGAGAGCGATGGCCCCGACGATGATCCACTGTTTGCGTTTGTTGTCGCTCGCGGGATGCCTGAAGTCCGGGACGGGTCGGTAAGCGCGAGCGGAAGTCGTTGGGGCGGCACGGATCAGCGAGGGCCCGGGGCCGGACCGGACGCTCCTGTTGGGTCCGCTGCCCCCGGCGGGCCACGGACCCGCCACGGTGTCGGCGCTCGGTGCCGAGGCGAACGGACCCGGCTCCCGCGCCAAGAGCGCAGCGTTCGCGCCCGCACCCAGGGCCGCGCCTTCGCCGTCACGCAGAATCGTGCTGGCCTGCAGCTGCTGGGATCCGGTCAGCGCGTCATGGGCGGCGGCGGCGAATTCACCCGCGGTGCGGTAGCGCTCCTCGGGACGTTTGGCCATGCCCTTGGCGATCACGCGATCCAGGGCGGGCGGGATCGCGCCCGGACGCAATTGGCTGGGCGGCGGGGCATTCTTCGTCAGGTGCGCGGCCACCAGCCGTTCGACGGTATCCGCCCGATATGGCGGTGATCCGGTCAGGCACTCACTCAAAACACATGCGAGCGAATAAATGTCGGCGCTGTGGGTGACCTCGTCGTCGGTGAATCGTTCCGGCGCCATGTAGTAATAGGTTCCGATAGCGGTCCCGACCTGGGTCAGCCCCGGATCGGTCGCGGCCCGCGCGATGCCGAAATCCGCCAGGTAGGCGAAGTCACTGGGGGTGACCAAAATGTTCCCCGGTGTGACGTCGCGGTGCGTGACCCCGGCCGCGTGCGCCGCGTCCAACGCGGCGGCGACCTGGCTGATGATGGCGATCGCCCGCGGCGGGGTCAACGGCCCGTCCCGAAGCAACAGCGTGGCCAGGTTGACGCCGTCGACGAGGCGCATGTCCACGTAAAAGCGCCCGTCGAACTCTCCGTAGTCGTGGATCGGCACCACATGCGGTTCGGTCAGCCGACCGGCGATGTCGGCCTCGCGCTGCAGGCGCGCGCGAAACTCCGGGTTGCCGGAGAACTGCTGCGAGATCAGTTTCAGGGCCACCATGCGGCCCTTGCGGGTGTCCTCGGCCTCGTACACCTCACCCATGCCGCCCTGGCGCAGCAGTCGCACCAGCCGGTAGGGGCCGAACCAGGACCCGACCCGCGAGGCCGGCGCGCTATCGCTCACCCTCGAGCCTCCTTCGCTTCGTCAGGAAATCGCATTGACCGCGCTCGACAGCTTCGCCGTGAACGAGCTGGGCAGCGGGATGGAACCGTACTGGTCCAAACCGTCCTGGCCCGGACCGATCGCCGCCTGCATGAAAGCCTTGACCGCCGCGCCCGTGGCCGCGTCCGGATACTTCGAGCAGACGATTTCATAAGTCGCGAGCACGATCGGGTACGCACCGGACTGCGTCGGCCTGTAGAACGACGAGGTGTCCAGCACCAGGTCGTTGCCCTGCCCGCTGAAGGTCGCGCCGCCGATCGTCTTCTCGACGGAGTCCTTGGTGATCGGCACCGCGTCCGGCCCCGCGGGCGTGATGATCGACGCCATGGTCAGCTGCTTGCCCACCGCGAAGGACCACTCGTTGTAGGTGATCGACCCCTCGGTGTTCTGCAGCAGAGCGGACGTGCCATTGTTCCCGCTGGCGCCCTGTCCGACGCCGCCGTTGAACGTCTCGTTGGTGCCTTTGCCCCACGCCCCGCTGGACGCGCCGTCCAGATATTTCTGAAAGTTCGCCGTGGTACCGGATTTGTCACTGCGGAAGATGACCGCGATGGATGTCGACGGCAGGTTGAGGCCCGGGTTGATGGCCTTCAGCGCCGGGTCGTCCCACTTGGTGATGGTGCCGTTGAAGATCTTCGCGACGGTGGGCCCGTCCAGTTTCAACCCGTTCAGCCCGGTGAGGTGGTAGGTGACCGCGATCGGCCCGAACACGGTGGGCAGATCCCAGGCCGGCGAGCCGCAACGCTGCGCCGCCCGATCGTACTGACCGGTGGAGGGGTCCAGGGGAATGTCGGAACCGGCGAGGTCGGTTTGATTGTTGAGGAACTGGGTCAGGCCGGCGCCGGATCCGTTGGCGTTGTAATCCAGCGTGTAACCCGGGCATGCCCGGACGTAGGCGTAGACGAACTGCTCGATCGCGTTCTGCTGCGCGGTCGAGCCGCTGTCTTTCAGCACCTTCTTGCCGCCGCAGTCCACCGCCGACTTGGCGCCGGACGAGTTCGAGTTGCCGCCGCACGCCGTCAGCGCCAGGGCGATGACGGCCACCAGGCCCAGCGCCGCGACATATCGTGCGAACCTCACGCGACTCCTCTGGACGTCGCGGCGGCGAATCCGCAGGTGGACGCCGCCGGCTGCTATTGCGGGGACAACAAAAAGTTAACCAATCGTGAATATACAAACCCTTGACATTAAATAAGAGGTAACTGTGCGGTAGCTGTTCGCCGAGCACCTGCACGTAGCATCGGTTGGCGATGGGTAATGAGTCGACAACACTCGCCGGCGTGCTACTGCCGTCTAGCAGACCGTGTTCCTGCTGCTGATCCTGCTCGGGTTGCTGTTCACCCGGCTATCGAGACGCAAGTCGCGCGGCTAGGCCCCGTTGCCCGGCAGCCGCACAACCTGAACGAAGAACTCGTCGATCTGCCGGACGGCCTTCATGAATTGGTCCAGGTCAACCGGTTTGGTGACGTAGGCATTGGCGTGCAGCTTGTAGCTTTTGAGGATGTCCTCCTCCGCCGAGGAGGTGGTGAGCACCACGACCGGGATTCGCGACAGGTCGGGGTCGGACTTGATCTTCTCCAGTAGCTGGCGGCCGTCGTATTTGGGCAGATTCAGGTCGAGCAGGATGAGGTCGGGCCGCGGCGCGTCGGCGAACTCACCGCGGCGGTAGAGGTAATTGAGGCCTTCCTCCCCGTCGTGCGCGACGTGCAGCCGGTTCTTGAGCTTGTTGTGCTCGAACGCTTCCCGGGTGATGAGCTCGTCGCCCGGGTCGTCCTCGACGAGCAGGATGTCGATAGCTCTGCCATCCGGCGTGGTCATTGATGCGCTCCTTCCAAAGCAACCGAGTCTGCTTCGTCGACGGGTTCGGGCATGGGCAAAGTGAATTCGAATCGGGTCCCCTCGGTGTAGGACGTGTCGATCCGCACGGTGCCGCCGTGGTGCTCGATGATCTTCTTCACCAGTGCCAGACCTACTCCGGTGCCGGCGTAGACATCCCGGCCGTGCAGCCGCTGGAAGATGACGAAGACCTTGTCGGAGAATTCCTCCGGGATGCCGATGCCGTTGTCCGCCACGCTCAGCAGCCATTCTCGGTCATGGACGCCGGTCCCGGGCGCGCATTCGATGACGACGCGGGGCCGACGGTCCTTGTGCCGGAACTTGATTGCGTTGCCGATCAAGTTCTGCCACAGCATCGTCAGCAGCATGGGATCCCCGACGATCCGCGGCAGCGGCTGGGCCGGGCGCACGATTTGTGCATCCGTTTCCTCGATCGCGACGGCCAGATTGGCGAGGCCGGCATCGAGCGTAGCGTCGAGCTGCACCTCGGTTTCGGTGGTGCCCAGCCGGCCGACCCGGGAGAAGGTGAGCAGGTCGTTGATCAGCGCCTGCATGCGCTTGGCGCCGTCGACCGCGAAACCGATGTATTCGACCCCGCGCTCGTCGAGCTTGTCGCCGTAGCGCTTTTCCAGCAGCTGGCAGAAGGACGCCACCTTGCGCAGCGGCTCCTGCAGGTCGTGGGAGGCGACGTAGGCGAACTGCTCGAGTTCGGTGTTGGATCGCCGTAATTCGGCGGCTTGTTCGTCCAGCTGCGCCTGGGCATCATGCGACACCGCGAGTTCGGAGACGATGCGCTTGCGCATGTCCTCCACGTCGATCGCCATCTTCCGAATGTCCTTGGGACGCCGCGGAGGCGTGATCGTCTCCTCGAAATTGCCCTCGGTTATCCGCCGGCAGGCCGCGGCCAGCGCCGCGATCGGCCGGGTGATCGCAGCGCGACTGAGCAGCCCCAACAGCAGGGCCGCCCCGATCACGATCAGCACCGTGGTACCCAGCACCCAGTCGCGCCAGCGGTTGATCTCGTTCAGCTCGTCGATGGCAGCCGTCCTGGCCAGCGTCAGGTGCGTGTTCTGCGTTTCGAAAAGCTCACGCAGGCGATCGAACTTGATCTTGCCCATATCGGCGGTCCGGGGGCTGACGTAGGTCGGCGTCTTGGGAGCCACGTTGGCGATCAGCGGCTCGGCATAGTTTGTTCGCCAGTCGGCGGCGGCGGCTTCCACGGCGTCGAGATCGGCCATCGACTCCGCACGTCCGCCCACAAGACGCCGAATCTCGTTAGCCGCATCCTGTTCGGCGCGCTGTCCGTCGTAATACGGCGCGAGGAACTGCCGGTCGGCGGCGATCATGTAGCCGCGCATGCCCGTCTCCTGGTCACGCAACGCCGACTGCAAACGCGCCGCGGCGACGCGCGCAGGCTGAATGTTCTCGGCCAACTCGCGCGACACCTCGTCGGCCCGATGCAGCAACACGGCGCCGACCGACGCCCCGACGAGCACTATCACGCCCATGACCCACAGCACCAACGCGAGCCATCCCCGCACCGTGAGCTCCGTGATCCGCAGTGGGCGCGACGCCATCACGTGGCGGTCCTTTCGATGCGCAGGACGGCGATGTCATCGGTCAGACCGCCGCGTGGCTGGGCGAGCGCCTGGGCACCGTTGATCAGTGCGTCGACGAACGCGGGACCGGGCTGATTCGCATGCGCGCGGGCCAGGTCAAGCAGGCCGTCCTCGCCGAGACGTTGCGTGCCCTCCCCCGAATATCCCTCGAAGAGCCCGTCGGTCAGCAAGAGCAGGGCGTGCCCGGCGGGCAGGTCCAGCTCTTCGGACGGCCAGTCGCCGGCGTGCAGGCCCAGTGCCGGGCCGCCCGCCGGCTCGTGCCACTGGACGGTTCCCCCGGCCTGAACCAGCATCCCGGGATGGCCGGCACGGATGACGCTGACCCGCGGGCTGTCGGGCGAGATCTCGAGGCTGAGCACCGTCGCGAAGATTCCGGTGTCGGTGCGCTCCGAATACAAGACCCGCTCGAGCTGGCGCATCCGTTCGACGCCGTGCACACCGGCGAAGGTGAGCGCACGAAACGCGATCCGTAGTGCCGCGCCCAGGGCGGCCTCGTGCGGACCGTGCCCGGCGACGTCGCCGATCAGCACGTGCACGGTTCGGTCGGCCGTCTGGACGACGTCGTAGAAGTCTCCGCACAGCAATGCGTCTTCGCGGCTCGGCCGGTACCGGGCGACGATGTCGACGCCCGGGTTGTCCAGCAACAGCGGCGATGGCAGCAGGCCACGTTCCAGCAGCGCGTTCTCTCGGGCGCGCAACTGCGTCGCGTGCAGGTCGGCGGCGATGAGCTCGGCGCGCTTGCGCTCGATGGCGTACAGCAGCGCTCGGCGCAACATCTCCGGCTCGACGCGGCCCTTGACCAAGTAGTCCTGGGCGCCGGC
This sequence comes from Mycobacterium sp. 1165178.9, assembly GCF_001673555.1. Taxonomy (GTDB): domain Bacteria; phylum Actinomycetota; class Actinomycetes; order Mycobacteriales; family Mycobacteriaceae; genus Mycobacterium. The sequence continues at coordinate 2,859 of NZ_LZMB01000160.1, read as the reverse complement.
GGCCACCGCCGAAGCCCCGAAGTACTCGTCGTTCAGTCCGGTCAGCACCACGATCGGCACGGTGGCGTCGAGGTCCGCGATGCGGTTGAGCGCGTCGATCCCGCTGGCGTCCGGCAGATGCAGATCCAGCAGCACGCAGTCGGGCCGGGCGGATTCCAGCTCGCGCTCGGCGTGCGCCATCGACTTGGCCCATACCACCCGGATGTCGGTGACCGCGTCGGTGATCAGGTCTTCCACCAGCACCGCATCGGCACGGTCGTCCTCGACCAACAGCAACGACAGTGACTGCCAACTCGCCGTCGGGGTCACAGGAGCGCGCACGGGCATCAAATCCCGGCCACCTGTGGACGGGCATCAGAAGGCACGTTCTGCACTTCAGACCCCTTTGCCGCGATGAGCCCTCTGCTCCAGTGGTCGGACGTACGTCGGTGACTGTTTACCGATCGTCGGTGTGGACTTCACGCACCGAGTGCAGATCCTAAGCGGTGTGGCCCGACTCTTCGCAACGGCATCGCCGCAAAACCGTCAGCGCAGCAACGCTCGCGACATCACCACGCGCTGAATCTGATTTGTGCCCTCGTAGATCTGAGTGATCTTGGCGTCACGCATCATTCGCTCGACCGGGAAGTCGGTGGTGTAGCCGGCGCCGCCGAACAATTGCACGGCCGCCTCCGTCACGTCCATGGCGGTGTCGGAGGCGAAGCACTTCGCGGCCGCGGAGATGAAACCGAGGTTGGGCTCGCCGCGTTCGGCGCGGGCCGCGGCGGTGTAGACCATCAGCCGGGCCGCCTCGACCTTCATAGCCATGTCGGCGAGCTCGAACTGCACACCCTGAAAGTCCGAGATCGACCTGCCGAACTGCTTGCGATCCTTGGTATAGGCGACGGCGGCGTCCACGGCACCCTGCGCGAGGCCCACCGCCTGCGCGCCCACAGTGGGACGGGTGTGGTCGAGGGTCTGCAGTGCGGTTTTGAACCCGGTGCCGGGTTCGCCGATGATCCGGTCGCCGGGGATGCGGCAGTTCTCGAAATACAACTCGGTGGTCGGCGAGCCTTTGATGCCCATCTTTTTTTCCTTCGGGCCGAAGGAAAAGCCCTCGTCGTCTTTGTGCACCATGAACGCCGAGATGCCGTTGGCGCCCTTGTCCGGATCGGTCACCGCCATCACGGTGTACCAGGTGGACTTGCCGCCGTTGGTGATCCAGCACTTGGTGCCGTTCAGAATCCAGTCATCCCCGTCGGCCCTGGCCTTGGTCCGCATCGACGCCGCGTCGCTGCCGGCTTCGCGCTCGCTCAAAGCGTAGGAGGCCATCGCCCCGTCTTTGGCCAGGGATGGCAGCACCTGTTTTTTCAGCTCCTCTGAGCCCTGCAGGATCAGGCCCATGGTGCCCAGCTTGTTGACGGCGGGAATCAGCGAGGCGGATCCGTCGACGCGCGCCACCTCTTCGATCACGATGCATGCGGCGACCGAGTCCGCGCCCTGACCGCCGTATTCCTCGGGAATGTGGACCGCGTTGAAGCCCGACGCGTTGAGCGCGTCCAGGGCCTCTTGCGGGAAGCGCGAATTCTCGTCCACATCGGCGGCGTGCGGCGCGATCTCCTTCTCCGCCAACGCCCGAATCGCTGCCCGCAATTCAATGTGTTCCTCGGGCAATTGGAACAAATCAAAGGTGGGGTCTCCGGCCCACTGAGCCATGTTGGCCTCCTTGTACTCTGCCAAATTTGCCCGGCTTCTGGCGGGCCGCTGCCCGGCCCACTCCGTCGCCGAGCTACTGGCCAGTAACCCTACCCTGACGCTGCTGCAGCGCCTCATCCTTGGCCCGCACGCTGTGCGCCAGCTGCTCCTGGAAGTCGACGATCCGCGCGCGCAGGTCAGGGTCCGACGACCCGAGGATGCGCACGGCGAGCAGGCCCGCGTTGCGGGCGCCCCCGATGGAGACCGTGGCCACCGGCACCCCGGCGGGCATCTGCACGATCGACAGCAACGAGTCCAGGCCGTCGAGGCGCGAAAGCGGCACCGGCACGCCGATGACCGGCAGCGGCGTCGCGGACGCGACCATCCCGGGCAGGTGCGCGGCTCCCCCGGCCCCCGCGATGATCACCTCGATGCCGCGCCCGGCCGCATCACGCGCGTACTCGAACATCACCTGCGGGGTGCGGTGCGCGGAGACCACCCGGACCTCGGCCGGCACGTCGAACTCGGCCAGCGCCGCCGCGGCGTCGGCCATCACCGACCAGTCGCTGTCGCTGCCCATGATCACCCCGACGCGAGGCGCTCTAGTCATGTGGATCCCATCCGTCCGTCCACTGCCCGTGTGACAACCAGTGTGCCGCCAGGTCGGCGCGTTCCCGCAGCTTCCCCACGCTTTCCTGGTCCGCCGGCCCGGAGCCGACGAAGTTGATGTGTCCGACCTTGCGGCCGGGCCGTTCTTGTTTGCCGTAGAGGTGGACGCACGCGTCGGGCATCCGCGCGAACAGGTGATGCAGCCGCTCGTCGACGCTCATCTCCGGGGGCTCGGGCGCGCCCAGCACGTTGGCCATCACGGTCACCGGCGCGATGGCGTCGGTATCGCCGAGCGGGTAGTCCAGCACCGCGCGCAGGTGCTGCTCGAACTGGCTGGTGCGCGAGCCGTCCATGGTCCAGTGCCCGGAGTTGTGCGGCCGCATCGCCAGCTCGTTGACCAGCAGTTCGCCGTCGACCGTCTCGAAGAGCTCGACGGCGAGCACCCCGACCACGCCGAGCTCGGCCGCCAGCCGCAACGCCAGCTGTTGTGCGGACGCGGCCCGCTCGCCGGGCAGTTCCGGCGCGGGTGCGATCACCTGCACGCAGATTCCGTCTCGCTGCACCGTCTCGACGACC
>NZ_LZMB01000159.1 GCF_001673555.1 Mycobacterium sp. 1165178.9 | reverse complement strand
CGCGCCGGCGAGATGATCGGTTCGCTCGCCATCACCGAACCGGGGGGCGGTTCCGACGTCGGACATCTTCGGACCTCGGCGGTTCGCGACGGTGACCACTACATTGTCAACGGCGCGAAGACCTACATCACCTCCGGAGTCCGCGCCGACTATGTGGTCACCGCAGTACGCACCGGAGGTCCGGGCGCCGGCGGGGTTTCGCTGCTGGTGGTCGAGAAGGGCACACCCGGCTTCGAGGTGAGCCGCAAGCTGGAGAAAATGGGCTGGCGGTCCTCGGACACCGCCGAGCTGTCCTACACCGATGTCCGCGTCCCGGTGGCCAACCTGGTGGGCGCCGAGAACAGCGGATTCGCCCAGATCGCCCAGGCCTTCGTCGCCGAACGGATCGGCCTTGCCGCACAGGCCTATTCGAGCGCGCAGCGGTGCCTGGACCTGACGGTGCAATGGTGTCGCGACCGCGAAACGTTCGGCCGGCCACTGATATCGCGGCAGTCGGTGCAGAACACGTTGGCGGAGATGGCCCGTCGCGTCGACGTCGCCCGGGTCTACTCGCGCAGCGTGGTCGAGCGCCAGCTCGCCGGCGAGACGAACCTGATTCCGCAGGTGTGTTTCGCCAAGAACACCGCCGTCGAGGCCGGCGAATGGGTGGCCCACCAAGCCGTTCAGCTGTTCGGGGGCATGGGTTACATGGCCGAATCGGAGGTCGAACGCCAATACCGGGACATGAGGATCCTGGGCATCGGCGGAGGGACGACCGAGATCCTCACCGCACTGTCCGCCAAACTTCTGGGATTCCAATCATGACCGTGCTGCAGTCCACCCTCGACGCGGAGGCCACCGCATTCACCGACGCCGCGGCGGCGGCGATCACAAAACTCGAGGAGATCGACAGCGAGCTCGCCAACGCGCTGGCCGGTGGCGGGACCAAATACGTTCAGCGCCATCATGACCGTGGCAAGCTGACGGCCCGCGAACGCATTGAATTGCTGGTCGATCAGGATTCGCCGTTCTTGGAACTCAGCCCGCTGGCCGCCTGGGGCAGCGCCTTCAAGGTCGGCGCCAGCACGGTCACCGGGATCGGCGTGGTCGAAGGCGTCGAATGCATGATCGTCGCCAACGATCCGACGGTCAAAGGCGGCACCAGCAATCCGTGGACCCTGAAGAAGATCTTGCGTGCCAACCAGATCGCGTTCGAGAACCGTCTTCCGGTGATCTCGCTGGTTGAGTCCGGCGGTGCGGACCTGCCCACGCAGAAGGAGATCTTCATTCCCGGCGGACGGATGTTCCGCGACCTGACCCGGCTCTCGGCGGCCGGTATCCCCACCATCGCGTTGGTGTTCGGCAATTCCACCGCGGGCGGCGCCTACGTCCCGGGGATGTCCGATCACGTGGTGATGATCAAGGAACGTTCCAAGGTGTTCCTCGCGGGTCCCCCGCTGGTGAAGATGGCCACCGGAGAGGAATCCGACGACGAATCGCTCGGCGGCGCCGAAATGCACGCCCGGATCTCGGGTTTGGCCGATTACTTCGCCGTCGACGAACTCGACGCCATCCGGATCGGCCGTCGCGTCGTCGCCCGATTGAACTGGGCCAAACAGGGGCCGAAGCCCAAGCCGGTCACCAGCGAGGACCCGTACAGCGGCTTGAATTCGTCGAATTCGGAGCCGTCGACGATGCGGGCGATCACTTCGCGGGGATCGAACGGGATGCGCAGATCCGCCGGAACGATGCCGATGAGTTCCTCGGTATCGAACAACGGCGCGGTGACCGGCTGGGCCCAACTGCACGGATATCCGATCGGCATCCTGGCCAATGCGCGCGGGGTGTTGTTCAGCGAGGAGTCCCAGAAGGCCACCCAGTTCATTCAGTTGGCCAACCGCTCCGACACGCCATTGTTGTTCTTGCACAACACCACCGGTTACATGGTGGGCAAGGACTACGAAGAGGGCGGGATGATCAAGCACGGCTCGATGATGATCAACGCCGTGTCCAATTCGACCGTCCCGCACATCTCGCTACTGATCGGCGCGTCCTACGGCGCGGGGCACTACGGCATGTGCGGCCGCGCCTACGATCCGCGGTTCCTCTTCGCCTGGCCGACGTCCAAGTCCGCGGTGATGGGTGGCGCCCAACTGTCGGGCGTGTTGTCGATCGTGGCCCGCGCGGCCGCCGAGGCGCGCGGCCAGCAGGTCGACGAGGATGCCGACGCGGCGATGCGGGCCGCGGTCGAGGGCCAGATCGAAGCCGAGTCGCTACCGCTGGTGTTGTCCGGGATGCTCTACGACGACGGGGTGATCGACCCGCGCGACACCCGCACGGTATTGGGAATCTGTCTGTCCGCCATCGCCAATGGCCCGATCAAGGGGACGTCGAACTTCGGCGTCTTCCGGATGTGAGCCCCATGGTTACTCGAGTTCTGGTCGCCAACCGCGGCGAGATCGCCCGCCGGGTGTTCGCCACCTGCCGTCGTCTCGGCCTGGGCACCGTGGCCGTCTACACCGACCCCGACGCGGGCGCGCCGCACGTCGCCGAGGCCGATGCCCGGGTGCGGCTGGGCAAGACCAACGACTACCTGAACGCCGCCGCCCTCATCGCCGCCGCCCGCGCCGCGGGTGCCGACGCGATACACCCCGGTTACGGGTTCCTCTCGGAGAACGCCGACTTCGCGGCCGTCGTCCAAGACGCCGGGTTGACGTGGGTCGGGCCCCCAGTGGCGGCGGTGCGCGCGATGGGTTCGAAGATCGAGTCCAAGAAGCTGATGGCCGCGGCCGGAGTGCCCGTGCTCGACGAGCTCGATCCCGACACCGTCACCGAGGCTCAGCTGCCGGTTCTGGTCAAGGCCTCCGCGGGTGGCGGTGGTCGCGGGATGCGCGTGGTCCGCGAATTGTCCGCGCTCGCGGGCGAAGTCGCTGCGGCAAGTCGGGAAGCGCAGTCGGCGTTCGGTGACCCGACCGTTTTCTGCGAGCGTTACCTGCCCACCGGCCACCACATCGAGGTCCAGATCATGGCCGACACCCACGGCACGGTGTGGGCGGTCGGCGAACGCGAATGTTCGATTCAGCGCCGCCACCAGAAAATCATCGAGGAAGCCCCGTCGCCATTGGTGGAGCGCACGGTGGGCATGCGCGCCAAGCTGTTCGACGCGGCCCGGTTGGCCGCCGAGGCCATCGGCTACACCGGGGCCGGGACGGTGGAGTTCTTGGCCGACGACGACGGCGAGTTCTACTTCCTGGAGATGAACACCCGGCTGCAGGTCGAACACCCAGTCACCGAAGAGACCACCGGGCTCGACCTCGTCGAACTGCAGTTGGCCGTCGCCGATGGCGACCGTCTCGACGCGCAACCTCCCGCCGCGCAGGGACATTCGATTGAGGCCCGGCTTTACGCCGAGGACCCCGCCAAGAACTGGCAGCCCCAGGCCGGTCTGGTACGCGCGTTCGAGGTGCCGTCCGTTCGGGCCGAGTTCGGCTCGCTGGGGCAACGAACCGGGATCCGGCTGGATTCGGGCATAATCGACGGCTTCACGGTCTCCATCCATTACGACCCGATGCTGGCCAAGGTCATCTCCTACGCCCCCACGCGCCGTCAGGCCTCGCTGGTCCTCGCCGACGCGTTGGCCCGCGCCCGCGTGCACGGGGTACGCACCAACCGCGACCTGCTGGTGAACGTGCTGCGGCATCCGGCGTTCCTCGACGGCGCCACCGACACAGCGTTCTTCGACACCCACGACTTGGCGCGGTTGGCGGCGCCACTGGGCGACGCCGCGGTGATCCGCCTGTCCGCCATCGCGGCCGCACTCGCCGATGCCGCACACAACCGCGCTACCGCGCCGGTGTTGGGTGCGGTTCCCAGCGGCTGGCGAAACCTGGCATCGGGCCACCAGGTCAAGGACTATCGCGACGAACAGGGTGACGAGCACCGAGTTCAATACCGTTTCAGCAGAACCGGTTTGGTGCTCCCCGAAGACCCGTCGGTGCAACTGGTGTCGGCCACCGCGAATGACGTGGTGCTGCGGGCCGACGGCGTCGACCACAGCTTCTCGGTGCGGCGGTACGACGCGGACGATTCCGGTGTCTACGTCGACTCAGCCCGCGGACCGGTGCACCTGATCGCGCTGCCCCGTTTCCCCGAGCCCGGTTCGACCGTCGAAAAGGGCTCACTGGTGGCGCCGATGCCCGGCAGCGTCATCCGGCTCGGTGCCGACATCGGCGACACCGTCACCGCCGGCCAGCCGTTGATCTGGCTGGAGGCCATGAAGATGGAACACACCATCGCCGCCCCGGTCGACGGGGTACTCGCCGAACTCAATGTCAAGACCGGTCAGCAAGTCGAAGTCGGCGCTGTGCTGGCAAGAGTGGAAGCGCCACATTCAGAAGGAGATCAAGCATGACCGATACCAGCTTCATCGAAAGCGAGGAGCGCCAGGCCCTACGGAAGTCGGTGGCAGCGTGGGCAGCCAACTATGGCAGCGAGTACTACCTGCGCAAGGCCCGCGCACATGAGCACACCGATGAATTATGGTCGGAGGCAGGAAAACTCGGTTTCCTCGGCGTGAACCTGCCCGAGGAGTACGGCGGCGGCGGCGCCGGAATGTACGAGCTGTCGTTGGTCATGGAGGAAATGGCGGCAGCGGGTAGCGCGCTGCTGCTGATGGTCGTCTCCCCCGCCATCAACGGCACCATCATCAGCAAGTTCGGCACCGAGGAGCAGAAGAAGCGGTGGATTCCCGGTATCGCTGACGGCACGCTGACGATGGCATTCGCCATCACCGAACCGGACGCCGGCTCCAACTCGCACAAGATCACCACGACCGCCCGCCGGGACGGCAACGACTGGATCCTCAAGGGGCAGAAGGTATACATCTCCGGCATCGACCAGGCGCAGGCGGTGCTGGTGGTGGCACGCACCGAGGAGGCCAAGACCGGCAAGCTACGCCCCGCGCTGTTCGTGGTGCCCACCGACGCTCCGGGCTTCAGCTACACCCCGATCGAAATGGAACTGATCAGCCCCGAACGCCAGTTCCAGGTCTTCCTCGACGATGTCCGGCTGCCCGGCGACGCGCTCGTCGGCGCCGAAGATGCAGCCATCGCACAGCTTTTCGCCGGCCTCAACCCCGAACGCATCATGGGTGCGGCGAGTTCCGTCGGGATGGGACGGTTCGCCCTCAGCCGGGCAGCCGACTACGTCAAGACGCGCCAGGTGTGGGGCACGCCGATCGGCGCGCACCAGGGCCTGTCACATCCGTTGGCGCAGTGCCACATCGAGGTCGAGCTGGCCAAGCTGATGTTGCAAAAGGCCGCCACCCTCTACGACTCCGGCAACGACATGGGCGCGGCCGAGGCCGCGAACATGGCCAAATACGCTGCGGCCGAAGCGGCTACACGGTCGGTGGATCAGGCGGTGCAGTCGATGGGCGGCAACGGGCTGACCAAGGAATACGGTGTAGCGGCCATGCTGGCATCGGCCCGGCTGGGCCGAATCGCTCCGGTCAGCCGCGAGATGGTGCTGAACTTCGTCGCGCAGACGTCGCTGGGCCTGCCCCGAAGCTACTGATGGAAGCTCTCGTCGAATACGCCGGGCCGGCCCAAACGGGCGGACCCTACGCGCGACTGACGCTGAACTCATCACACAACCGCAACGCGCTGTCCACCACGCTGGTCAGCCAGCTGCACCAGGGGCTGCGTGACGCCTCCGCCGATGCGGCGGCACGGTTGGTGGTGCTGGGCCACACCGGCGGCACCTTTTGCGCCGGTGCGGATCTCAGCGAAGCCGGCGGGGGCGACCCCAGTGGCGATCGCGAGAGCGGCGTAGCCGGTCGAGGGGGGCACCTCCCGCTTGCGGGGGACGGGTCGCCACCATCGGCATACGACATGGCCGTCGCACGGGCCCGCGAGATGGCCGCCCTGATGCGGGCCATCGTCTCGTCGCCGCTGCCGGTGATCGCCGCGATCAACGGGCACGTCCGTGCCGGCGGGTTCGGTCTGGTGGGTGCCTGCGATATCGCGGTCGCCGGCCCGCGCAGCACCTTCGCGCTGACCGAGGCCCGCATCGGCGTTGCACCGGCGATCATCTCGTTGACGCTGCTGCCGAAACTGTCGGCCCGGGCCGCGGCGCGCTACTACCTGACCGGCGAGAAGTTCGACGCCGGCCGAGCGGCCGAGATCGGATTGATCACCGAGGCCGCCGAGGACGTCGACGCCGCGGTCGACAAACTGGTCGCCGATATCGGCCGTGGTTCCCCTCAAGGCCTCGCGGCTTCCAAGGCACTGACCACGGCCGCGGTGCTGGACGGGTTCGACCGCGACGCCGAACGCCTCGCCGAGGAATCGGCCCGGCTCTTCGTGTCCGATGAAGCACGCGAAGGCATGCTG
>NZ_LZMB01000158.1 GCF_001673555.1 Mycobacterium sp. 1165178.9 | reverse complement strand
CGGCGGGTAGGACCCACCGTCGGCCGGGGGATACGCGCCGCCACCACCCGGACCGGCGATCCGCACGCTGCCGACGCAGGACTACACGCCATGGCTCACCCGCGCGCTGGCATTCGTCATCGACATCCTCCCGTACGTCGTCGTGCACGGCATCGGCACCGCGATCCTGGTCGCCACCCAACAGACCGCCTGCATCACCGACGTCACGCAATACGCCGTAAACCAGTACTGCGCGACGCAGAACTCGACCACCGGCATGGTGGCGCAGTGGTTGGCTTCGATAATCGGGCTGTTCTATCTGATCTGGAATTACGGCTACCGTCAGGGCACCACCGGCTCGAGCGTCGGCAAATCGGTGCTCAAGTTCCACGTGCTCAGCGAAGTCACCGGCCGGCCCATCGGCTTCGGAATGTCGGTGCTGCGCTCGCTGGCGCATTTCGTCGACGCGATCATCTGCTTCATCGGTTTCCTTTTCCCGCTATGGGATTCGAAGCGTCAAACGCTGGCGGACAAGATCATGACGACGGTGTGCTTGCCGATCGACGGCGCCGAGAGGCCGGCCGTCACCTAGGCTGATCGTCGATGAGCGACGACCCCAACGGCCATCCCGAGTTCACCGGGCTGGCTACCAAAGCGATTCACGCCGGCTATCGGCCGGACCCGGCGACCGGCGCAGTGAACGCCCCGATCTACGCCAGCAGTACCTTCGCGCAGGACGGCGTCGGCTCCCTGCGCGGCGGGTTCGAATACGCGCGCACCGGAAACCCCACCCGGACCGCACTGGAAGCGGCGCTGGCCGCCGTCGAAGACGGCGCCTACGGGCGAGCCTTTGGTTCGGGCATGGCCGCCACCGACTGCGTGCTGCGGGCGGTGCTGCGGCCCGGCGACCACGTGGTGATCCCGAACGATGCCTATGGCGGTACCTTTCGATTGATCGACAAGGTCTTCACCCACTGGAACGTCGAATACACCCCGGTGGCGCTGCACGAGTTGGACGCCGTCGCCGCCGCGATCACGCCGCTAACAAAGCTGATCTGGGCGGAAACCCCGACCAATCCGCTGCTGTCCATCGCCGACATCGCCGCCCTGGCCGAACTGGGCAAGCGGAGTGCGGCAAAAGTGTTGGTGGACAACACTTTTGCCTCGCCCGCGCTGCAGCAGCCCTTGACGCTGGGCGCCGACATCGTGCTGCACTCCACCACCAAATACATCGGCGGGCACTCCGACGTCGTGGGCGGTGCGCTGGTCACCGACGACCAAGAGCTGGACCAGGCGTTCGCCTTCCTGCAGAACGGGGCCGGCGCGGTGCCCGGCCCGTTCGACGCCTACCTGACGATGCGCGGCCTGAAGACACTGGTGCTGCGAATGCAGCGGCACAGCGAAAACGCTTCGGCCGTAGCGGAATTCCTCGCCGAGCATCCCTCGGTGAGCACGGTGCTCTATCCCGGTCTGCCCTCACACCCGGGACACGAGGTCGCCGCACGGCAGATGAGCGGCTTCGGCGGCATGGTGTCGGTGCGCATGCGCGGCGGCCGCGACGCCGCCCGCGATCTGTGCGCCAAGACCAGGGTGTTCATCCTGGCGGAATCACTGGGCGGGGTCGAGTCGCTGATCGAGCATCCCAGCGCCATGACGCATGCCTCGACGGCCGGGTCGCAATTGGAAGTCCCCGATGATTTGGTGCGCCTGTCGGTCGGCATCGAGGATATCGCCGACCTGCTAGCAGATCTCGATCAGGCGCTGGCTTAGTGGCGATCGCGAGCGCGGGCAGTGCCGGGCGAAGCGGGTCGCCACCATCGGGCTTAGCGGCGGGCCGCCCCCCGTCAGATCAGGAGTGGTAGGGCTCCGCGCTGAGCAGCTTCACCTTCACCGTGTTGCCGTTGGGCACCGTGTAGCTGCGGGTCTCGCCCACCTTGGCGTCGATCAGTGCGCCGCCCAACGGTGAGTTCGGCGAGTACACCTCGAGCTTGCCGTCGTTGACGCCCTCCTGGCGGGTGGCGATCAGGAAGGTCTCGGTGTCGGACTCGTCGCCGTTGTAGCAGACCTTCACCACCGAGCCCGGCAGCGCGACGCCGGACTGCTTGGGAGCCTCGCCGACCTTCGCGTTGTTCAGCAGGTCCTGCAGCTGGCGGATGCGCGCCTCCTGCTGACCCTGCTCTTCGCGGGCGGCGTGGTAGCCACCGTTCTCGCGCAGGTCGCCTTCCTCGCGGCGGTCGTTGATCTCCGCGGCGATGACCGGACGATTCGCAATCAAGTGATCGAGCTCGGCCTTGAGTCGGTCGTGTGACTCCTGGGTAAGCCAGGTCACGGAAGTGTCCGTCATCTCGTCGTGCTCCTCGTATGTTGTTGCGCGAGTTCGCGTTGAGTCCTGTTAGCTCCGCCGCTCCCGACGTGTGCGCGTCCCGCCCCATGTGCTGCCGCTCCGTTTTGCTCACGGCCGCTAATGCAGCAACACGGTCCCAACCGGAACCGTGTATTAATCCATGTTACCACCGCGCAAACAGTTGATGACCTCATATTCGCAGTTCGCCGCGGATTGGTGAGGTCACGCAGGGCGCAGGTAGGCGGGCACATCGGTGCCGCAGCCATAGATGTCGGCCACCACCGGCGGTTCGAAGGATTTCACGGTCGTGGTCACCTGCACGGTGCCCGCGTCCGACGGCGGGACCAGCAGCTCTCGCCGGCCAGTCTCGCTGCCGTCCTGCGAGCGGACCCGCACGATGCAATCCACCGGCCGCGACGGATCCGATCGCGTCACGCTGATCGTTATCGACGCCGTCTGGTCGTCGATCACCCGATAGCCGGCCATCGTCCCCTTGACGTCGCTGGTGCCGAACCGGTGATAACCGGCGAGGGCAACGACGAGCCCGGCCACGACTACCAGCGCGCCCAGCGTGACGATCACCCACCGGCGGGGGATACGCGACAGCCGGGAGCGCCCGTAACGGGCCTCCGGACGCGACATCGGGGATTCGGTCATACCTGGTTATGCCTGGTTGTCGGCTGCCGGCACCGGCCGACAGCATGCAACGAACTCGAAACTGGAATTATAGGGTCAGACCGGGCGACCACCAGGTGAGACAAGGGGGCACGTGAGCGAGTTGCGGTTAATGGCGGTGCACGCCCACCCCGACGACGAGTCGAGCAAGGGCGCGGCCACGCTGGCCCGCTACGCCGACGAGGGCCATCGAGTGCTGGTGGTGACGTTGACCGGCGGTGAGCGCGGTGACATCCTCAACCCGGCGATGGACCTGCCCGAGGTGCACGGACACATCGCCGAAATCCGCCGCGACGAGATGGCCAAGGCCGCCGAGATACTCGGCGTGGAGCACACCTGGCTGGGTTTCGTCGATTCCGGATTGCCCCAGGGTGACCCGCTGCCGCCGCTGCCCGAGGGCTGTTTCGCACTGGTGCCGCTGGAGGAGCCGGTGGAGGCGCTGGTCCGCGTGGTCCGCGAGTTCCGTCCGCACGTGATGACCACCTACGACGAAAACGGCGGCTATCCCCACCCCGATCACATTCGCTGCCATCAGGTTTCGGTCGGTGCTTTCGAGGCGGCCGGTGATTATCGGCGCTTCCCCGACGCCGGCGAGCCGTGGACGGTGTCCAAGCTCTACTACAACCACGGCTTCCTGCGCGCGCGGATGCAGCTGCTGCACGACGAAGCCATCAAGCACGGTCAAGAACCCCCGTTCAAGAAGTGGCTCGAGCACTGGGACGCCAAGCATGATCCGTTCGCGTCCCGGGTGACCACGCGTGTCGAGTGCTCGGCGTATTTCAGCCAGCGCGACGACGCGCTGCGGGCGCACACCACGCAGATCGACCCCGACCACGACTTCTTTGCCGCTCCCATCGAATGGCAGCAACGGCTCTGGCCCACTGAGGAATTCGAGTTGGCGCGGTCGCGGGTTCCGGTCCGGCTCCCCGAAGACGACCTGTTCGCCGGAATTGAGAGCGACGAGTGAATCACCTGCTTCTCGCCGCCGTCGGCTGGCAAGCCGACGGCCAGCCGCACCACACCGGTCCCGATTTCGGCAAGGCCAGCCCGATCGGGCTGCTGATCGTCGTGCTGCTGTTGATCAGCACGCTGTTTCTGCTGCGTTCGATGAACCGGCAATTGAAGAAGGTGCCGGAAACGTTTGATCCCAAGCACCCCGAACCGGACCAGGCCGCCGACGAGGGCACCGACGCGGTCGACCGGGGCAACGCCCGGGATGAGGCGGACGGCTCGCCGCGAGCCCCGGGACCCGGCGATGAGCCCGGCTGACCCCGCTTCGACGAATACCCTTGGGTTGGCGACCAGCCCGTATCTACGCCAGCACGCCGACAATCCGGTGCATTGGCAGCAGTGGACCCCCGAGGCGCTGGCCGTCGCCGTCGCGCGTGACGTGCCTATCCTGCTGTCCGTCGGCTACGCCGCCTGCCACTGGTGCCACGTCATGGCCCACGAATCATTCGAAGACGACGAAGTGGCCGCCGCGATGAACGCGGGATTCGTTTGCATCAAGGTCGACCGTGAGGAACGCCCGGACATCGACGCGGTCTACATGAACGCCACGGTCGCCCTCACCGGGCATGGCGGCTGGCCGATGACGTGTTTCCTCACTCCGGACGGACGCCCCTTCTTCTGTGGCACCTACTATCCGAAAGAAGGCTTCCTGCAACTCCTTTCGGCGGTATCCACGACCTGGCGGGAACGCCGTGGCGAGGTGGAGGAGGCCTCCGACCATATCGCCGGCGAGCTACGCAAGTTGGCGTCCGGTCTTCCCGGCGGTGGCCCCTCGGTGGCGCCGGAGTTGTGTGACCTCGCCGTCGCCACGCTGCTCCATGATCTCGACGCGGTGCACGGCGGGTTCGGCGGCGCGCCGAAATTCCCGCCGTCGGCGTTGCTCGAGGCCCTGCTGCGCCACTTCGAACGCACCGGCTCACCGGCGGCGCTCGCGGCGGTATCGCACACCGGCAACGCGATGGCGCGCGGTGGCATCTACGATCAACTCGGCGGCGGCTTCGCCCGATACAGCGTCGACAACGCTTGGGTGGTACCGCATTTCGAGAAGATGCTCTACGACAATGCCCTGCTGCTGCGCGCGTATGCGCACTGGGCGCGGCGCACCGGTGACCCCCTGGCGCGCCGGGTCAGCGCCCAGACCGCCCGATTTTTGCTCGACGATCTGGCCGACGGTGCCATGTTCACCTCGTCGCTTGACGCCGACGCGGACGGCCGCGAGGGCTCGACCTATGTCTGGACGCCGGCGCAGCTGAACGAGGTGCTCGGCCTCGACGACGGACCGTGGGCGGCAACCATTTTCGCGGTCACCGAGAGCGGCACGTTCGAGCACGGCACCTCGGTGCTGCAGCTACCCGCGAGCGGGAGGGACCCCCAACCCGCCGATGCCGATGATCCGCGGCGGCTGAACCGCGTGCGGTCCGCGCTGCTGGCCGCCCGGCGCACCCGAACCCAGCCCGGACGCGACGATAAGGTCGTCTCGTCGTGGAACGGGCTGGCGATCACCGCGTTGGCCGAGGCCAGCGTGGCGCTCGACGAGCCCGAACTGGCCGAAGCCGCACGGCGCTGCGCGCGGGAGCTGCTGGATCTGCATGTGGTCGATGGCCGATTGCGACGCGCCAGCCTGGGCGGCGTGGTCGGCGAGAGCGCCGCCATCCTCGAGGACTACGCGATGCTGGCCACCGGGCTCCTTGCGCTGTATCAGCTGACCGCCGAGGCGATCTGGTTGGCGACGGCAACCGCGATCTGCAGCGGCCCGCGCACCGCCGCTTCCGCGACCGCCAGCCAATGCCCGGCCGACCGCGGCGCGCGTTCCAGCAGCACCGAGTGCGCATCGAGCGATTCGGTGACCGCACGCAGATACCGCTCGGCGCGGTCACCGTCGACCAGGTGCGCGGCGGTCAGCAGCGCCTCGGTGATCGACGACGCCCCCGACGGAGTCGCGCCGTCCAGCGGGTCGGCCGGCCGGAGCACCAACCGCTCGGCATCGTCGGCGGTGTCGAACCAGCGACCGGGTTGCGCCCCATCGGCGAAGTGCGCCAGCGCAGTGTCCAGCAGATCGGTTGCCGTCGCCAACCAGATCGCCTCGGCGGTCAGCTGATACAGCGCAAGGAGCCCGGTGGCCAGCATCGCGTAG
>NZ_LZMB01000157.1 GCF_001673555.1 Mycobacterium sp. 1165178.9 | reverse complement strand
AGTAACCGAAGAGAACCACGGGAGTACCGATGACGCGACGCGATCCCGCCGTAGCCGTCGTCGGAGCCGGGATGTCGGGCCTGTGCGTCGCAATTGCTCTGCTGCGCAGCGGTATTACCGACGTGACCATCTACGAGAAGGCCGACGAGGTGGGTGGCACCTGGCGGGAGAACACCTACCCGGGTCTGGTCTGCGACATCCCGTCGCGCATCTATCAGTACAGCTTCGCCAGGAATCCCGACTGGTCGCACCTGTTCTCACCAGGCGGCGAAATCCAGGCCTATTTCCGGGACATCGCCGACCGTTACGCCTTGCGGGAACGCATCCGGTTCGGCACCGAGATCGTCCATGCGCGTTTCGACGACGGCCGCTGGGTACTGCGCACCGACACCGGCGAGGAATCCACGGTCGACTTCTTGATCTCGGCCACCGGCGTGCTGCATCACCCGCGAGTGCCGTCGATCCCGGGCTTGGATGACTTCGGCGGCAACGTGTTTCACTCCGCGCGTTGGGATCACGGCGTGGACCTGCGAGGTCGGCGCGTCGCGATCGTCGGCAACGGGTCGACGGGCGTCCAGCTGGTGTGCGGTCTGGCCGGGCTGGCCGGGCACGTCGCGCTTTTCCAGCGCACCGCGCAATGGGTTCTGCGCCTGGCGAATCCGCGCTACAGCGGCTTCACCGGGATCACGCGGCGCAAGATGCCGTGGCTGGATAAGTTGGCGTACCGCGTCTACAGCCTCGGGTACGACTTCTTCGCGGTCGGACTGACCAAGCCGGGCCTGCGCCGAAAGATCATGGCGGCGCTGTGCCGCGCCAGCCTCTGGGAGATCCGCGATCCCGAGTTGCGGCGGTCGCTGACGCCCGACTACACGCCGGCCTGCAAGCGCCTGGTGATGTCGAACGGTTTCTACCGGGCCATGCAGCGCGACGATGTCGAACTGGTGACGGCGAGCATCGACCACGTGGAACGGCGCGGCATCGTCACCGCCGACGGCGTCCTGCACGAGATGGACATCATCGTGCTCGCCACCGGATTCGACACCCACGCGTTTTTCCGGCCGATGGAATTGATCGGCCGCGACGGCATCCGCGCCAAGACGTCTGGCGCGACGGGCCTCGGGCTTACCAAACCGTGGCGCTGTCCGGTTTTCCCAACTTCTTCATGATGCTGGGGCCGCACAGCCCGGTGGGAAACCTCGCGCTTACGACTGTCGCGGAATCTCAGGCGGATCACATCCTGGGGTGGATCGAGCGCTGGCGCCGCCACGAGTTCGACACGGTCGAGCCGACGGCAGCCGCGACCGAGCGTTTCAACGCGAAGTTGCGCGCCGCGATGCCCGACACCGTGTGGACCACCGGCTGCAACAGTTGGTACCTCAACAAGGACGGCGTGCCCGAGGTATGGCCCCTCACGCCGGCCGAACACCGCCGGATGCTGGCGAACCCGGACCCGGGCCAGTATGAGCTGCGCCGGCACGTCGCGGCCGGCTGAGGACGTCACGAAGAACCCAGTACCGGCGGTTTCGCATATCTGCTCTGCGTACTTATACTTGGACGCGCGACGTCCACCGCAAGACCGTGATCCAGGGAAAAACGCCGAGGTAGGGGGCACGATGCTGACCGTCGACAACCAAGCGGCGGGTCCACACGACGCCTCGCTGGACCACGAGCGACTGGTGCTCGAGGCTCGCGACGTGGACTTCGACTGGGCGCAGCTGCCGTTCCACTACGTGCCCGGTGAACCCTTCGCGACGCATGTCCTCAACGTGCTGCACCTGCTGCTGCCCGCCGGGGAAGAGTTCTTCGTCGAGGTGTTCAAACAAACGCTGCCACTGATCAAGGACGATCAGCTGCGGCTCGACGTGCAGGGCTTCATCGGCCAGGAGGCCGTGCATTCGCAGGCGCACGCCAACGTGCTCGCCCACTTCGCCGCGCGCGGCATCGACCTGACCCCCTACACCGGCCAGATCAAGTGGCTGTTCGGCAGGCTGCTGGGGCCCCGGCCCGATTGGAGCCAGCGCCGCCGGCAGAGCTGGCTGCTCGAGCAGGTTTCGCTCGTCTCGGCCGTTGAGCACTACACCGCCATCCTGGGCGAGTGGATCCTCGATTCGCCGGCCCACGACAAGATCGGCACCGATCCGGTGATGCTGGACATGCTGCGCTGGCACGGCGCCGAGGAGGTCGAGCACAAGGCGGTGGCCTTCGACACCATGAAGCATCTGCAGGCCGGCTACTGGCGCCAGGTGCGCGCCCAGCTCGTCGTGACTCCCGCCATGCTGCTGTTGTGGATCCGCGGCGTGCGTTTCATGTACTCGCTGGATCCCCAGCTGCCGCCCCGCACCAAGCCGCGCTGGCGGGACTACTTCTCTGCCGCGCGCCGCGGTTTGGTGCCCGGGCCGATGCGCTTCATCCGGGCGGTCGGCAACTACTACCGGCCGGGCTTTCACCCCTCGCAGCTCGGTGGACTGGGGCTGGCCGTCGATTACCTGGCCATCTCGCCGGCCGCGCGCGCCTCGCACTGAACCGATGACCATCACGTCGACCACCACCGCCAGCGACGGCGTCACGCTGGCCGTGCACCGGTACACCGACATCGACCCGGCGCGGCCAACCATCTTGGCAATTCACGGATTCCCGGACAACCATCATGTCTGGGACGGCGTGGCCCAGGAGCTGGCCGGCAAGCCCTACAACGTGGTGGCCTACGACGTGCGCGGCGCCGGTGAATCAACCCGTCCCGCAAAGAGATCCGGATACCTCTTCGCGCAACTGGTCTCCGACATCGATGCGGTGATCGACAGTCTGGGTGTGGGGAGGGTGCACCTGCTGGCCCACGACTGGGGGTCGATCCAGGCATGGGCTGCGGTCACCGACTACTCGGTGGTGGGCAAAGTCGCTTCCTTCACCTCGATCTCAGGCCCGCACCTGAATTACGCCGGCGCATTCCTGCGCTCGGCACGCACGCCGCGTGCCATGGCTCGGGTCATCCGGCAACTGATCGCGTCCGGCTACATCGGCTTCTTCCTGTGCCCTTGGGTGCCGGAACTGTCGTTTCGGTCGCACGTCGGCGTGAAAGTGATTGAGGCACTTGAGCGCATCGGCCGCTCGAGCACGCGCAGCCAGCACCACGACACCCTGCGCTCGGTCACCGATTATGTGCACGGGCTCAACCTGTACCGGCAGAACATGCCGGCGCCGATGCTGGCGCCGGGACGCCAGCTGCCCGAGACCAAGGTCGCCGTCCAGACGTTGGTGCCGCGCCGCGACATGTTCGTCACGCCCGCGCTGCAACGCTTCACCGGAGCAATTCCGCGCGGCGGCAGAGTGATCGAGATCGAGGGCGGGCACTGGGTGGTGACGTCACGTCCGGACGTCATCGCCCGGTTGACCGCCGAGTGGGTCGATCGCAACGCCGGCGGCGCGCCCGCCACCGGGGCGACCGAGGTGCGCGGCGAGCGGCGTGACGTGCGCGGCAAACTCGCCCTGGTCACCGGTGCCGGCGCCGGGATCGGCCGGGCCACTGCGGTGGAGCTGGCGCGGCACGGCGCCCGAAAGATCGTCCTCGCCGATCGTGATCTGGCCGCCGCCAAGGAAACCGCCGACGCCGTGCGCGCCGCCTGCGCCGAGGCCGCGGTCTACCAGGTCGACGTCAGCGACGAGGCCGCCATGAATGAGCTTGCGGCCCAAGTGCGCAACGAACACGGGGTGGTCGACATCCTGGTGAACAACGCCGGCATCGGGATGGCGGGCCGGTTCCTGGAAACGAGCTCGGCGAACTGGGAAAACATCATGGGCGTCAACGTCCACGGCGTCATCTCGGGCAGCAGGGCGTTCGGGGCGCAGATGGTCGAACGTGGCGAGGGCGGCACGATCATCAACGTGGCGTCGGCGGCGGCTTACCTGCCGTCGAAGTCCATGGTCGCCTACAGCACGACCAAGGCGGCGGTACTGGCGCTGAGCGAGTCGTTGCGGGCCGACTTCGCCGATGAGGGGATCAGCGTCACGGCGGTGTGCCCGGGATTCGTCAACACCAACATCGCGAAGAACACGATCTACGCGGGGATGAGCGCGGACCAGCAGGAGCGGGCGCGGGGCAAGGCCGACGCCGCTTATCGGCGCCGCAACTTCACCCCCGAAGCGACCGCCAAGGCAATCGTCAAGTCCGTCAAGACCGCTCCGGCCGTGTTGCCGATCGCCGCAGAGTCGCGGATCGGCTACGCGATGCGGCGCATCAGCCCGGGAGCGATCCGGCTGTTCGCGCGCTTGGACATTCGGCAGAAGTAGGGGACGGTTTCGGTGCCGGAGAGCATTTGGTCCAGCAGACCCGCCGACCTGTACGGACGGCGTGACCACGACCGCTTCGGGTCGTTGCTGTGGGGCGTGCGGGCGGTCTTCGAGGGCTTCGCCACGGTGTCACGGTGGTCGCCGTCGCGGGTGAAGACGGTGCAGCGCAAGCTGACCGCGGTGGTGACCGAGCGCGAGATCCTGGCACCGGACGTTGTCGCGTTGACCCTGGCCGATCCCGACGGCGGGCTGCTTCCGTCCTGGACCCCGGGCGGCCACATCGACGTCCTGTTGCCCTCGGGCCGACGCCGGCAGTACTCGTTGTGCGGCGCGCCCGGGCGGCGCACCGACTACCGCATCGCCATTCGCCGGATCGCCGACGGCGGAGGCGGATCCATCGAGATGCATGAGACTTTCGACGTGGGCGACACGCTGTCGTTCGAAGGTCCGCGCAATGCGTTCTACCTCGGCACCGCCGAGCAGCAGGCGCTGTTCGTCATCGGCGGTATCGGGGTGACGCCCATCCTGCCGATGCTCCAGGTGGCCGCGCAACGCGGCATCGATTGGCGCGCAATCTATACCGGACGCAGCCGCGAGTACATGCCGTTGCTCGACGAGGTCGTGTCGCTGGGGCCGGACCGGGTGACGGTGTGGGCCGACGACGAGCACGGCCGCTTCGCCACCGTGGCGGAGCTGCTGGACGGAGCGGGACCGGCGACCGCCGTTTACGTCTGCGGGCCGAGCGGCATGCTGGAGGCCGTCCGCATCGCCCGCAACGAGCATGCCGGCGCGCCACTGCATTACGAGCGGTTCAGCCCGGCGCCCGTCGTCGACGGGGTGCCGTTCGAGTTGGAGCTCGCACGATCACGCCAGGTGCTCGAGGTACCGGCGAATCGGACCGCGCTGGAGGTCATGCTCGACAGGGACCCGACCACCCCGTACTCGTGCCGCCAAGGATTCTGCGGGACGTGCCGGGTCAAAGTGCTTGCCGGACAAGTGGATCACCGTGGCCGCACCGACCCCGGCGACGACGGCATGCTGGTATGCGTCTCGCGGGCCGACGGCGAACGGGTCGTCATCGACGCCTGAGGCGGTAGCCCAGGTGGGGCACCTTCACGCCGGGTGCCGGCTCCCAATGCAGCGTGCGCCCGTCGAGGTGAAGGACTGCGGCCACACCGGATGGTGCGTCGCGGCCACGTCGCCGAAATCGACAGGGCGTGGCCTCGCGGATCGTGATGTCGGCCATTACGGCCGGGTCTGCTCGAGGTAGGCGGCCAAAGCGTTGGTCAGGCCCCGGCGCGCCATGTCGAGGTCGGCATAGGATCCCAGCTGACGCTCCGAGACCAGGCCGCGCATCGCGCCGGGGATCAGGGCGGCGACCTCGCGGACCCGATCCGGGTCGACGGCCAGGCCGGCGAAGGCGTGCTGGCAGGTCTCCAGCCAGCTTTTGCCCCAGGAAAACAGCTCGGCGGCGGTGCGCGGGTAGAGCCGCTCGAGCTCGTCGGGATCACGCGGCAACGCGGCCCGCAGGTTTTCGATCGCACGTGAATCCGCGGATGCCAGGCCGCGGTAGAGGGTATCGATGATGGCGCCGACACGCTCGCGCAGCGGGGCGTCCGGCGAGATGGGCGTCGACAGCGTCGAGAACGTCGCCGCGCGACGTTCGGCGGTGCGGTGCAGCACGGCGGCCCAGAACCCGTCGGTGTCGCCGAACTGGTATTGGACCGCGCCCCAGGTGGCGCCGATGTCCTTGGCGATGCGGTTGGCCGACACCGAGCCCGGCTCGCCGGAGGCCAGCGATCGCAACGCCGCCTCGAGCATGCTTTCGCGAGTCGCGTGGCCCCGCCGGTTCGGGCGCCGACCGTCCACGCCGGCGCCGGTGCTCTGACGGGTCATTCGCCGATCTTATCGATTGGCGCCGGGGCCGGATGATCAGTTTCATAGAGGGTACTTTGATTTTACGGCCGCGCGGCCTATCATTCGTACGCGAGGGAGGGCAGCTCACATGGGAGGGCTCGATGGCTAAGCCACCGTTGTCGATGAAACCGACCGGCTGGTTCCAGGTCGCCTGGTCGGACGAGATCGGCGTCGGCGACGTGCACAAGATGAAGTACTTCGACCAGGAACTGGTCGCCTGGCGCGCCGAATCCGGCGAGCTCACCGTGATGAACGCCTATTGCGAGCACCTGGGCGCGCACCTGGGGTATGGCGGCAAGGTCGTCGGCGAGGCGCTGCAGTGTCCGTTCCACGGGTGGCAGTGGAGCGCCGACGGCCGCAACGTCTGCATCCCGTACCAGGATCGACCCAACCGCGGTCGCCGCATCCGCACCTACCCGGTGGTCGAGCGCAACGCGTCGGTGTACATCTGGCACGACCTGGACCGCCGCGAACCCTATTTCGGCGCGCCGGACGTGTTCGCCGCGTTCGAGGACGGCAGCAGCGCCGACGCCTACTACCCGCAGCAGCGGCTGTACCGCGAGAGCCTGGAACTGCATCCGCAATACGTGCTGGAAAACGGGGTGGACTTCGCACACTTCAAGTTCGTGCACCACACCCCGATCGTGCCGGTGTTCACCCGCCACGACTTCGCCGAGCCGGTGTCCTATGTCGACTTCACCATCACCTTCGAAGGCGACGACGGGCAAAAGATCGAGGACGTCAACAGCGGCGTGCAGGCGATCAACGGCGGCTTGGGCATCGCGGTGACCAAGAGCTGGGGCATGATCGACAACCGCACCATCTCGGCGATCACGCCGATCGACGAGTTCACCTCCGATGTGCGCTTCATGGTGTACATCGGCCGGACGCCGCACAAAGACCCCGATCGCGCCGCTGCCAAGGCGGACGAATTCGGGCGCGAAGTCATCCGCCAGTTCGAGCAGGACATCGAGATCTGGCGGCACCAGCGCTATTCGGATCCGCCGGCCCTGGCCCCCGACGAGTACGAAGGCTTCACCTCAATTCGCAAGTGGGCCAAGCAGTTCTATCCCGAGGCGTTCGCAACGCAGGAAGGATCAAGGCAATGAGTACAGCACCGGTTCGCGTCTTTCAGGTCGGAAGCGGCAACGTCGGCACCGAGATGATCAAGCGGATCGCCGCCCAGCCCGACATCGAACTCATTGGCGTGCACTGTTATTCACCGGAGAAGGTCGGCAAGGACACCGGAGAGTTCGCTGGGCTGGCGCCCAATGGGGTGGCCTTCACCGGGACGATCGAGGAGATCATCGCCGCCAAGCCGGACGTGCTGACATTTCACGGGGTGTTCCCCGACGAGGACCTGTACGTCGAGGTGCTCGAGGCGGGCATCAACATCGTCACCACGGCGGACTGGATCACCGGCTGGCACCGCGACAAGAACCATCCGCACCCGTCGGGCAAGCCGGTCAGCCAGCTGCTGGCCGAGGCCGCCGAGAAGGGCGGCGCCACGTTCTACGGCACCGGGATGAACCCGGGGCTCAACCAGATCCTTGGCGTGGTGTGCTCGGCCGACGTCGCCGACATCGAGAACGTCACCACCATCGAATCGGTCGACGTGTCGTGCCACCACTCCAAGGACACCTGGATCGAGGTGGGCTACGGCCAGCCGGTCGACGACCCCGAAATCCCGGCGAAGCTGGAGAAGTACACCCGGGTGTTTGCCGACAGCGTGTACATGATGGCCGACTGCTTCGACCTGCGGCTCGACGAGGTCAAGTTCAGCTACGAGCTGGGGGCGTGCACCAAGGACGTCGACCTGGGCTGGTACACGCTGCCCAAGGGATCGCTGGGCGGGAACTACATCAAGTACCAGGGCATGGTCGGCGGCGTGCCGCGGGTCGAGACGCACCTGGAGTGGCAGATGACTCCGCACACCGATCCCAGCTGGAACATCAAGGGCTGCTACATCACTCAGATTCAGGGCGACCCCTGCATCTACAACAAGCACATGATCTTCCCCAAGCCCGGCGTCGACCTGTCCAATCCGGACAACTTCGCCTCGATCGGCATGACCGTCACCGGCATGCCCGCGCTGGCTTCCATCAAGTCGGTCGTCGCGGCGCCACCGGGGGTGATCACCAGCGCCGACCTGCCGCTGCGCGGATTCGCCGGGCGGTTCAAGAAGTAGCCCGGGCACGGCAGTCTCACGTTTTTCGCGGCAGCGCTGCGGGTAACCACCCGTGGTGCACGCGGGATTTGTAAGTGCGGCAGCCGCGGTCGCCGTGGCCGTTGCCGCCTGCTCGTGTCCCTCCAGCTCGGCCGATCCCGCGCCCGAGAGTGCACCGTTCCCGATCGGTCAGATGGGCGTGCCCGTGCATGTACAGACGGCTAGCGGCGCGACCGCCGACATCACGGTCAACAGCGCAACGTGGTTACCGCCGGGATGCGCCACTCATTTTGCGAATCCGAGTGGGCCCGGATGCAACGTAGTGGAAATGACTATCACCGCGACGTCTCACCAGTTCTTCCAGTTCGACCAGCGCTATATGTTCGCCGGATACGGCGGCGGCAATCAGCCTTGGACTCATCCCGACGACGCGCCCCAGCCGTCAACCTTGGCGGTCGACTACCGGCGGCTCGACAAGATGCCCGCGCTGCAATCGGGCGGCCTCCACGACGGGCAGACCGCCCATGGATTCGTCGGCTTCGCTATGCCGACACCAGGCGACCTGTACATCACGATCAACGATCCCAAGCAACCCGCTCCCTACACCGAAGCGGGCTGGATCGTCCACACCTGATCGGGGCGAAAAGCCCACGTTCGAGTTGTAATGAACTCGACGCATGCCGGGGGTGCGGAATCGACCCGGTCTAGGGTGAGACCATGCGGGTAGGAGTGCTGGGAGCCAAGGGCAAGGTCGGTTCGGCGATGGTGGCGGGCGTACAGGCCGCCGAGGATCTGAGCCTGTCGGCCGAAGTGGACGCCGGCGATCCGATGAGCCTGCTGACCGAGGGCAACACCGAGGTCGTCATCGACTTCACCCATCCCGACGTGGTGATGGACAATCTGAAGTTCGTCATAGACAACGGAATTCACGCCGTCGTGGGGACCACGGGCTTCACCGCCGAGCGACTGCAGCAGGTGCAGGATTGGCTGGCCGACAGCGCCGGCACGTCGGTGTTGATCGCGCCGAACTTCGCGATCGGGGCGGTACTGTCGATGCACTTCGCCAAGCAGGCCGCGCCCTTCTTCGACTCGGCCGAGGTGATCGAGCTGCATCACCCGCACAAGGCCGATGCCCCATCGGGCACCGCGACCCGCACCGCGAAACTGATCGCCGAGTCACGAAAGGGCTTGCCGTCCAACCCCGATGCCACCAGCTCCAGCCTGGCGGGCGCGCGCGGCGCCGACGTCGACGGCATCCCTGTGCACTCGGTGCGGCTGGCCGGGCTGGTCGCCCATCAGGAGATCCTGTTCGGCACCGAGGGAGAGACGTTGACCATCCGCCACGACAGCATCGACCGGACCTCGTTCGTGCCCGGGGTGCTGCTGGCCGTGCGGCGGATCCAGGAACACCCCGGCCTGACGGTGGGTCTCGAGGCCCTGCTCAATCTGCAATGAGCGACGCGGGAATGACCAGGCGGAGCCTGTATACCCAATTGCTCGTCGCCTTCATGTGCGTCGCGCTGTTGGTGTACTTCGTGCTGCTGGGGCGCGTGGCCGTCGCGATGATCGGCTCCGGCCGGGCGGCCGCCGTGGGCCTCGGGCTGGCGGTGCTGATCCTGCCGGTGATCGGGCTGTGGGCGATGATCGCCACCCTGCGCGCCGGGTTCGCCCACCAGAAGCTGGCCCGGCTGATCGCGGCCGACGGGATGGAGCTGGACACCAGCGCGCTGCCACGCAGGCCGTCGGGCCGCATCCGCCGCGACGCGGCCGACGAACTGTTCGCCACGGTGCGCAGCGAAGTCCAGGAGCACCCCGACGACTGGCGGCGCTGGTACCGCCTGGCCCGGGCCTATGACTACGCGGGGGATCGCCGCCGCGCCCGCGAGGCCATGAAGACGGCGGTCACCCTGCAGGGCCGCCGATGAACACGACACCGAGCAAGACGCTGCTGATCGTGCACCACACGCCGTCGCCGCATACCCACGAGATGTTCGAGGCGGTGGTCTCCGGCGCCACCGACCCCGACATCGAGGGCGTCGAGGTGCTGCGGCGCCCGGCGCTGACGGTCTCGCCGGCCGAGATGCTGGCCGCGGACGGCTACCTGCTGGGCACCCCGGCAAACCTCGGCTACATCTCGGGTGCCCTCAAGCACGCGTTCGACTGCGCCTACTACCAACTGCTGGACTCGACGCGCGGGCGGCCGTTCGGGCTGTACCTACACGGCAACGAGGGCACCGAGGGCGCCGAGCGTGCCGTCGACACCATCACCACCGGGCTGGGATGGGCCAAAGCCGCAGCGACAGTGGTTGTTTCGGGCAAGCCCGGCAAGGACGAGCTGCAAGCGTGCTGGGAGCTCGGGGCGACGGTCGCCGCGCAGCTGATGGACTAGCCGGCGACCGGACGGCCCGACCCCGTGGCGGCGTAGCCCAGTGCCGCCGCGAGGACCGCGAACTTGGTCAGCGCGGCGACCCGTGCGCGCCGCGCATGCACGCCGATACGTGTCCCGCTCAACACCCGCAGCAGCGACACTCCCTCCGCCGCATCCCCCGCGACGGCGACGAGCACCGCGGCGGGCAGACCGGCCGGGTGCCCATGCCGCCGGCGCGCGCGGTCGACGAGGAGCGCCGTCAACACGCCGTAGGTGGCCATGTAGCCGAAATCGAGCCACAGCGATAGGCGCGCGGCCCGCTGACCGTCGCTGCCCCACCGCGTCATGATGTCTTCGGCCCGAGATGCACTGCCGGCCAACTCGAATGCGATGATTCCCGGCCCACCACTGCGGCGCATGCGACGTTCCAGCACAAGCATCACCGCCGTATACCCGAGGAAGGAGGCGGCGGCCGCCGTGAGGCGCCGCTCCGGTACGCGTTCGCTCATCACTCAAGGCTTCCGTGAAAGGGCTCGTGAGTCCAGGGCGACCGCCTAGGCGTAGGTCGGTTTGAAAGCGTCGGCGGGTTGAGCCAGGGCCAGCGCCGAGCTGGTGCCGATCGGCCCGTGCTGGTCGAACAGGGTCGCGGCTCCGGCGGCGACCCCGGCCGTGCCGTAGTGGCTCTGGGCGGCCAGGCCGAGGAATTCGCCGTCGGGCAATCGGCTGGCCGTGACGGTGTAGTCGGCGTTGATGTAGCGCAATCCACCGGTGCCCCAATGGGTGAGCGAACTGGTGATGTCACCGACGAAGGCCAGGCGGGTGAACGGCGTCAGCGGGTGCCCGTGCACCATCGGGCGAAACAGCCGCGCCCAGGCGAACTTCTGGGAGTGGGTCTGCTCCCATTCGCCCGCGGCAATTCCCGGACTGCCCTGCAACGTCGCGCCATACCCCCAGATGAGAAACGGCATCTGGGCTCCGAAGCCATCCGAGGATGTCGGGAGCGGCGGCATCTGCGCCGGCGACGACCACACCTGCCCCTCGGGATGGTCACCGCGGCGCAAAAACAGCGCGCTGGCCCGGGCGACGACGGTGCCGTTCTGGACCAGGCTGCCGTCGACCAGCTTGATGCGCCGGCCCTCTCGCAGCACCGAGGTCTGGATCTGCACCGGCTCCATCAGCGCCGGGCGCAACAAGTCAACCGTGAAACGGGCGGGTTGCAGGTCCGGATCGACGCCGGATTGCTCTATGCCCCAACCCAACAGGCCCCCGACGATCTGGCCACCCATCGCCGAGCCCCAGGGGCCTTGCGTCATCTGGCCCGGAACATAGGACTCGCCGTCTACAGTGAAGAACGCCTCGGGCATGATGGCGGAATCCTCGATGGTCACCGCTATCACGATAGGACACCGGATTAGTAAGGACCGGGCATGCTGTGATCGAAATTCCGCGCGACCGCAACCCGTTCCCGCTGACCGGCGTGTCGCGCGACCGCGACGGCATCCCGCGCTTTGACGAGCTGCCCGCCACCCTGCTGGACATGCTGGCGGAACAAGTCGACGCCCGTCCCGACGCCGAAGCCCTGGTCGAGCTGGGCGCCGCGCGGCTGACATACCGGCAGCTCTGGGATCGCGCGGCGCGGGTCGCCGGTGGGCTGCGCGCCGGCGGCCTGAAGCCGGGCGACCGCGTCGCGGTGCGTTACCCCGCCGGAATCGACTGGGCGCTGGCGTTCTGGGGCGCCGTGATGGCCGGTGGCGTTGTGGTGGCGGTCAATACGCGATCCGCGCAACCCGAGGTCGAATTCGTCCTGTCCGACTCCGGTGCGCAGGTGGATCTGGCGCCGGATGCCGCGCTGCCCGACGGGCGGCCCTACGTCACCGAGCAACTCGGCCGCGCCGATACGGCGGCGCTGTTCTACACGTCGGGCACCACCGGCCACCCCAAGGGCGTGCCGACCACGCACGAGGCGTTCCTGACCAACACCGAGAACGCGATCCGCTGTCTGCAACAGCCGCGGGATCTCGGCGAAGCGATGCGCACGCTCATCTCGGTGCCGCTGTTCCACGTGACGGGTTGCAACACCCAGCTGCTGGCCGCCGCCCGGCTCGGGGGAGCCTCGGTGATCATGCCCGCGCTCAACCTGGACGCGTTGCTCACCACGCTGACCGCGGAGCGCGTTTCGGTCATGGTCACGGTTCCGGCGATCTACTCGTTGCTGTTGCGGCACAGTGGTTTTGCCGCACTCGACGTGTCGAACGTTCGGTGGGTGGGCTACGGCGGTGCACCGATCGCCCCGTCGCTGGTGCGGTCGGTGAAGGACGCGTTCCCCTACGCCACCGTGTTCAACGGTTATGGCATGACAGAAACGGCGTCGCTGATGACCGTGCTGCCCGACGGTGAGGCCGTCGAGCACGCCGACTCCGTCGGTTACGCGGTCCCGTCGGTGGACCTGGGGGTGATTCCGTTCGGGGACGACCCGAGTCTGGGGGAGTTGGTGGCGCGGGGCGCCAATGTGACCACCGGCTACTGGAATCGGCCGGAGGCCACCGCCACGACGTTTGCGGACGGCTGGCTACATACCGGCGACGTGGTGCGCGTCGACGACGCGGGCCGGGTGCACATCGTCGACCGGCTCAAAGACATCATCAACCGCGGCGGCGAGAACGTCTCCAGCGTCGAGGTGGAGGCCGTGCTGCTGGCGGCCCCCCACGTGGCCGACGCTTGCGTGCTCGGCGTGTCCGACGAGGTCATGGGGGAGAAGGTGGGGGCGGTGTTGTTCGGCGGCGGCGACGAGATCGACGTGCCGGCGGTGCTCGCCCACTGCCGCGGCCAGCTGGCCGATTTCAAAGTGCCGCAATACGTCACGGTCGTAGACAGCGCGCTGCCGCGCAATGCCGGCGGCAAACTGCTCAAGACCAGACTCCGCGAGCAGGTCCAGTGGGGAGAGCCGCTGCGATGAGCCCGAGCCTGTTGGTCGCCAACCGCGGCGAGATCGCCCTTCGAATCATCCGCACCGCAACCGAATTAGGCATGCGCACGATCGCGGTCTATGCCGAGGACGATGCGGAGAGCCCGCATGTGCATGCGGCCGACGAGGCGATCGGCCTGCCGGGCGCCGGTCCCCGCGCCTACCTGGACCAGTCCGCCCTGCTGGCCGCGGCGAAAAGCTGCGGTGCGGATCTGATACACCCGGGTTACGGATTCCTCAGCGAGAACCCCACATTCGCCGATGCTTGCGCGACGGGCGGATACACGTTCGTGGGTCCGGAAGCCGGGGTGCTCGAGCTGCTCGGAAACAAGACGTCGGCCCGCGGGGTCGCCATCGCAGCGGGGGTGCCGGTGCTGCCGGCGACCGAGGGACCGAGCAGCGTCGAGGACATCAGGGCATTCTTCGCCGCCCACGGTGCCGGCATTATGATCAAGGCCCTCGCCGGTGGCGGCGGGCGCGGAATGCGCAAGGTGCACAACGCCGATCAGATCGATGACGCCTACCAGCGCTGCGCCGCCGAGTCGCAGCTGGGCTTCGGCGATCCCGCACTGTTCGCCGAAGCGTTCCTCACCGACGCGCGCCACATCGAGGTGCAGGTCGTCGCCGCGCCGGCAGGCCACCAGACGCACGCGCGTGCGGTCGGCGACCGCGACTGCAGCATCCAGCGGCGCTACCAGAAGCTCATCGAAATCGCTCCTGCGCAAGGGCTTTCGGATGACCTGCGCCGAGCCCTGCACGAGGCGGCGGTGCGGTTGTGCGCCCGGGTGGGCTTGCGGGGTCTGGCCACTGTCGAATTCCTGGTCACCGGCGAGCAGTTCGTCTTTCTCGAAGTCAACCCACGAATCCAGGTCGAGCACACCGTCACCGAGGAAACCACCGGGCTCGACCTGGTGGCCGTCCAGCTGGCCATCGCCGGCGGCGCATCCTTCTACCAGCTGGGGCTGGCATCCGGAATCGCCTCCGACGGCGTGGAAGTCATCGGCGAGCCGGCCGCTGCCCACGGCATCGCCGTTCAACTCAGGGTCAACGCGGAGACCTTCGGGCCCGACTTCTCGGTCGCCGGATCGGCGGGCACGCTCACGGTGTTCTCCCCGCCCAGCGGTCCCGGCGTGCGCGTCGACACCTACGGCCGGGCCGGATTGGTGATCAGCCCCCAGTACGATTCACTGCTGGCCAAGCTCGTCGTCGATGTGCACGGGTCGTCCTGGCCGGCGGCGGTGCGCAAGGCCCGCACCGCGCTGGCGGAGTTCAGCATCGAGGGCGTCCACACCAACATCGGGTTCCTGCGCGAGCTGCTGAGCGACGATCGCGTCGAGTCCGGTTGGGTGAGCACCGGTTTCCTCGACGAGAAGCTTCCCGAACTGGCCCAAGCCGCCCTGTCTCACCAGCGGGAACCGCAGGTGATCGCGGTGGAGCTCTATCCCGGCGAGGACGCGCTGCGCGCGCAGCTGGCCGGCACCGTGGTCGAGGTGGCGCCCGAGGGGGCCGAATACGCCGCGGGCGTCCAGCTGGTTGTCCTGGAAGCGATGAAGATGCAGCACGTGCTCGTCGCGCCCGACGCGCTGCGGACCGTCCGGATCCTGGTGACGCCCGGCCAGGTCGTCGGCACCGGTGACCCGCTGCTGGTCTTCACCCGTACGGCGGCCGCTGGTGACGACGAGTCCGCCTTGGCCGCAACGGATCTCGACCGGCGGCGGGCCGATCTCGACGAGGTCGTGCATCGGCATTCCCTAACCCTCGACGAGGGCCGCCAGGCCGCGGTCACCAAGCGGCACAACCAAGGCCGGCGCACCGCGCGGGAGAACATCGCCGATCTCGTCGACCCCGGCAGCTTCGTAGAATACGGTGCGCTGGCCATCGCCGCGCAGCGCAGCCGTCGCTCGGAGGAGGATTTGATCGTCAACACCCCGGCTGACGGCCTGGTCGCCGGGCTGGCCACCATCGGCGCGGACCGGTTCGGTCGGGCCGCGGCGCAGGCCGTCGTGGTGTCCTACGACTACACCGTGCTGGCCGGCACGCAGGGCATGCGCAACCACGCCAAGACCGACCGCGTGTTCGACCTCGCCGCACGAAAGCGGTTGCCGGTGGTGCTGTTTGCCGAGGGTGGCGGGGGCCGCCCGGGGGACACCGACGTCGGCGGCGCCGCCGGGCTGGACGTCCCGACCTTCCGGATGCTGGCGGGACTGAGCGGAGAAGTGCCCCTGGTGTCGATCGTCTCGGGCCGGTGCTTCGCCGGCAACGCCGCGTTGGCTGGGGTGTGCGACGTGATCATCGCGACGCCGGACGCCAACATCGGAATGGGCGGGCCGGCGATGATCGAGGGCGGCGGGCTTGGCGTGTATCCGCCCGAGGCGATCGGGCCGATCGGCGTGCAGCGCCGCAACGGCGTGGTCAGCCTGGTCGCCCGCGATGAGGCGCACGCGGTCGCACTTGCCAAGCAATACCTGTCGTATTTTCAGGGCTCCGTGAGCGACTGGGCGGCGCCCGATCCGCGGCTGGCCCGGCACGTGGTGCCGCAGAACCGGTTACGCGCCTACGACGTGCACCGGGCGATCGAGGCGATCGCCGATGTCGGATCGGTGCTGGAGCTCCGGGGAGACTACGGCGTCGGAATCGTCACCGCGCTGGTGCGCGTCGAGGGAGTGCCGTACGGGTTGATCGCCAACAGCACCCATCACCTGGGTGGCGCGATCGACGCCGAGGCCGCCGACAAGGCCGGCGACTTCCTGGCCTTGTGCGAATCGTTCGGGCTGCCGGTGATTTCGCTGTGCGACACCCCGGGCTTCATGGTCGGGCCCGACGCGGAGGTCCAAGCGGCGGTTCGCCGCTTCGGCCGGATGTTCGTGCTGGGCGCGCGGCTGACGGTGCCGTTGGGAATGATCATCTTGCGCAAGGGATATGGGCTCGGCGCGATGGCGATGGCCGGCGGCTCATTCCGCGCGCCGCACTTCACCGTCGCCTGGCCGACCGGAGAGATCGGCGGCATGGGCCTGGAAGGCGCCGTGCGCCTTG
>NZ_LZMB01000156.1 GCF_001673555.1 Mycobacterium sp. 1165178.9 | reverse complement strand
CCACCTCCGTCATCTCCACCGCCTCGGCTGCCCAGTGTCCCGATGTGCAAGTAGTGTTCGCCCGCGGCACCGGCGAAGCCCCCGGCGTGGGCCCCACCGGCCAAGCCTTCGTCGACTCCCTGCGCCAGCGCGTGGGCGGACGCTCCTTCGACGTCTACCCGGTCAACTACCCCGCCAGCGACCAATGGGCCACCGGCATCGACGGCATCAGAGACGCGGGCGCCCACATCAATTCGATGGCCCACGACTGCCCCAACACCAAGATGGTGCTCGGCGGCTACTCCCAGGGCGCGGCCGTGATGGGCTTTGTCACCTCCGCGGCCGTCCCCGACGGCATCGACCCCAACACCGTCCCCAAACCGCTGTCCCCCGACGTCGCCAGCCACGTCTCCTCGGTCGTACTCTTCGG
Organism: Mycobacterium sp. 1165178.9; assembly: GCF_001673555.1. Classification (GTDB taxonomy): domain Bacteria; phylum Actinomycetota; class Actinomycetes; order Mycobacteriales; family Mycobacteriaceae; genus Mycobacterium. The sequence continues at coordinate 219 of NZ_LZMB01000156.1, read as the reverse complement.
CATGCCCAACGTGCGGGCGATGAACTTCCTCAACGAACCCCCCGTGGTCATCGGCCCGCTCTACCAAGACAAAACCGTCAAGGTCTGCGCCACCGAAGACCCGGTCTGCTCGGACGGCATGAACTTCTCCGCCCACGACACCTACGCCGACGACGGCGCCATGATCGACAAAGGCGTCACCTTCGCCTCCAGCCACCTGGCAATGGGCGGACCAGGTCC
>NZ_LZMB01000155.1 GCF_001673555.1 Mycobacterium sp. 1165178.9 | reverse complement strand
CGGCGGATAACCTGCGCAATCCGGCCGAATCGTCGCGTGCCGCGGCTAGGCGGCGCTGGGTGGGGCTCGTTAGCGTTTCGGATGCTTACCCGATTCAGCGAGGTTGGAGTCATGGGCAGGAATCAAACGTTGTCGGATGACAACAGCTACGTGCTCGGTCATGTCGACGCCGAGGTGCAGCGTTTGCTCTTGCAGGGTCGTTTGTATAACGACTTCACCGAGCACGCACTGCGTCTGGCAGGTCTGCGGCCCGGAATGCGAGTGCTGGACGTGGGCTGCGGACCCGGTGACGTGTCGATCATCGCCGCGCGGCTGGTGGGACCCGACGGTGCGGTACTAGGCGTGGATTCGGCCGCCGACGTCCTTGAGCTCGCGCGCGCCCGCGCCGTGGGCCAGGGCCTGCACACCGTGGACTTCGAGGCAACCGCGATCGCCGATCTCCGTTTGGAAGAGCCGGTCGACGCCGTGATCGGGCGGCTGATTCTCATGCACCTGCCGGATCCCGTCGCAGCGCTGCGCCATCTAACTAGCCTGGTGCGCCCCGGTGGCCTCGTCGCATTTTGTGAATCCGACATCAACGGGGCATACAATGTCGCCGAGTTGCCACTGTTCTCAGCGATGAAAGACACTGTGGCCGAAGCCTTTCAGGCGGCAGGCCTAGATCCGGCGTTCGGAGCGAAACTACCGACGCTGTTTCGGCGCGCCGGTCTGGGTGCACCGCGGCTGGTGCTCGGCGCACCGCTGGGCGGGGCCGACGACAGCGACATCGCGACTTACGTGGCGGAGACTTGGCGCACGATTTTTCCGCTGGCCGAGC
>NZ_LZMB01000154.1 GCF_001673555.1 Mycobacterium sp. 1165178.9 | reverse complement strand
ATCGAGTCGGGCGAGTCCGAACCCCAGACCGCTGTTCGCTCCGGTGACGACCGCCAATTTTCCAGAGAGATCGGGCACTGTGGGGACAAGGTTGCTCGCCATGCGTATCACTCCTTTCCGGTACGTCCGGGTCCTAGTGTGCGCTTTTGCTCACCTAGTGTCCGCGGGCGACCCATTCCTCGTAGTGCCCGATCTCTCTGGAAAATTGGCGGTCGTCACCGGAGCGAACAGCGGTCTGGGGTTCGGACTGGCTCGGCGACTCGCGGCCGCGGGCGCCGACGTCGTTATGGCGATCCGTAACCGCGCCAAGGGTGAGGCGGCGATCGACGAAATCCGCGCCACGGTTCCCGGGGCCAAGCTGACCATCAAACCGCTCGACCTGTCGTCGTTAGCCTCCGTCGCCGCGCTCGGCGAACAACTCAACGCCGACGGCCGCCCGATCGACATTCTGATCAACAACGCCGGGGTCATGACTCCGCCGGAACGCGACACCACCGCGGACGGCTTCGAATTGCAGTTCGGCAGTAACCATCTCGGACACTTCGCGCTGACCGGGCATCTGCTGCCGCTGCTGCGCGCCGCCCAGGGCCCTCGCGTCGTATCGCTGAGCAGCCTGGCGGCGCGTCAAAGCGGCAAGATCCACTTCGACGACCCGCAATTCGAAAAGTCCTACGCCGCCATGTCGGCCTACGGCCAATCGAAGCTGGCGGTGTTGATGTTCGCCCTCGAGTTGGACCGGCGCAGCCGCGCGGCCGGCTGGGGCATCATGTCCAATGCCGCACACCCCGGCCTGACCAAGACCAACCTGCAGATCGCCGGGCCTTCGCACGGCCGCGAGAAGCCCGCCCTGATGGAGCGGTTGTACAAGGCGTCCTGGCATTTCACGCCGTTCCTGTGGCAGGAGATCGACGAGGGGATTCTGCCGGCCCTGTACGCGGCGGCGGCGCCGAACGCCGAGGGTGGCGCGTTCTACGGGCCCCGCGGACCCTTCGAGGCCGCCGGCGGCGGGGTGGCTTTGGCGAAGGTGCCCCAACGCGCGCGCAACGAGGACGACTGCCGGCGACTGTGGGAGCTTTCCGCGCAGCTTACCGGCGTGAGCTACCCGACGGCGAACTGATAATCAGCGCAACGATTATCGTCGACATATGCCCGAACACCAGATGCCCGAATCGAGCATTGTGGTGCGGCCCGAGCCTGTTTACACCGAGGCGACGCGGCTGCGGGCCGCCGGTTTGGCCCAGGCGATCGCGGCGTTCGAGCGGGCCGCCGAAGAGGTGACGCTGCCCAAAGCCCCGCAACCGATCGTCATCGCCGACTATGGCGCCGCCAACGGCCACAACTCGCTGAAGCCGCTGTCGGCCGCCATCGCCGTGTTGCGCCACCGCACCCGCCACGATCACGCAATCCTGGTGGCGCACACCGATGTACCGCGCAATGACTTCGCGGCATTGTTCGAGACGGTAGCCAACGACCCGGAAAGCTACCTACACTCCGACACCGCGACGTTCACCTCGGCGGTCGGCCGGTCGTTCTACGACCAGATCGTGCCGTCCAAGACGGTCAACCTGGGCTGGACGTCGTGGGCAATTCAGTGGCTGAGCCGAACTCCCTGCGAGGTGCACGATCATGTGCACGTCTCGCGCAGCAGGGACGAGGCCGTGCAGTCGGCCTTTGCCGACCAGGCCGCGCTGGACTGGCATAACTTCGTCGCCTTCCGCGGTCGCGAGTTGGCCCCCGAGGGCCGGCTGGTGGTGTTGACGCTGGCCGCCGACGAAGACGACACCGCGGGCTTTGCCCCGTTACTCGATGCCATCGTCGAGGCGCTGGGCGATCAGGCGCGCGACGGCCTGCTGCACCCAGATGAGCTGCGGCGCATGACGATTCCGACGTTTCCCCGTGGCGAGAAGGATTTTCGTGCCCCGTTCGCGCCGAAGGGCCGGTTCGAAGGCCTGATGATCGAGCATCTCGAGATGTTCAACGCCGAGGATCGATTCTGGACTCGTTACCAGCGGGACAACGATGCAGAGGCTTTCGGTGCGCAGTGGGCGGCCTTCGCTCGCTTCGCGCTGTTCCCCTCCCTGGTCGCCGCGCTCGACGGTGGAGCCCGCGACGAGCGCGCAACGAAATTCGTCGAGCAATTGGAGGTCGGACTCGCCGGGCGCCTGTCAAGCGCACCCGAGCCGATGCGGATCCCGCAGGCGCTGGTCGTGCTGGTCAAGCGCGACACATCGCGCCGATGAGAGTTTTGGCACAACGGCGCAGCGGGTAACCCCTAGCAATCGTCAACCTGCGACCGCAAGGGGGTAGACGCATGAGCGTGCAGGACGATAAGGGCACTGAGAGCGATAAGAAGACTGAGGACGACAAAGCGCCTGAGTCCGATAAAATGACTGAGGACGACAAAGCGCCTGAGTCCGATAAAAAGACTGAGGACGACAAAGGGTCTGAGGCCGATACGCAATCGGAGCGAGCCAGAAACGCTGATCAAACCAATCAAGGGGACGATGAACAGCGGATGACGGAGAAGCCCGAGCCGGACGAAGACGACAAAAAAGAGGCCGCCAAGATGATGGAGGCCTATAAGGACAAGCCCACGATCGTGCTGCCCGGGACCGGGGGCAGTGTGTCCGGCACTGCGGTCAACGAATGGCTGGACGAAGACGGCAACCCCAAGCACGAAGAACCCGAGGGCTCGGATGCTCAAGGCTCGGATGCCGAAGAGTCGAATGCCGAGCGCTCGAACGCCGAGGACTCCAAGGACTCGAATGCCAAGGACTCGAACGCCAAGGACTCGAATGCCAAGGACTCCGACGGCGACGAGAAGGGCGATGGCCAGCGGGACGAAGAGGCGCTGAAGGAGCAGATCGAAAAAGACAAAGCCCTCAACGAGAAGCTCAAAGAAGCTGCCCAGGAAGAGAACAAGGGCGAAGAGGGCAATTGAGACCAAAAGGGTTGAGCCGAACCCAGATTCCCGAGCTAGCGCTCATTGCCCGGGTATCGGCCCCTACCCGCTGATGCCCAGGTTGCTCTCGATTCCCTGAACGATCTCGTTGACCCGATCCAGACCGGGAATGGGTTCGTTGACGCCTGGAATCGGTGGAATCGGCGGGGCCGCTACCCTGCGCGGAGCCGCCGGATGCACGGGCGGTGGGACCGCCTGAGGAGTCGCCCGAGGCGTGGTCGTCATCGGCGTCTCGGTCTCTGCGGGCGGCGTGGTGTCGGAGGTTGATGGCACCGGAACATCTTGTGGCGGCGCGGCGGGCTGCGCGGTTGCGTTGTTGCGAGCCGGCGGCGGCGTTGCCGGCGTGGTGCTCAGGGCCGGAGTTGGTGTCGTCGCCGATTTGTTCTGCGAGGTCAGTCCGATCGCCACGGCGGTTCCCACCAGCAGTACGGCCGCGACGATGATGATGATTGCCGCCGCCGGCAGCAGACGCCGGCGAGAAGGCGGCCGCTCGGCAGTTTCGGGTGCCGACCACGCCTGCGCCATCTGTGCCCCTGTCGGCTCGGCCGGTGGCGCCTGGGCGGTCGTGGTCGCTTCCGGGCGCGGATCCGGCCGCACCGACGCCCGAGCCGTCGCAGTGGCAGGCGCTGCGGGCGCCGAAAGCGTCGCGCCGGCATCGGCGGGACCGTGCGCCATCCGCAGCGCGGCGCCGACCGCGGCCGCGAGTTGCGGGCGCGGAGTCGTTGCCACCGGAACGCGAAAATGCCGCGACAGCGCGGTAGTGAGGGTCGGCAGGTTCGCCCCGCCTCCCGTCGAGACCACCGCGACGAGGTCACGGATTCCGTTGCGCGTCAAGACTTCCTCCAACGCCGCGATCACGCCACCCAGCGAAGGACGGATCGCGTCATCAAGTTCGTGCCGGGTGAGCCGCACTTCGCCGCGCGTACCGGTCAACCCGTCGGTCAGCGTGGCCACCGCGCTCGAGGACAGCTGTTCCTTGGCGACCCGACATGCGCTGCGCAGTCGGCTCAGCGAGCCGATCGCCGCGGTGCCGGTCGGGAACGCACCGGTCGTCGGCATGTTGGCGATGGCGACGCCCAGCAGCGCCTGATCGATCAGGTCGCCGGAGAAGTCGCGATGCCGAACGGTCGGAGCCAGCGCGCGGAAATCCCCGTCGGCGTGCATCAACGTGATGTTGGTGCCGCTGCCGCCGAAATCGCAGACCGCCACGGTTCCGCGCGGGGGTATGCCCGGGCTGGTCCGCACGGCGAGCAGCGTCGCCGCGGCGTCGGGAATCAGCAGGGCGGGACGCGCGCGTCGCGACCACTCGGGGATCTCGCTCAGGGCGGCACCGAGGGCCTCCACCGCGTGTGACTCCCAGTGGGCCGGATAGGTCACCGCGACGTCGTCGGGCACGCCACGGCCGTCGGTGGCGGCGTGCGCGAGCGCCCGCAACGCGTCGGCGATCAATATCTCGCTGCGGTGCACGGAGCCGTCGAGCGCCACGACGCCACGAGGGTCGCCGACACGGCTGACGAAGCCGGTGATCACCACGCCCGGCCCCTGCAGTCTGGGGTTTTCCGCGGGTATGCCGACCTCGGCGGGCCGATCCGGATAGAGCGTCAGAACGGGCTTGCGGGTGATGGCGTTGTCAGAGGTAACGGCCGCCAGGTTGGTGGTGCCGATCGATAAACCCAGCGCGGTCCCGACTCCATTGGCCATATCCCGATCCCCGTATCCGCAGCACCAACTCGCATCCGGCTAGCCGTTATTGTGCCGCCAAAGTCTGTATTCCGTTTCAGCGGCAGCTATGCGCCCACTGTGCGCCGGTCATCAGCGGATGCTGCCTTCGCCGGCGATCAGCGGGAGGTCGAGGGGGGTGACCCAACCCGGCCGCAGGTTGTTGACGGCGGGAACGGCATTGAGTGCCCGCAGACCGGTGGCCAGGCATCCGGCCGCGGCCGCGTCCCGGCCCGAACCGTCGGTAAAGCGGAATGCGGTCTCCTGAAAGATGCTCGGAGTGCCCTCGATGTCCACGCGGTAGACATCGTTGTCGTGGCCGGTCGGCCAATCCGGGGCGGCGTCCAGCCCGATCCGGTTGACGTGTTCGAGCTGGATGCGGGTCTCGCCCTGGTAGACGCCGTTGATGGTGAACCGGACCGCGGCGACGTGCCCCGGCTTGATGACGCCCCTTGCCGAGTTGCGCTCCGTCGGGGTCACCCACTTGTCCCAGGTGGTGGTGATTTCGTCGAGCATGATGCCGGCGGCGTGCGCAATCATCGGGACGGTCGCGCCCCACGCGAAGATCAGCATGTCGCGGTCTTCCAGCAGCGGCTTGAACTCCGGCTCGCGGCCAATGCCCATCTCGAATTCGTAGTCGCCCTCGTAGTTCGTGTAGTCCAGCAACTCCGAAGCCCGGACTCGGCGCACCTCAGAGCACAGCCCCATCAATGTCATCGGGAACAGGTCGTTGGCGAATCCGGGATCGATGCCGGTGGTGAAACACGACGACTCCCCCAGCTCGCAGGCCTCGGTGATCGGCTGGATCCAATTCGGCGGGTTGAGGCTCATGGTCGGCCAAACCCAGGGTGTCATCGCGGTCGAGCACACGTCGATGCCGGCCCGCAGGAACCGGGTGATCAGCGAGATGTTCTCCTTGGCGTGCATCGCCGTCGGGCCGTAGTGAACCAGCGCGTCGGGTTTCAGGGCGATCAGCGCGTCGACGTCGTCGGTGGCGGTGATCCCGACCGGCTCGGACAGCCCGCAGATCTCACCGACGTCGCGGCCGACCTTGTCGGGGTTGCTGACGCCGACACCGACCAACTCGAACAGCGGATGCTTGACGATCTCGGCGATCACCATCTTGCCGACGAAGCCGGTTCCGTACACCACCACCCGCTTTGAGCCGTGTTCCGCCATGCTTTGACGCCACCTTTCCGGTCACCCGCACCCGCTTCGGGCTTCACCATAAGCTTCCCTACCGTCGCTTGTGGTGACACGATGCAATTCATGATGAAGCACCTCGCCGGACCTTCGGTCCTGTTGGCTGTCGGTCTCGGATTCGCGAATACGTGCGGCGCGGCCCACGCCATGCCCCAGATGCCGAAGGTCCGCTATGAGGTCAACGGGCCCGCGGTCGCCGAGTTCATCTACTACCAAACCGACAACGGGCAGCTGCATCAGGTGAATGCGCCGCTGCCCTGGTCGACGGAGTTCACCGGCTTTGGCGGGCAAGTGTTCACCATCAGCGCGCAGGGGCCGGGCCCCATCTCCTGCAAGATCTTGCTGGACGGCAACGTGGTGAGCGCCGCGACGGCAACCACCGGCGCGCCTGCCAGAACGCTCTGCACGCACTGACGAAGCGCTCCCTCTTTTTCGCCAAAAGGAGGTCTAGATGAGCCTCAAGACGGGTCCCAAGAAAGCTCTGGCGCCGCGGACGAACGGGACGCCACCGCCCGACATTCCGCTCGCCGACATCCATCTCGATTCGCTGGACTTCTGGGAGCTGGACGACGACATCCGCGACGGCGCCTTCGCCACCCTGCGCCGCGAGGCGCCGATCTCGTTCTGGTCCGCCGTCGAGTACGAGGGGTTCGAACCCGGCGGCGGGCATTGGGCGCTGACCAAACACGACGACGTGTACTTCGCGAGCCGTCACCCCGACATCTTCAGCTCCAGCCCCAACATCACGATCAACGACAACACGCCGGAGATCAGCGAATACTTCGGCTCGATGATCGTGCTGGACGATCCGCGACACCAGCGGCTGCGCTCGATCGTCAGCCGCGCGTTCACCCCGAAAGTCGTGGCGCGCATCGAGGCGTCGGTCCGCGAGCGGGCCCGCCGGCTGGTCGCGTCGCTGGTCACCAACCATCCCGACGGAGAGGCCGAGCTGGTGAGTGAACTCGCCGGTCCGCTGCCGCTGCAGGTCATCTGCGACATGATGGGCATCCCCGAAGAGGACCATCAGCGCATATTCCATTGGACCAACGTGATTTTGGGGTTCGGCGACCCGGATCTGGCCACGGATTTCAACGAGTTCCTCCAGGTGTCCATGGACATCGGCGCCTACGCCAGTGCGCTGGCAGAGGACCGGCGAACCAATCACCACGACGATCTGACCACCAGCCTGGTGGAAGCCGACGTGGACGGGGAACGGCTGTCCTCGACCGAGATCGCGTCGTTCTTCATCCTGCTGGTGGTGGCCGGCAACGAGACGACGCGCAACGCGATCAGCCACGGTGTGCTGGCGCTGTCCCGCTACCCCGCGGAGCGGGAGAAGTGGTGGTCAAATTTCGATCGCCTGACCCCCACCGCCGTCGAGGAGATCGTGCGGTGGGCCTCCCCGGTTGTCTACATGCGGCGCACTTTGACCCGTGACTTCAAGCTCGGCGGCACCAAGATGAAGGCCGGCGACAAGGCCACGCTCTGGTACAACTCGGCAAATCGCGACGAGTCGACGTTCAACGACCCCTGGCTTTTCGACGTGGCGCGCACCCCCAATCCACACTTCGGCTTTGGTGGCGGCGGAGCCCATTTCTGCCTGGGGGCCAACCTGGCTCGTCGTGAGATCAGGGTCGTCTTCGACGAATTGCGCCGCGAGATACCCGACGTCGTCGCGACGGACGAGCCCGCGCGGCTGCTCTCGCAGTTCATCCACGGCATCAAGACCCTGCCGGTAGCCTGGACCCCGCCCCGGTAGCCCCGCACCGAATTCCCTTCTGTCCGAGGGTGTATCGCCTTCTCAAATCCGTTAGCGCATGCGCTAGCGGATTCGGCAAAGACCTACCGTCCGCCCGGAGGCCCCGCCGGGAGGTTTATCGCTTTGTCAAAACCGGTAGCACATGCGCTAGCGGTTCCGGTCGTGACCCACCCCTCGAGGCCAAAATCCAGGTTTACGCTGACCACGTGACCATTCCCGCGTTTCCCGCCGCCGAGGTGCTGGCCGCCCGCCAGAAACTTGTGCTCGACCACTTTCATGACGAGGTCCGTCAAGCCTGGGACGATGTCTTGGCGACCTTCCCGCATCCGCGCTACGAGCTGATTCCCCAGATGCTCGTGCACGACGGCGACGAGGCGGTGCGGGAGTACTACGCCTACACGCGGACCGCGTTTCCCGACCAGGACCACGAAATCATTGCGCTGCGACACAGCGCGGACGCGGTGATCGTCGAGTTCTGGCTGATGGGCACGCACCGCGGCTACCTGGGCAAGGTCCCGCCCACGGGCAGCCGGTTCCGCGTCCGCATGACCGCATACTTCGTCTTCGATGACAAGGAAACCCTTGTCTGCGAACGCATTTACTTCGACACGCTGACCATGATCAAGCAACTCCTGGGCGGCCTGGACATGAAGAAGCCTGCCAATTGGTGGCTGGCCGCGCGCTGTGTGCGCGGGTTTTTGTCGATGTCGTCCGAAAAACCGGACCCCGCGCTGACCAGCGCGCCCTGAACTCTGCCGCTAACGGATGGAGCAAGGACGGCCAACCCGTTGGGGCAGCCGGTTTTTAGGCGATCACGTAATCGCTGAGCGGAAAGGCCTGCGCTTCGCGCACTGAGTTGAGTGTCGACGTCGGCCGCAGCAGCGATGCCTCACCGCTGGGACTGAAGTAATACGAACGCGACGTGGCGCAATTTCCGGCATAGAACACCGAGCTGTCCAGCAATTTGGTCATCCGCTCCATGAACCGGTCGTTGGCCTCTTCGGTCACCTCGAAGGTCGTCGCGCCGCGGCGCTTGACCTCACCGAGCAGCCGGTCCATGTGGCGCATCTGGTATTCGATGGTGTGGAAGAAGGACAGCCCGGAGAAGGCGAACGGGCTTGCCAGGCCCAGGTAGTTGGGGAAGTGGGGAATGGACACGCCCTGGTAGGCCTGGAACCTGGTCTCCCGCCACCACTTACCCAGGTTGCGGCCCTTGCGGCCGACCACCTCGATGGCCGGGAAGTTCGCCTCCCACAGGTCAAATCCGGTGGCCAGCACCAGCGTATCGATGACGGTCTTACGCCCGTCGGCGGTGACGATGCCGTCCTGCTCGATCCGCTCGATCGAGTTGGTCTCCAGGTGCACGTGCGGCTTGGTGAACGCGCGGTAGAAGCCGTTGGAAAAGGTCGGCCGCTTGCAGCCGAGGTCGTAGTCCGGCGTCAACTTGGCGCGCAGTTCCTTGTCCCGGATCCACCGGAATCGGCTGATCTTGGCCAGGTCGGAGGCGGAAATGTTTCCGCGCCCGCGCGACTCCCGAAAGTGCAGCGCCCCCACGACCATGATGATCTCGAGGATGACGTCGGTCACCCACCGCAGCGCGCGCTGCGCCGCCGGCACCCGCGCAAACAGGCGCCGCACCGCAGGGGGGAACTCGAAGTCAACCTTGGGTATCACGTGGGTCGCGGTCCGCTGGTAGACGGTCAGCTCGGCGGCCTCTTTGGCGAGCTCGGGAATGATTTGCACCGCGGACGCGCCGGTCCCGATGACCGCGATGCGCCGTCCCGCGTAGCTATAGCCGTGGTCCCATGCCGTGGTGTGGACCACTTTGCCTTGGAAACTCGCAATACCCGGGATATCCGGCATGCGCGGCTGGGACAGGAACCCGGTGGCCGTGATCAGGAAGCGGGTCGTCAGCGTTTCGCCGCCTGCCAGCGCCACCCGCCACACCGCGGCGTCCTCATCCCACTGGGCACCTTCCACGGTCGTGTTGAACCGCATGTGGCGGCGCACGTCGTACTTGTTGGCGACCTCCGCCGCGTACTGCTTGACCTCGGCGCCCGGCGCGAACAGTCGTGACCAGTCCGGCTTGGGTTCGAACCAGTACGAGTAAGTGGTCGAGGGGATGTCGACGGCGATGCCCGGGTAGTGGTTGACGTGCCAGGTGCCGCCCAAATCGTCCTCGCGGTCGAGGATGACGAAGTTGTCAAACCCGAGGCGCTTGAGCTGAATAGCGGCGCCGATGCCGCCAAAACCTGCCCCTACGATGATCGCGTCGAAACGGTCCGTGTCCACAGCCTTGCTCCGTGCTACCTGTTTCCGTGCCTAATAAATCATAAGCTTTCCCTAAGATACGTAACTCTAATAGGGCGCCACGCCGGATGCATCCGAGCTTTGCAGGTATGTGACCATGCTGACACAAGTGCGGTAGCCCCATGACGGGTCTATCAGACCTGGTCATCGGGGCGATTAACCGCGTAAACGGCCGCCCTGCCGGGGATTACGCGGCATCACCCGCTGTAGGCAACGTCGTGCGAGTCAGGGGCGGAACCCCCGACGGGGTCGGCGCGAAACGCCGGTTTTCTTATCTTGCGGCCGGTCCGGCTGCGGACGTCCCCTGCAGCTGGCCGAGTAGCTCGTGGCATCGCCGCGCGCGTTCGGCGTCCTGAGCCATTACTTCGTTGAAGAAGGACTCGACATCATCCAAACCTGCGTTCTTCGCGTCACGCACGTACTGGCCATAATCATGCCCCGCCTTCAGCGAGTGATATTGAAGGGAAATAAGATCGAAGGTCACGTCGTCGAAACCCGTTTCACCCGTTGCCATGTCGCCACCTCTCTAACAGTGAGCGCCAATCTGGTACTCGCCGTGTCCGGCTACCCTGAATGGACAACACCAAACGACGACTTGAAAATGTTTTTCGGCAACCCGCTGCGCGGGTCCGATGGCGGCGACGCAGGCGCCATCGGTCGCAGTGGCGGTATACAGGAAAACATCACGTATTGGTTGGCAAATTGACAGTTTGGGAGGGCCTTGGATGGGCACTTTTGACGCCATGATCGCACGTCACATCTTTCGTTCCCTCGGTTCAGCAGCAGTAATCGCGGCGTCGGGCGTGGCCGTTTCGGCCCTGTCCACCTCCGTCATCTCCACCGCCTCGGCTGCCCAGTGTCCCGATGTGCAAGTAGTGTTCGCCCACGTCACTGGCGAA
>NZ_LZMB01000153.1 GCF_001673555.1 Mycobacterium sp. 1165178.9 | reverse complement strand
TGAGCGTGCTCCAGCCGCTCGACGCCGTCCATCAGCAGCAGCAGCTCGGATTTGAGCCGGTCGACGGTGCGCCCGGCCTTTGCCTTGTACTTCAGCGTGCGCTCCAGCCGGAACAAGGCGACGGTGGCCGCATGCGGGTAGACCTCGATGGCGAGCCGGGCGGCCGGCGACCGCGGATCGAGGTGCAGGCCCAGCGTCGCGGCCAGGCGGCCCGCGCGGGGGCCGTCGGCGAATTCGGGCTTTCCGGTGTTGCAGGGGTGGGTACCTGCCTCGTAGCTCCGGAAATCGCGGTTGAGCGCGGTCTCGGCAGGACGCTGGCCGGTCGGGTTGTTCACCACCAGCGGTGCATCGAAGGCGACCAGACAGTCGCCGCGCACATAGGGGTGCAACGCGGTCAGGATCTCGCCGTCGTCGCCGGCCGCGCCCACGCTCACCAGGGCGCCGTCGGAGTCCACGATGGCGACGCCGGTCGGGTTACGACCCGCCCACGCGAGGTCCACACCGGCGAAGTACATCCGCATAGGCTACGAGCGCGACCGTAAGCTGTGTGTTCGTGAGGACCAAGTGAGCATTCCGAATGTGCTGGCCACCCGGTACGCCAGTGCCGAGATGGTCGCGATCTGGTCGCCGGAGGCCAAGGTCGTCGCCGAGCGGCGGCTGTGGCTGGCGGTGCTGCGCGCACAGGCGGAACTGGGCGTATCGGTGCCTTCCGAAGCCATCGCCGACTACGAGCGGGTGATCGAGGACGTCGACCTGGCGTCCATCGCGGAGCGCGAACGGGCGCTGCGTCACGACGTCAAGGCGCGTATCGAGGAGTTCAATGCGCTGGCCGGTCACGAGCACGTGCACAAGGGCATGACCAGTCGCGATCTGACCGAGAACGTGGAGCAACTTCAAATTCGGCGCTCGCTGGAGCTGGTCTTCGGTCACGGCGTGGCCGTTGCCGCGCGGCTCGCCGAGCGGGCCGTGGCCTACCGCGACCTGGTGATGGCCGGGCGCAGCCACAACGTCGCCGCGCAGGCCACCACGTTGGGCAAGCGGTTCGCGTCGGCGGCCCAGGAAACCCTGATCGCATTGACCAGGCTGCGCGAATTGATCGACCGCTACCCGCTGCGCGGCATCAAGGGCCCGATGGGCACCTCCCAGGACATGCTCGACCTGCTGGACGGTGACGCGGGCAAGCTGGCCGAGCTCGAGCGGCGCATAGCCGAATTCTTAGGTTTCGCAACGGTATTGACCAGCGTCGGGCAGGTGTATCCGCGTTCGCTGGACCACGACGTGCTCTCGGCGCTGGTGCAGCTGGGCGCGGGGCCGTCGTCGATGGCTCACACGATCCGGCTGATGGCCGGGCATGAACTGGTGACCGAGGGATTCGCGCCCGGGCAGGTCGGTTCCTCGGCCATGCCGCACAAGATGAACACCCGCAGCTGCGAACGGGTCAACGGGCTGCAAGTGGTGCTGCGCGGCTACGCCTCGATGGCCGCCGAACTGGCGGGCGCGCAGTGGAACGAGGGCGACGTGTTCTGCTCTGTTGTGCGCCGAGTCGCCTTGCCGGACAGCTTCTTTGCCATCGATGGGCAGATCGAGACGTTCCTGACGGTGCTCGACGAGTTCGGTGCCTATCCGGCGGTGATCAGCCGCGAGCTGGATCGCTACCTGCCGTTCCTGGCCACCACCAAGGTGTTGATCGCCGCGGTGCGCGCCGGCGTGGGGCGCGAGACCGCGCATCACGTGATCCGCGAACACGCGGTGGCCACCGCGCTCGCGATGCGCGAACACGGAGCCGAGCCCGACCTGCTGGAGCGCCTGGCCGCCGACGAGCGCCTGCCGCTGGACCGGGCGGCGCTGGACGCCGCGCTGGCCGATAAGAAGGCGTTCACCGGCGCCGCCGGTGAGCAGGTGGACGAGGTGGCGGCGCAAGTGGATGCGTTGGTGAACCGCTACCCGGACGCGGCCAAGTACGCCCCGGGTGCGATCCTGTGACGCTGGCCGGCGCGCTCGCCGAGATCGACTTCACCGATCTGGACAACTTCGCCAACGGATTTCCGCACGATCTGTTCGCGATCCATCGTCGTGAGGCGCCGGTGTACTGGCACTCGCCGACCGACAACACCCCGGACGGTGAAGGCTTCTGGTCGGTGGCCACCTACGCGGAAACGCTTGCGGTGCTGAAGGATCCGGCGACCTATTCATCGGTCACGGGCGGTCCGCGGCCGTACGGCGGCACGCTGTTGCAGGACCTGGCGATCGCGGGTCAGGTGCTCAACATGATGGACGATCCGCGGCATTCACAGATTCGGCGGCTGGTCAGCTCGGGCCTGACGCCGCGGATGATCAGGCTGGTCGAGGACGACCTGCGGATCAGGGCGCGCCGGCTGCTGGACGCGGTGGTGCCGGGCGAGCCGTTCGATTTCCTGGTAAACATCGCCGCCGAATTGCCGATGCAGATGATCTGCATCCTGCTGGGAGTTCCCGAATCCGAACGGCATTGGCTGTTCGAGGCGATCGAGCCGCAGTTCGACTTCGGCGGTTCGCGGAAGGCCGCTCTATCGCAGCTGTCGATCGAGGAGGCCGGGTCGCGGATGTATCAGTACGGGCAGCAGCTGATCGCATCCAAGCGCGAGAACCCGACAGACGACATGTTGTCGGTCGTGGCGAACGCGATGCTGGACGACTCCGACAGCGGTGACGGATCGGTCCTGTCCGACATGGAGCTCTACCTGTTCTTCAGCCTGTTGTTCAGCGCCGGCGCGGAGACCACCCGCAACGCGGTCGCGGGCGGTCTGCTGGCATTAGCCCACCATCCACACCAATTGCAGTCGCTGCGTGGTGATCTCGATGCGCTGCCGACGGCCGTCGAGGAAATGGTGCGGTGGACGTCGCCGTCGCCCTCCAAGCGCCGCACCGCCACCCGCGACGTCACGCTGGCAGGGCAGTCGATCGAGGCGGGGCAGAAGATACAGATCTGGGAAGGCTCCGCGAATCGCGACGCCGGGGTGTTCGCGAACGCCGACGAATTCGATGTCTCCCGAAAGCCGAATCCGCACCTGGGATTCGGTCAGGGAGTGCACTACTGCCTGGGTGCCAATCTGGCCCGACTGGAGCTGCGGGTGTTGTTCGAAGAGCTGCTGTCCCGGTTCGGCGGGGTGCAAGTTGTCCGGCCGGTCGAATGGACCCGCAGCAATCGGCACACCGGCATTCGGCACCTCGTCGTGGAGCTTCGCGAAGAACCGTGACGATCCGGTTCGCTAATGTCGAGCCCTCGCCAGATGTGTTCGCCGCGGTGATGGCAACGGGAATCTTGTCGATCGGCGCGCGCAATCACGGGTACCGGTTGATCAGCGACACGATGGGCGTCATCGCCACCCTCGGCCTGGTGATCCTGGTCGCCCTGGTCGTCGCGAAGGCCTGTGTCCCCGGCCAGAAGTTGTGCTGGGACCTGACCGATCCCGACGTCACCCTGCGACTGATCACTTTCGTGGCGGCGTGTGCGGTGATCGACACTCGCTTGTCGTCGAACGTGTGGGTGGCGCGCATACTCGGCGGGGTTGGCCTGGCGTCTTGGCTGATACTGATCCTGTTCAGCGCGCGAAACATGTTGGCGCAGCGGTGGACAGACCTTCGCGACCGCGCGCACGGGGCCTGGCAACTGGGCAGCGTGGGAACCTCCGGGTTGGCGATCGTGATCGCCCGCGCGGCTCGACACACCGATCATCACTGGTGGCTCGCGGTGGCCGCGGCCGGATGGGTGGTGGCGCTGTGCATCTACGGGCTGATGACCTGGCTCACTCTCTGGCGCGTGGTGAACGAACGGCAGGACCGGGACGGCTTCGAACCCGATACCTGGATCTTGATGGGGGGCATGGCGATTGCGACGCTGGCCGGCGACAACATTCACGCCGTGGCTCCCGCCTGGCTGGCCGGGCCGGTGCGTGCGGTCACCATCGTCACCTGGGCGACGGCCACGTTGTGGATACCGCCGCTGGTCTATTTCGCGTTGCACCGCATCAGGCGTTATCCCAACACGCTGCGTTTCGCCGGTGTGTGGTGGGCCTTCGTGTTCCCGCTGGGCATGTACTCCGCGGCCAGCTTCGCCATGGCACGCGAGATCAATCAGCCATCACTGTTCACGGTTTCGCTGGTGTTCTTCTGGGATGCGCTGGCCGCGTGGCTCACTGTGGTGGTCGCCGGGCTGCTGCTCTTATCGCGGCGATTGCTGCTGCTAACTCCCGCGAATCGCGATACCGGCCGACCGTAGTTCTAGCGCGGCCAGGGCCCCGATGGTGGCCGGGTCCTCGCGGCGCCATCCGCCGACCGGATCCGCGCTGACGGCGATCAACTTTCGGGGCGGACGGTTCGTCAGCGCGCGCAGCGCAAGCAGTTGCGCGCCGGCCGGGGTTGCGGCCAGAGCGGTCACCGTCAACTTGCGCCGAAAGAATCGCAGCCGCAGAAACAACCACGGGAGCACCGCGACGAGGATCGGCACCGCAACAACCGCCATCGCCAGCAGGACCGCGAGCCAACTCGCGGCGACGTCCAGGTCGTGGCCCGCGCCCGCGATGTCCAGCGCGGCCTGGCTGGCGGAGTTGAGCGGCTTGCTCACCGTGTCGCCCACCACCGGAATGTGCTGGGCGCCGTGGCCGGCCGAGGCGAGGTTGCCGGCGATGCCGTGCGCGCCGCTCTCGACCTGCCGGCCGGCGTCGGCGATCGTCGCGATCGCGTCGTAGACCGCCAGCCCGACGAGCAGCCAGAACACCGTCCACAGGACGACGGCGAGGTCGCTGAACAGCTGGGCCGCCAGTCGGCCGGGCCTGGTGGAGTAGGGCAGAAACCGCGATGTCATAGCCCCGATCCCAGCACAAAGCCCGTTTGCGGGTGCCCGATAGGCTGACCGGATGCCTGCACTGTCCGACTACCAGCATCTGGCCAGCGGCAAGGTCCGCGAGCTGTATCGCGTCGACGACGAGCACCTGCTACTCGTCGCCACCGACCGCATATCGGCGTACGACTTCGTCCTGGACAGCACCATTCCGGACAAGGGCCGCATCCTCACCGCGATGAGCGTCTTCTTCTTCGGACTCGTCGACGCCCCCAACCATTTGGCCGGGCCGCCGGACGATCCGCGCATCCCCGACGAGGTGCTGGGCCGCGCGCTGGTGGTGCGCCAGCTGGAAATGCTTCCCATCGAATGCGTGGCGCGCGGCTACCTGACCGGCTCGGGATTGCTGGACTACCAAGCGACCGGAAAGGTATGCGGCATCCCCCTGCCGCCCGGATTGGTCGAAGCCAGCAGATTCGCCCAACCCCTGTTTACCCCAGCGACGAAAGCCGCACTGGGCGACCACGACGAGAACATCTCATTCGCGCGGGTGATCGAGATGGTCGGTCCCGTGCCCGCCAACCAGCTCCGCGACCGCACATTGCAGATCTACGTTCAGGCCGCCGATCACGCGCTCCGGAAAGGAATCATCATCGCCGACACCAAGTTCGAGTTCGGCACCGACCGCGACGGCAACCTGCTGCTGGCCGATGAGATCTTCACGCCGGATTCGTCCCGGTACTGGCCGGCCGACGAGTACCAGGAAGGCGTCGTCCAAAACAGCTTCGACAAACAGTTCGTCCGCAACTGGCTGACCCGTCCCGAGTCCGGCTGGGACCGACACGGCTCGCAACCCCCGCCGCCACTACCGGAGCACATCATCGATGCCACCCGAGGCCGTTATATCGAGGCCTACGAACGCATTTCCGGCCTGAGCTTCGACGAGTGGATCGGTCCCACCGCATGACCGACTTGCAGCTCGACGGGTTGGTGCCTCCTGTCGCCAAACGAGTGGAGAGCCGGCGCGAGCATCACGGCGACGTCTTCATCGATCCGTATGAGTGGCTGCGCGAAAAGACCAACCCCGAAGTCATCGCCCACCTCGAGGCGGAAAACGCCTACGTCGATCAGATGACCGAGCACCTCGGACCACTGCGGCAGCAGATCTTCGACGAGATCAAGGCGCGCACCAAGGAGACGGATCTGTCGGTGCCGACCCGGAAGGGCCAGTGGTGGTACTACGCGCGCACCTACGAGGGAAAGCAATACCGCGTCCAATGCCGGTGTCCGATAAGCGGACCCGACGATTGGGATCCGCCGACCCTGGACGAGGACACCGAGATCCCGGGCGAGCAGACCCTGCTCGATTCCAATGCCGAAGCCGAGGGTCACGAGTTCTTCTCCCTGGGTGCGGCCACAGTGAGCCTGGACGGTAATCTGTTGGCCTACTCGGTCGACACCCTCGGCGATGAGCGATACACGTTGCGCTTCAAAGACTTACGCACCGGCGAGCTGTTTCCCGACGAGATCGCCGACATCGGGGCCGGTGCGACATGGGCCGCCGACAACCGCACCGTGTACTACCTGACCCTGGACGACGCCCACCGCCCCGACACAGTGTGGCGGTACCGGGTGGGCTCCGGTGACGACCCGGAGCTGGTGTATCACGAAGCGGACGAAAAGTATTGGCTTGGCGTGGGACTCACCCGCAGCGAGGCCTACGTCTTCATCGCCTCGGGATCCTCGATCACCTCCGAGTACCGCTACGCCGACGCCGCCGATCCCCAGGCCCAGTTCACCGTCGTGCTACCGCGTCGCGAAGGCGTCGAATACTCGGTCGAGCACGCGGTCATCGGCGGACAGGACCGGTTCTTGATCCTGCACAACGACGGCGCGGTGAACTTCACCCTCACCGAGGCGCCGGTCAGCGATCCGGCACAGCAGCGCACCCTGATCCCGCACCGCGACGACGTCCGGCTCGACGGGGTGGACGCTTTCGCCGGCCTCCTGGTCGTCAGCTATCGGCGCGAGGCACTGCCCCGGATGCAGCTGTGGCCCATCAACGCCGACGGCACATACGCACAGCCCGAGGAGATTTCATTCGACTCCGAGCTGATGACGGCAGGACCGGCCGGCAACCCCAACTGGGCGGCGCCCAAGCTGCGGATCAGGGCGGGATCGCTGGTCATTCCGGCACGGGTCTACGACATCGACCTCGCCACCGGTGAACGCACCTTGCTGCGCGAGCAGCCCGTCCTCGGCGACTACCGGACGGACGAATACGTGGAACGGCGTGACTGGGCGGTCGCCGACGACGGCACCCGCATCCCGGTGTCGATCGTGCACCGCGCCGACATCGAATTCCCGGCGCCGGCATTGCTTTACGGCTACGGCGCCTATGAGCTGTGCACCGACCCCAGCTTTTCCATCGCCCGGCTGTCGCTGCTGGACCGCGGCATGGTGTTCGCCATCGCCCATGTGCGTGGCGGCGGCGAGATGGGCCGGCTCTGGTACGAGCACGGAAAACTTCTGGAGAAGAAGAACACCTTCACCGACTTCGTCGCGGTCGCAAGGCATTTGGTGGAACAAGACGTCACCCGGGCGCGTCAGCTGGTGGCGCTGGGGGGCAGCGCCGGCGGTTTGTTGATGGGGGCGGTGGCCAATCTGGCGCCGGAGCTTTTCGCCGGCATTCTCGCGCAGGTCCCGTTCGTCGACCCGCTGACCACCATCCTGGATCCCTCGTTGCCGCTCACCGTCACCGAATGGGATGAATGGGGAAACCCCTTGGCGGACAAGGACGTCTACGCCTACATGAAGTCCTATTCGCCGTATGAAAATGTCGAGACCAAACGGTATCCGGCGATTCTTGCGATGACATCGCTGAACGATACGAGGGTCTACTACGTGGAGCCGGCCAAGTGGGTTGCGGCGCTGCGCCACGCCAACGGCGACGGTAACCCGGTCCTGCTGAAGACCCAGATGAACGCCGGCCACGGCGGCGTCAGCGGGCGCTACAAGGGCTGGGAGGAAGCCGCCTTCCAATACGCGTGGCTGTTAGCCGCCGCCGAGGCCCAGTCGGCGTAGGCCACGCCAAGGCGGCCAACGGTCCGCGCCAGCGATTGCGCTATTCGCCGGCCGTTTCGCTCGCCGGTTTTTTCGGCAGGAACCAGGCCGGAATGAGGGTGCACACCACCAGCACGACGGCGATCACGAACACCGCGGTATACGCGTGTGAAAGATCGTGCACCACATTGGTCGAAAACCTGGGGTCGAGCGACTGCGGCGGTATCGCGGATTGGTCGATCGGCACCCCGTCGGCCGCCGCCCTCTGATGCAGGGCGGCGAGCTTGTTCGCAGCGACGATGTTGGGGCTCCGATTGAACTGGTTCGTCAGGATCATCGACATCAGTGCGGTTCCGATCGAGCCACCCACTTGGTGACTGACGCTCATCAGCGTCGTTCCCCGAGCGATCTGATGAGGCGCCAGCGCCTGCACGGAGGCGACCGAGAGCGGCATCATCGTGCAGCCCATGCCCAGACCCATGATCGCCAGCCCGACCAGCAGCGTGGGTAGATAGTGGGCCTGGGTGGCGGCCCCGACGGCGAAGGCGCTCAGGCCGGCGGTGATCAGCGCGATCCCGACCAGCACGATTTTGCCCGGGCCCTGCCTGTCCACCAGCGGGCCGGTCAGCCGCATGGTCAGCATGGCGCCCAGCCCCTGGGGAATCATGTGCACGCCCGCCTGCATCGGCGTTTGGTGCACCACCTGCTGGAAATAGCTCGGAAGCAGCAGGCCGGCGCCGAAGAATGCGCCGGCGAAGACCAGCATCGTCACATTGGCGTGGGTGAGCACCGGATTGCGGAATAGCCGCAGATCGATCAGGGGATGGTCGGCGTGATGCCACGCGTGCGCGGCGAAGCCCGCGATCAACGCCAGTCCAATCATCGCCGGTATCACTACGTGGCGGTCGGCCACGGTGCCGCGGCCCGGAATGGAGGACACCGCGAACAAGAACGTCGCCAGACCCGGTGAGAGCAGCAGCACGCCGACGGCGTCGAAGGTCTCCGACCGCGCCGGGTGATCCCGCGGAAAAATGACGGCGGCCAGCGCGATGGTGACAAATCCGATTGGGACATTGATCAGAAATATCCACCGCCAGCTCGAGGTGTCGATCAGCCAGCCGCCCAGGATCGGCCCGCCGATCGGGGCGAGCAGCATCGGGATACTCAGTATCGACATCAGGCGCCCGAGTCGCCCCGGGCCCGCTTCGCGAGTCATGATCATGAAACCCAACGGCAGCAGCATGCCACCGCCGATTCCCTGTACCACACGAAAGACGATGAGCTGCACGATGTTTGCGGCAACCGCACATAGCAGCGAGCCCAGCATGAAGGCCACCACCGAACCCATGAAGAGCCGTTTGGTGCCGAACCGGTCGGCCGCCCAGCCGGTTATCGGGATCACGGTCGCCAGGGCGAGCGTGTAGCCGGTCATCGTCCAGGCAACGACGGCCTGCGAGGAGGCGAACTGGTCGATGAAGGTGCGTTGCGCGACGCTGACGACCGTGACGTCCAGGATCGCCATCACTGTGGCCAAGATGCACACGCCGGAGATCCGCAACAGCGGGCCATCGAGCTTGTCGGGATATTCCCGTTCCTCAACGCCCGGCTGTCCGGTGGGGGCGTGCGGCAGCGGCGTTTTGGCCGATGCGTACGAAGCCTCATCCATGGCGTTGCTTAGCATATCGAACTGATCGCATCGGCCGACGCTCGCGGCGGTCGTGGTCTGGGCAGGTCCGGCAACCGAAACTTATTGCTCGGGTGAGTGCGTATACGCCTGCTGTCTGCGTGTCCTTCACCAATCCGACACTTGGGATCGGCAAACTGCTGGTGTGTCTGGAAAATTGATCGTCTCCGTCTCGGGGATTGGGGAACGCACCCTGCCCGACGTCGAGGCGTTCTGCGCGCAAATGGATGCCCGCAACGTACCGGTGTCGTTACTCGTGGCTCCCCGCCTGTCCGGTGACTACCGGCTCGACCACGACCCGCAAACCGTCGAGTGGCTGAGCAACCGTCGCGCCCGCGGTGACGCCATCGTGCTGCACGGATATGACGACGCGGCTACCAAGAAGCGTCGCGGCGAGTTCGCGATCCTGCGGGCGCATGAGGCCAACCTGCGGTTGATGGCCGCCGACCGGGTGCTCGAGCACCTCGGGTTGCGTACCCGACTGTTCGCGGCGCCCGGCTGGGTGGTGTCACCCGGTGTTGTCAAAGCATTGCCGGACAACGGATTCCGGTTGCTGGCCGATCTGCACGGGATCACCGACCTGGTTCGTCACACCACCGTCCGCGCACGCGTCCTCGGCATCGGCGAGGGCTTCCTCACCGAGCCGTGGTGGTGCCGGATGGTGGTGCTGTCCGCCGAGCGGATCGCGCGGCGGGGTGGCGTCGTGCGTGTTGCGGTCGCGGCCCGCCACCTGCGCAAACCCGGGCCGCTGCAGGCCATGGTGGACGCGGTCGACCTGGCGTTGATGCACGCCTGCACACCCACCGTGTACCGCTGGCAGCAGGCCAAAGCGGTGCTCGACGCGGCCTGACGAAGCGACTGCCTGACCTGCTCGTCCGGGGCATTACCCTGGTCCGACATGAGCGATTCTTCGGTTACGGGGTTCGACGCTGATGCCATCGTCGTCGGGGCAGGCCTGGCAGGCCTGGTCGCAGCCTGCGAACTGGTGGATCGCGGCTTGCGGGTGCTCATCGTCGATCAGGAGAACAGCGCCAACCTGGGCGGTCAGGCGTTCTGGTCCTTCGGCGGCCTGTTCTTCGTCGACAGCCCCGAGCAGCGCCGGCTGGGTATCCGCGACAGCCATGAACTCGCGTTGCAGGACTGGCTCGGCACGGCGGCGTTCGATCGTCCCGAGGACTACTGGCCACGCCAATGGGCACACGCCTACGTCGATTTCGCCGCCGGGGAGAAGCGCAGTTGGCTGCGGTCGCGCGGGCTCAAGCTTTTCCCGTTGGTCGGCTGGGCCGAGCGCGGCGGGTATGACGCGCAGGGGCATGGCAATTCGGTTCCCCGCTTCCACATCACCTGGGGGACCGGGCCCGCGCTGGTCGAGATTTTCGCTCGGCAGCTGCGCGACCGCTCATCGGTACGCTTTGCGCACCGCCATCAGGTCGACGAGTTGATCGTCGAGGGCGAGGCGGTAACGGGCATCCGGGGCACGGTGCTGGAGCCCACGGCCACGCCGAGGGGCGTCGCTTCATCACGAAAATCGATAGGGCAGTTCGAATTTCGTGCCGACGCGGTGATTGTGACGAGCGGCGGCATCGGCGCCAATCACGAACTGGTGCGAAAGAACTGGCCCAAGCGCATGGGCCGCGTCCCCGAGCAACTCCTGAGCGGGGTGCCGGCCCATGTCGACGGCCGGATGATCGTCATCTCGCAGCGGGCCGGCGCTCGGGTGATCAACCCCGACCGGATGTGGCATTACACCGAGGGCATCACAAACTACGACCCGATCTGGCCGCTGCACGGGATCCGGATCATTCCCGGTCCGTCGTCGTTGTGGCTGGATGCGAATGGAAAGCGATTGCCGGTCCCGCTCTACCCCGGCTTCGACACGCTGGGCACGTTGGAGTACATCACCAAGTCAGGATTCGACTACACCTGGTTTGTGTTGAACGCCAAGATCATTGAGAAGGAGTTCGCGCTCTCCGGCCAGGAGCAGAATCCCGACCTGACCGGACAGAGTATCCGCGAGCTGGTCCGAAACCGGGCGCGTTCAGGGCCGCCGGGCCCGGTGCAGGCGTTCGTCGATCGGGGCGTGGACTTCGTCAGCGCGAACTCGTTGCGCG
>NZ_LZMB01000152.1 GCF_001673555.1 Mycobacterium sp. 1165178.9 | reverse complement strand
CACCGTGGCCATCGCCACCAACACCCGCTGCAGCCGCCCAATGAACGCCTCGATACTGGCCGCATCAAACACATCGGTACGAAACTCCACCGTTCCGCCGATGCCGGCGGGCTCACCAGCCTCGGTGAAGCGTTCGGCCAAAGAAAACGCCAAATCCATGCGGGCAGTCTGGGTCTCCACCGGCAGCGAACTGAGACGAAGGTCCTCCAATACCAGCTCCGCGGCGGGATCGCTGTTTCCCGCATACTGCCAGCTCACCATCACCTGGATCAGGGGATGATGAGCCAACGACCTAGACGGGTTGAGCCGCTCGACTAGCACTTCGAAGGGGACGTCTTGATGCTCGTAGGCGGCCAGGCTGCGGGCCCGCACCTGGGCCAACAACTCAGCGACGGTCAAGTCACCCGTCAGCTCGATGCGCAGCACCAAGGTGTTGACGAAGAACCCGACCAGTTCATCGAGCGCCGCATCACCACGTCCGGCGATCGGGAACCCCACCGCCACATCGGCGCTGCCGCTGAGCTTGGCCAACAGCACCGCCAAGGCGGCCTGGATCACCATGAAACTGGTCGCGTTGTGCTCCCTACCCATCTCGCGCACCCGCTGCTGCAACTCCGCCGGCCAGTCCACGAACACACGGGCCCCACGGTGATCGGCCTCCAACGGATATGGCCGATCGGTGGGCAGCGTCAGCCGCTCAGGCAACCCGGCCAGCGCCTGCTCCCAATACGCCAGCTGCGCGGCGATAGGGCTGTCGGCATCAGCCAGATCACCCAGCAATGCGCGCTGCCACAACGTGTAATCCACGTACTGCACCGGCAACGGCGCCCAATCCGGGGCGTGCCCGGCACACCGGCTGGCGTAGGCGATACCCAGATCACGCAACAACGGAGCGATCGACCAGCCATCGGCGGCGATATGGTGCACCACTGGCACCAACACATGATCCTCATCACCTAGACGGAAAAGTGTTGCCCGCAAAGGGATCTCCGACGTCAAATCAAAACTGTGGCGCGCCGCCTCGCCGATGGCCTCGTCCAGCCGGCTAGCCGACCAGGCACTGGCATCAATCACATCGCGCCCGAATTCGACCCGCTCTACAGGGACAATTACCTGCTGGGGTATCCCCTCGGGTGCCACAAACAGTGTGCGCAGGCTTTCATGGCGGCCAGCCACATCGGTCAGCGCTGCACCCAGCGCTTCGGTGTTCAACGGGCCGACCAACCGCAACGCGGTCGTCATGTTGTACACCGGTGACGGACCCTGCAACTGGTCGATAAACCACAACCGCTGCTGGGCATACGACAACGGCACCACCGCCGGCCGCGCCATCGCTACCAGCGGCTCACGCCGCCGCGAACCCACACCGACACGACATGCCAACTGGGCCACCGTGGGCGCCTCGAACACGGTGGGTACCGAAAGGTCGGCGTCCAGTGCGGTGTTGATCGCCGCGAACAGGCGCATCGCCAAAAGCGAATCCCCACCCAGGTCGAAGAACGAGTCATCGACCCCGACCCGCTCCAGCCCCAGCACCTCGGCGTAAATACCGGCCAAGATCTCCTCGACGGGGGTAGTCGGGGCGCGGTAACGCTCGACATCCCGGGACTCCGGCGCCGGCAGGGCGCGGGTGTCCAGTTTGCCGTTGGGTGTCAGCGGCAGCGCATCCATCACCACCACCGCGGCCGGCACCATATATGGCGGTAGCCGCTCGCCCAGCTCCACGCGTATCTCGGCCGGGTCCGCGGTGCCGGTGACATAGCCGACCAGGCGTTTGTCGCCGGGGCGGTCTTCACGGGCGATCACCGCCGCCTGCTCCACGCCGGCCAATCTCGCTAGGACGGTTTGGATTTCGCCAAGCTCGATGCGATACCCGCGAACCTTGACCTGCTCATCGGCGCGCCCCAGATACTGCAGCTGCCCATCAGTACCCCAACGCACCAAATCCCCGGTCCGATACATCCGAGTCCCCGGACCCCCGAACGGACACGCCACAAACCGCGACCCGGACAATCCCGCCCGACCCACATACCCCACGCCCACGCCGTGACCGGCCACATACAGCTCACCGACCCCACCGACCGGCACCGCGCGCAACCAGCCGTCCAGCACAAACAGCGCCGCCCCGGGTACCGGGGCGCCAACAGGCACCACCTCCGCGCCCGCCGTCAACGGCGCACTGATCGCCACGCACATCGTGGTCTCGGTGGGGCCGTAGGCGTTGAGCATCACCCGTCCCGGCGCCCACCGATCCACCACCTCGACCGGGCAGGCCTCACCCGCCATCACCAATGCTGTCGACTCCAAACCCTCACCCGAGAGCATCGCCACGGCAGACGGCGTCTGGGTCAGCACGCTGACCTGCTCGGCAACCAGCACCTCGCGGAAGTCTTCCGGTGAGCTCGCGATGGATTCGGGCACCACCACCAGCCGCCCACCGCGCAGCAGCGCACCGAAGATCTCCCACACGGACACGTCGAAGGCCAACGAATGACACAGCGGCCACACCCCGGCCGCCGGCAGGCCAGCATCCAACGACCCCATCAACTGGGTCACGTTGTGGTGGGTGATGGCCACCCCCTTCGGCGTACCGGTGGTGCCCGAGGTGTAGATCAGGTAGGCGATGTCATCCGGGGCCGGCGCCGGCAACGCGGTGCTGGGCTGAGTCTCAATGCGGGGATCGCTGAGATCGATAACGGTCAGCCCGCCGCTATCGAGCCGGCTGGCCAGCCCGGAGGTCGTGAGAGCGGCGGTCGGCGTGGCATCCTCGAGCACGAACCGCATACGGGCCGTCGGCACCGCAGGGTCAATCGGTAGATACGCCGCCCCGGTCTTGAGCACCGCCAACATCCCCACGACCGCCTCGACCGAACGCTCCGCCAGCAGCGCCACGCAGGCTCCCGGGCCCACACCCTGGCCGGCCAACAAGTGCGCCAACCGATTAGCCGCCTCATCGAGCTCGCGATAAGTCCGCGAACACTCCCCGCACATCAGCGCCACCGCATCCGGTGTCTGGGCCACCCGCGCGGCGAACAACACCGGAATCGACGCCGGCGCGGTCACCGGCTTGCTCAACACGGCCCGGTTACTGAGCTCATCCAACCGGGCATGGTCAGCCTGATCGAGCGGATCCACCGACGACAACGGCCGGGTCGGGTCGGCGCTCATCGCCGCCATCACCCGCTCCAACCGCTTCACTAAATCGCGGATATCACAATCCGAAAACAATTGCCCAGCACCGGCCGTGCTGAGAAAAAGCCGATCGTCGTCCTTATAAAAGAACAATCCAAGCTGATCGACGACGTTAGTATGGGTCAGGGTCCCCGATGCCGGAGCATCAGCAAAATCCATCAAATGTGTAGTCGGGATGTAATTGACAATTACGCGGTTAACCGCTTTACCGGAGCCGCGGAGACGTGTCTCATTCTCAAGGAGACGCACCGGGAAACGCTGATGCTGCAGCGCTTCCCGCAGTCGCGTGTCGACATGCTTACAGAAACCAGCAACGGCAGACGCCGGCGAAGCTTTCAACACCAGTGGGACGTCCCCGGAAACCATTCCTGGCACCATCTGTATTTCCGGACGCGTACGCCTACTTACCGCAAAGTCGAGCACCACCTCCGAGCTTTCGTCGTCGAACCCACGCACCAGCAGCGCGCACGCCGCAGTAATCACCGACGAGCGACGCACCCCCAACGCTTGCGACAACTTATGGATCCCTGCGACGACGACAGGGTCCAATTCAACTGGCACAGAAGACTCATACGGATCACGCCCGTCCGCGGCGGATGCCAACCGATAACGCGGTTCGCTTTCCGAAGGCAGGTTCTTGGTCCAATAAGCCTGATCGTCAAGGTAATCGGTGGACGCAAGGTAATCTACCTCGCAAGCAATCAAATCACTCAGTGGCCCAAAAAAAGCAGGCGGAATCGGCCCGCCTAATGCCATCGCGGAATAGACATCTGCGATCCGATGAACAACAAGAGCGAGGCCGACCCCGTCTGCCACTATATGATGCCAGCAGACGAACCAATAAAATTCATCCACCCGCGTCTGCAACAACGCAAATTTGAACAGCGGCCCACTAAGCGGCATCAGCGTGTGCTGAATCGAAGATATCACCCGATAAGCTTCCTGGACAGGATCTTGCGAGCCCATCAGGTCATAGCAAGCGAGCTCAACTTCCGGGTAATCACGCGCTTTCTGGAAAACCTGCCCGTCCGCTTCAAAAAAGGCAACTCTAAACGGTTCGGCTTCGCGCACCACTTGGACGATCGCGCGCTGAAGTAAACCAGGATCTACCCTGCCCTCGATTCGTAAAAGCTCGCCCATCTGCCACCGCGCAGCAAAGCGATCCGTTTCCTGCGCAAGCCAGATGTCTAACTGGGCGCGTGTCAGCGGTAAAGCATTGCCGTGAGTTGCATCCATCTACCCACCCTGAAGATGAACTTGCCTTGCCTAAGCTCTCCGCCATCCGCCCCGAGCGGATATGAGTCAGGCGATCCCAACCCTACTGCTGCCAGGGAAGTCGGTCCGGCGTTTCGGCAAATTTCCTGATAAAACCCTGAGACTTGGCCCCTGCCGATACTGCGCC
The DNA here is from genome assembly GCF_001673555.1 of Mycobacterium sp. 1165178.9. Taxonomy (GTDB): domain Bacteria; phylum Actinomycetota; class Actinomycetes; order Mycobacteriales; family Mycobacteriaceae; genus Mycobacterium. The sequence goes on along the minus strand of NZ_LZMB01000152.1, from coordinate 10,283 downwards.
GCAGGGCGGTGCCGTTTGCGCTTCCGGTAGTTCGCCTCTGGCGATTTGAAAGCTTGTGGCGCCGCACATCCGGAGACAGAAGCCTTTCCGGCAGGCGAACATTCGGCGCGGGCTAATGTCGCGCTCGGACATACCTCACCTGTGCCGAAAGAGAGCCGGGCTTGCAGGTGTCCTCAGCGTCCGAAGACCCCGCAATGAGGGAATCGTTCAGGACAGGTGATTTACGCTCATGGCGTGGAATCCCCGGTGCAAACCGCTCTCAACCCGGCCATCCATGTCGAGGGTCTCACCAAACGGTTCGGGCGCATCGTCGCCGTCGAGGGTCTGAGTATGACCGTCGCCCCCGGTGAAGTATTCGGGTTTCTCGGGCCCAACGGTGCAGGCAAGTCGACGACGATCCGCCTGCTGCTCGGATTGATTCGGTCCACGGCAGGCACTGCGGAGATCTTCGGTTGCCCTGCGGCTGACGTCCGTCGGACTCATCGTCACATCGCATACGTGCCCGCTGATGTCGCGCTGTGGCCAGGGCTGACGGGCGCCGAAATCCTTGAGCTGCTTGGCTGCCTGGGCGCCGGTGTCGACGCGGCTTACCGCGACGAGCTGGTCGACCGTTTCGATCTCGAGCTCGACAAGCCAGCCAAGACATACTCGACCGGCAACCGGCAGAAGGTTGCCCTTGTCGCAGCGTTCGCGAGACGGGCTCCGCTTCTGGTGCTCGATGAGCCTACAAGCGGCATGGACCCGTTGATGGAACGAAAGTTTCGCGGCTGTGTCGCAGAAGCACGCGAGCGAGGCCAGACCGTTTTCCTCAGCTCTCATCAGCTGGCCGAGGTAGAAGCCATATGCGACCGCGTTGCAATCCTCCGTGCCGGGCGACTCGTGGAAGTTGACAGCATCGCTGACTTACGGCGGTTGCACCGGACGGTGGTCGAGGTGTCCTATAACGGCGTTCAACCTTGCCTGGAGCATGTCGCCGGTGTGTCGAGTGTCGAGCGGTTGGACGGTGAACGGTTGCGGTTCAACTTGTCTGGATCGCCGATGGCCGCGCTTCGGGCGCTCGCCACAGCCGACGTTACCGCGCTCACTATGCACGAACCGACACTCGAGGAGATTTTTCTCGCCTATTACGGAGAAGCTGCTTGATGACCACCGCCTTGCCGCCCGGTTTGACGGTGGCCGGCGGGCCGCAACTCGGGCCGGGCCGCACTGTGAGTCGGCTAGCTGTGCGTCAGCTTCGCCTTGGTGCCGTGGTGGTCGCCTTAGTCTGCGGGGGGATGTCGGTGCTGGCCGCCAGCCAATACCGGCTGATTAACCGCGTGCTGGATGCATCAGGCGTGCAGGCCCTCGCTGAGAATCCCGCCATAAGGACGTTGGCGGGGCCGCCGGTCGCTCTCGACGATCCTGGCGGGTTTACTGTGTGGCGCACCGGCACAACCGTTTCGCTACTCGCGAGCGTCTGGATCCTGCTTGCCGCCACACGTTTTACCCGCGGTGAGGAGGATGGCCGGCGATGGGATCTGCTCCTTGCGGGACGTCTGCGAATGGCTGATGTGGTTGTCCGCTACCTGGCAGCCCTCGTTGGATCCGCGATGTTGATCGGCGCGGCCGTCGCGGCGGGCCTATTGGCGGCCGGTACTGGACTGACCGGCACGGTGATCCATGCAGCGGGGATCACGGGTGTTGTTGCGACTTTCGCGACGACAGCCCTGCTCGCCGCACAATTGATGCCGACGCGATCCGGTGCCACGGGACTCACGGTCGCAGCTATCGGAGTTGGCGTGATGCTGCGCATGATCGCCGATGGCTCGCATCGACTGGCATGGTTGGCATGGGCGACGCCGTTCGGGCTGACAGCCCGCTCGGCGCCGTATGCCGATAATCGCATCGCTCCACTGATGGTGTTGGGCGCGTTTCCGACCGTGCTGGCCGTCGCGGCCCTCTTCGCGGCACGTCACCGCGATTTGGGCGACGGGATTGTGGCGGTGCCGGATACCCGTGCTCCACGAACCCGATTGTTGCAATCGATCGGCGGGTTCGCGCTGCGGCGGACTGCACGGACCACGCTGGGGTGGGCGATAGGCATCGCCGCATACTTCTTTCTGGTCGGCGCGATGCTCGCCTATCTCCTCGACTTGATCGAAAACAACCGGCGGTTCGCTGAACTCGCCGAGGCCGCCGGGCTGCGCGGCCATGAGTTGTATGTCGTCGCTGCGGCTCTGTTCGGCATGCTCGCAGTCCCAACCGGGCTGTACGCCGCGATGCGTCTTGCCACGATGGTCGTCGACGAAAAGGCCGGGCGGTGGACCCTGCTCTTCGCCCAGCCGATTTCGCGCGTTCGTCTGCTGTGCGCTGAGATGGTGATCACGGCTGGCGGGATGGTTGCCCTGCATTGCTCAGCCGCGGTGGCCCTTTGGAGCGGTGCCAAAATCACCGGCACCCCACTGCAGTTGAGCGATTCACTGGCGGGTGCGCTGAATTCACTTCCGGTGGCGTTGCTCGCGGCCGGGGCCGCCGCGGTGGGCGTCGGGTGGCTACCATCCGCCGCCGGCGCAGTCGGTGCACTGCCGGTGGTGGGCGGATTTCTGGTGAACACGATCATGCAGATCACGAAAGCCCCGCGCTGGGTTGTCAACCTGTCGCCGTGGGCGCACCTCGCGCCCGTACCCGACACGCCGCCCAATTGGGCGGCCAGCAGCATTCTGCTGCTCATTGGCGCGATCCTCACCGGGCTCGGAGTATACGGGTACGTCCGGCGCGATTTGGCGTCGTGAAAACGTAAGTGAAGGACACGCATAAAAACGATTTGCCGATCTTCGGCATGTCGTCTCACTGACGAAAACGACGGCATGTCAGCGGCCGCTTTCCTAAAGCTGCATGATCGAACAGGAAGCTCCTCAGCCGCGCAGTCGCGGCTGATGCACAGCCGCTCGGCTTACGCCATCGCGTCCCATGCGTTTCGGGCGGCCTATTTCGGTACATCCGCGGAGCGCTTAGCATTTTGTACAGCAACGCGAGGGAGGCGAAGTGAGCGGACTCGAAAACCTCGACTTCTTTACCGACAAGTCGGTCGTCGATGAGCCCTACGCCTACTACGACGCGATCCGTCGTTGCCCGGTGTGGCGTGAGCCGGCGCACGGCGTGGTGATGGTGTCGGGGTACGACGAGGCCGTCGCCGTGCAACGCGATACCGACCATACCTTTTCGGTATGCAACATAGTGAGCGGACCATGGTCGGGGATTCCGACCAAGACCGACAGCGATGACATCTCGGATGTGATTGAGCGGCACCGCAAAAGGGTTACGTTCGGCGACTACTTCATCACGTTCGATCCTCCGACGCACACCGCGCACCGCTCGCTGTTGAGCCGGTTATTCACGCCTAGACAGCTCAAGAACAACGAGGATTTCCTGTGGCGCCTTGCCGACGAGCAACTCAACCACTTCATCGCGAAGGGCAAGTGCGAGATCGTCATCGACTACAACTTCCCGTTCACGCTCGACGCGATCACCGACCTGCTGGACGTACCGGAGGCCGATCGTGAGCGATTCCGCCGCGCTGCGATAGCCAGCAGGCTCGAAGGCGACCGCAGCGGCTTCGTTGGCGTGAAAGAGGAATGGTTCGTCGAATACATCGAGGAACGGCGGCGCAATCCGCGCGACGACGTCCTTACCGAGCTTGCGCTGGCAAAGTTTCCCGACGGCACGACACCCGACGCGATCGATGTTGCCCGCGTTGCCACCTTCATGTTCGCCGCCGGCCACGGCACCACGATCGACCTGCTCAGTCTCGCGATGCTGACGCTGGCCGAGCGACCGGACTTGCAAGCGCAGCTGCGCGAGGATCACTCAAAGATCCCCGCCTTCATCGAGGAAATGCTGCGCATCGAAAGCCCGATCAAATCGAATTTCCGCATGGCGCGGCGCACCACCAGGATCGGCGACCTCGATGTGCCGGCCGGCACCAGCGTACTGGTGATGAACGGTGCGGCAAACCGCGATCCCCGACGGTTCGACGACCCCGACGAATTCCGCCTCGAACGCCCAAACATATTGCAACACATCGCATTCGGCCGTGGTATACACACTTGTCCCGGCGCGCCGATTGCCCGCGCCGAAGTGCGGATCAGCTTGGAACGAATCCTCGACCGGATGGCCGACATTCGACTTTCAGAAGCCGAGCACGGTCCGGCAGGCGCTCGACGGCTCAAATGGGACCGTACCTTCTTGTTCAGGCGCCTCAAGGAATTGCACCTCGAGTTCACTCCCGTTGAGTGAGCCGTTCGAGGGTGTACACAATGACGGGTCCTTCAGATGGGCCGGCCGGGCGTCAGCGCCCCCACACCAGCGCCGCCGCCTCCGCGGCGCGGGCGCTGATTAGTCATGGTTAGTTGGTCCTCGGTGTGGGCGAGGATTTCGGCGTCGACGAGGTAGCAGCCAGAGTGCTCGCCTCTGGACACTCGGTCTCGGGTGCGTTGTAGACCAGCTGGGCTAGTCGGCGCGCAGGAGCGCATATTCCTGCAGGCGAGGCGCGTCCTTCGAGCGGCCGGACGGGTGTCGGGCAGGAGTGGGGCGCTGTCACGCCGAGCCGACGGAGAGCTGGAGCGCGAATTTTCGGCCGCGGCCCGGCGGGTCCGCGCCCTGGACGAGCTCGAATATGGTCTGCTCAGCCGCCACCAACGGCCGAGCAGCAATGCGGCCTGCGCGGAGGTCAGCTCACTGCCCAGCGGGTGTCAATGGCTTCACTGCGAGCGGTCAATAGGGCGTCCAGTCGCGCTTGCCCGGCAACCGAAGATGTTTATGTGCTCAGTTTTGCGGTTAACAACTGCTGAGATTCCGTAGGGTAGCCGCAACGCCGACTCTCACTCTTGCAGAGTGGCAGTACATCACTGGACGACACAAACGCGCGAAACGAGTCCGATGCCCGTCAAACCGACCACCCCAGGCCGTACCAAAAAAGACTCCCCAACCAGGCTGCCGCCTCGCTGGTTTGTCGCCGCGGTTATCGCAATCGGCGGCATGCAGCTGATGGCCACGATGGACGGCATGATCGCGGTCGTCGCTCTTCCCAGAATCCAGAATGACCTGGGCCTGTCTGATGCCGGGCGGAGCTGGGTGATCACCGGGTACGTGCTGACCTTTGGCGGGCTGGTACTGCTCGGCGGCCGCCTCGGTGACACCATCGGGCGCAAGCGGGCCTTCATCATCGGCGTCGCGTTGTTCACTATCGTCTCGGCGATATGCGGCATCGCCTGGAACGGGGGCGTCCTTGTTTCGGCGCGGCTGCTGCAGGGCGTGTCCGCCGCGATCATCGCACCCACTGGTATGGCGCTGGTGGCAACCACTTTCGCGAAGGGGCCGTTGCGCAACACTGCGATGGCGGTGTTGGGCGCGATCGGCGGTCTCAGCTCGGTGCTGGGCCTGGTGGTGGGCGGCTTGCTCACCGAGGTGTCGTGGCGGTTGGTGTTTTTGGTGAACGTGCCGATCGGGTTGCTGGTGCTGTACCTGGCCTACATTTCGCTGCGGGAAACGGAGAAGGAGCGGACCAAGCTCGACGCGACTGGGGCAGGTTTAGCGACGTTGGTCTTCGCCGCGGCGGTGCTCGGCTTCTCGATGGGGCCGGAGAAAGGCTGGTTGTCGCCCATCACGATCGGTTCGGGTGTGGTGGCCCTGGGCGCTTTCGGGGCGTTCGTGGTGGTGGAGCGCAGGGCAGAGAACCCGGTCGTGCCGTTCGGGTTGTTCTTCGACCGCAACAGGCTGGCCATGTTGTTGGCCATGTTTCTGGCTGGTGGGGTTATGTTCACCCTGACGCTGCTGATCGGCGTGTATGTGCAGGACATCATGGGCTACAGCACGCTTCGCGCGGGCGTGGCGTTCATCCCGTTCGCCGTCGCGGTGGGCGTCGGGGCGGGCGCGTCGTCGCGGTTGGTGATGTCGTTGTCGCCGCGCGTGGTGGTGATCATCGGCGGCTTAATCGTGCTGGGCGCGGTGCTGTACGCCTCGACGCTCCACCAGGGCGTGCCGTACTTCCCGAATCTGGTGCTGCCGCTGGTCATCTCCGGTATCGGAATCGGCGTGATCAATGTGCCGCTCGCGCTTTCGCTGATCGCCAGCGTCGGTTTGGACCAGATTGGGCCTATATCGGCGATCTCGCTCATGCTGTCCCGCCTCGGCGGACCGATGGTGCTGGCCGTTATCCAGGGCGTCATCACTTGGCGCACGCTCCAACTCGGCGGCACCACCGGGCCTGTGAAATCCATGAACGCCGCCCAGTTGCATGCGCTGGACCACGGCTACACCTACGGCCTGCAGTGGCTGGCCGGGGTGGCCTTGCTGGTCTGTGGGGTGGCGCTGCTCATCGGCTACAGTGCGCAGCAGGTGGCGCATGCGGCGGAAGTCAAGAAGGCCTACGACTTGGGGGAACTGTAGCTAAAACCAACGGGCACAAGAGCACTCGTTGTGCCGTCGCTCAGTAGTTGTGACAAGTAGCGAACGTCCGTTGGAGACTGTCGAGGTAGGGCTGGCTATCTGGGTTATTCGCAATTTCTTGGGCAGTTTGCCTGCGTTGACTGGGCGACCCGGCGAGGAATTGACGCAGTCCGTCCTGCATCTCCGGATCGGAGTTGAAAAAAGTTGCAACCGTCGGATCTTCCGCGTTCAGTGCTGCCACGAGCTGGTCGTAAGTGCAGGTCGTGTTGACGGCCGGACCTAGATCCGGGGCCGCGGACGCAACTCCGGCTCCGGCGGTCAGCGACAATGCCAGACCAGCAACCCCCACAGACAATTTGGTCAACCACGGTTTAGTCATGCGTATATCCCTTCCCTGAAGGCGCCGACTCTAACGCAAACGTTGGACTCAAGTAGCGGGTAAGCAAATCTCATAGGTAGACCATAGGGACGAGCGCAGCCCCGGAGCGGGTATCGCTGCCATGGGTGATCCCGATTGCGAGCGAAGGCGCGTTGGCGAAAACGCAAGGGGCGCTTGCTCTTGGCCCGCTGACGTTCCCCACTGACCCTCATCGACCTACCCCACGGCTTGCTGGCGTCGGCTAGCTGTTATCCATTCCTTTGCGCACGTGCCACATAATGACGAGCTTTCAGGAGCAGAGAGTTGGGAGATGGACTGGACTCAGATGGCCTATCGACGGAGCCTGGCCATTGCAGCCCACTCTGCGAGCCACATAGCTATAACGCTTGTGCGCGCGTTCAGCACCTGTAATAAGAGAGCCCCCTGTCAGGACTGAATTCCAGTTCGCGCAATGGTCAGAGCGTCGGAAGCGTCTTTAGCTGGGTAAAGGGATCACGATAGTTCGCTGGAGTTATCTGTAACTGTGGGCAATCTGTGGGCACGGCGTGGGCATACGGGTGTGAGGGAACTGACGTTCCCCAGGCCGCATCTGAATAGTTGTCGGGCCGCCCCTACTCTCCGGGCCCGATTCGCGTAGCAGCATCAACCGAGCTGCCTTCGATAGACGTGGCGGATGCGCTGCTAACGAATGTTGTAGGCGAGCAGGGGGCCATGACAGGAAGTCGCACCATTTGCGCCTAATTAACGGCGTATGCACGTTACGCTCCGGTCCGACGACTCGGGACACGTCACTGGACACGAAGGTCACCAGCTGAGGGGAGCTGGTGTGAGGGGGAGCCGGGGCATGTTGTCACGTCTGACTGACGTTCCTGATGTGGGTACGCGCGGAAACCTTACGAAGCCGGGCTTTCGACAAGACCTTGAGGGTCTGCGCGCTGTCGCGGTGTTAGCGGTAGTCCTTTTTCACGCCGACGTGGCTGGTGTCAGTGGTGGGTTTATCGGTGTGGACGTGTTCTTCGTCATCTCAGGCTTCCTGATTACCGGGCTGCTGTGGCGCGAGATGAGCACTTCCGGCACCGTGCGGCTGCGCCGCTTCTATGGAGCGCGGGCCCGCCGGTTGCTGCCGGCCTCGGCCACGGTAGGCATCGTCACAGCGATTGCCTCTGTGGTCTTGCTACCTTCGTTGCAGGCCAAGAACGTCATGGTTGACGGCATTGCCAGCGCGCTATACGTGGGCAATTACGAGTTTCTTCTGCAAGGGGTCAATTACCTAGCTTCCACACTGACGCCATCGCCGTTTCAGCATTACTGGTCTTTAGGAGTAGAAGAACAGTTTTACCTGGTGTGGCCGGCTTTGATTATCGGCACAGCGTGGCTCATCCGGCGTGCACGTCGGCGCGCCCGACCCCAGGCTGCTTTGTCGCAAACGCCGTACATAGTGGTTCTTGCGCTGGCGGGGATCGTGTCCTTCGCGCTGTCGTTGGTGTTCACGTACTGGTTGCCTTCGGTGGCGTTCTTCTCGCTGCCCACCCGGACCTGGCAGTTGGCTGTCGGGGGCCTCGTAGCTCTCACGGCCGGTCAGTGGCGCCGACTACCAGCACTGCCTGCCGCGATCGCGGGCTGGGGAGGGCTGGCCCTAATCCTGCTGGGCTGCATCCGATTGGGCACTACCACCCCCTACCCAGGTACTGCCGCATTGTTCCCTGTGCTCGGTACGTCGCTGGTCATCGGCGCTGGCTGTGCCGCACCTTCTCAGGGCTGCGGACGCGTTTTGTCATTGCCGCAGTTGCGCGCGGTCGGCCGGGTGTCGTACTCGTGGTATCTGTGGCATTGGCCCGTGCTGCTGCTCGCTCCATCGTTGCTGGGCCACCCGCTGGGATTGCCCGCCAGGCTGGCAGCGGCCCTCGTCGCTGCGGGGCTGGCTGTCCTGACACTGCGCCTCATCGAGAACCCGTTGCGATTCGCCGCTCCGCTGCGTCGGTCTCCCGTCGGCAGCCTTGTGCTGGGCGGTGCCGCGACTGCAGTAGCGGTCTGTGTTTGCGTGGCCCTGCTGGTATCGGTCCCTGCGCCAGTCGGCCGCGGCGCGCCAGTTGCGTCGCTTGCTATCGCAGCAGCGCCTCCGCTCGGGGGTTACAACGCTCACTCATACGACACAGCAGTGCGATACGGCTTCAGTCAGGTGCACGCTGCGGTCGCGGCATCCGCTGAATTGAAGGCTGTACCGTCGAACCTGCAACCGCCGCTCGCCCAGGCGACAGACGAGCTTAAAGGCGTGTTTCTCGACGGCTGTGTACCGAATTTCTGGGAATTGAGACAGTCTGAATGCTTGGCGGGCGACACCGCGTCGACAACGACAATGACCCTGGTCGGTGACTCCCACGCGAGCATGCTCGCTCCGGCATTCCACCAAGCGGCCATCCAGCGGCACTGGCGGCTGGAAACTTTGGGTAAGGCGGGCTGCCCACCGATGAGGATTCCCATAACCAATCCCCTCCGTCGCGTGGTGTCCAACGTGTGTGAGCAGTGGCACGCCAAGATGATCGCCCGGTTAACCGCCGAGCGCCCGCGGCTGGTCGTGGTGAGCATGTACCGCCAATACGGTGGCGACTCTTTTTACCTACCAGGTTTCACGTCATACGACTCGACATGGATTGACGCCCTGACCCGGTTTGTGCAGGAACTGCGCGGCACCGGCGCGAAAGTGCTTGTGCTTGGGCCGGTCCCGGATCCGAAATCAGTAGTGCCGATCTGTCTCTCCGGCCATCTGGATGACGCCCCGGCATGCTCGCCACCACGGACGACGGCGGTGAACGAACGCGGTATCGCGGATGAGTCCGCCGCCACCACAGCCGGCGGCGGACAATACACGGACATCACCGAGCTCTTTTGCACCGCTGACCGCTGCCCGGTCATTGTCGGCAACACCCTGGTGTATTTCGATAAAGACCACGTGACGGCCGAATACGCCCGGCAGTTGGCGCCGATAATGGGTGCGCTGGCCGACCGCGCGCTCGCTGGCGGTTGACACACACCGCCCCCCGACCAATTGAACACTCGCCTAAGTCGAATCGACGCTCCGCGAGGAGCACCTCTTGGATGTCGTCAGCAAATCTGATCCGGCCATCGCGTTCAGGCGGCTACCTCGCGCCGCATAGGCGCACGACCCGTGGCTAGCTGGCGCGGTCGCGCCCTGGCAGAAGGACGACAAGGCGTTCCCGCAGATCACCACGGACGCACTTCGGCACACTGCGGCGTCATTGGCCATCTCGGCAGGTGCCAACGTAAAAGTCGTTCAGCGAGTGCTCGGGCACGCTTCGGCCGCCATGACCTTGGATGTCTACGCCGACCCGGCCTTCACGATGCGCACCTACGTTCACGCCCAGGATGACGCTTGCGCAGAGCCCCTGTTCAGAGTCGGTTGATGGTTGACAGTTTCTGTTTCGGTTGATCCTTGACACTCTGGTTTTGTGGTTAGGCC
>NZ_LZMB01000151.1 GCF_001673555.1 Mycobacterium sp. 1165178.9 | reverse complement strand
GTCTACACGTACCGCCGCCTGTCCGGCGGACCGGTTGCGCCGTGAGTCCGATGACCGTCGACTGAGGCGGCCCCGCTGCATCAGTCATAAGGCCGGCCCACCAATGACATTCGCCTCCGGTGCACCGTCCGGGCCCGGCACCGCGCGCTATGACGCGGACCGCCTCCTGGCCGGATACCGCGCCGCACGGGCCCAGGAGGCGCTCTTCGATCTGCGCCACGGTCCGGCAACCGGCTATGACGAATTTCTCGACTACGACGGCAACGTGCGACTGGCGTGGGCCGAGCTGGCCGACGCCATCGCGGAGCGGGGCCGCCTCAGTCGACGGTCATCGGACTCACGGCGCAACCGGTCCGCCGGACAGGCGGCGGTACGTGTAGACCTGGATCAACAGCGCAACCGGGGCAGCGACGACGAGCCCAACGAGGCACAAAAAGGCGCCGACCAGCACGATCGCGAACTGCACCAGCCACGACAGCAGGGCGCTGCCGATGTCGGAGCGGACGGTGGTGAAGCTCGCTTTCAGCGCCTCGATCGGGGGCAGGTCGCGATCGGTCGCGAAGGCGATGGTGAACAGCGCGAAGAAGCTGAAGACCGCGACCGCCAACAGCGCCACCAAGTTGAACAGAATCGTCGGCGGGATCAGCGACAGCGCGTCCAGGGCCACGCTGATCACGCTGAGCAGCGCCGCGGCCAGAAGTGCGTTGCCGAAGTGGCGCGGCCTGAAGAAGGAACTGACGGTCACCGGCCGGGCATCGGCTATGTCGAGGGCGCCCGACAGAAATGCCGCCTGGACGAAGATGGTGTAGACGAAAATGACGATCTGCAGGACGATCGCGCCGACGCCGCCCAGGCCTCCCGAGAACGATGCGCCGTAATTTCCGTCGGCATCGCTCGTCGACGCGTCGGCACCGCCCAACAGCACGAATACCAGGCCGTACAGGATCAGCCCGGCCACGGCGTAGACCAGCAACGCAACGATCAGCGGGACGGCGTTCTTGCCGAACTTGCTGAACGCCCACGAGAAGGCTTCGCCGATGCTGAACCGCTGCGGGCCACCCGCGGGGTATCCCGCGGGGTGGCCGGACTGTTGGGGTGGACCGTAGCCGGGTGGTGGCCCATATCCGGGGGGTGGACCGTAACCGGGTGGTGGCCCGTATCCCGGGGGCGGGCCGTAACCCGGCGGCGGGCCGTACCCGGGAGGCGGCGCGGAGCCGGGTGGTGGACCGTATCCGGGAGGCGGCGCGGAGCCGGGCGGGGGACCGTATCCAGGAGGCCCGTAACCGGGAGGCGGGTAACCGGAGGGCTCAGGATTGCCTTGCGGCCCGATCGGATTGCCGGGGTACTCCGGGGGTTGGCTCATGGCCGCTCCTACGTCGTCGACGTTCTGGGCATGCGTCGCAGAACTTAACAAGTATCCGACGGTCATGCAGACCGTGCCAGATGAGTCGCCGCCGTGTCGCGGCTTCGTGGTATGCCTGAAGCCGTGTCCGACGGTCTGTTTGACCTGCCCGGCCCGCCGCAGTCAAGCAATCATGGGCTGGGCGTGTCGGGTGGCGCACCCCTGGCGGTCCGGATGCGTCCGGCATCGCTGGACGAGGTGGTCGGCCAGGACCATCTCTTGGCGCCCGGATCCCCGCTGCGCCGCCTGGTCGAAGGCTCGGGCGTGGCGTCGGCCATCCTGTACGGCCCGCCCGGCAGCGGTAAGACGACGCTGGCCGCGCTGATCTCGCAGGCGACCGGCCGCCGGTTCGAGGCGCTGTCGGCCCTCTCGGCCGGCGTCAAAGACGTTCGGGCGGTGATCGACACCGCGCGCCGGGCGCTGCTGTCGGGGCAGCAAACGGTGCTGTTCATCGACGAGGTACACCGGTTCTCCAAGACCCAGCAGGACGCGCTGTTGTCCGCGGTGGAGAACCGGGTGGTGCTGCTGGTGGCGGCGACCACGGAGAATCCCAGCTTCTCGGTGGTGGCGCCGCTGTTGTCGCGGTCGCTGATCCTGCAGTTGCGGCCGCTGAGCGCCGACGACATCCGCACCGTGGTGCAGCGCGCGATCGAGGACCCGCGCGGCCTGGGCGGGCAGACACCGGTCGCGCCCGAGGCCGTCGACCTGCTGGTGCGGCTGGCCGCCGGTGACGCCCGGCGCGCGTTGACCGCGCTGGAGGTCGCCGCCGAGGCGGTCGAACCCGGCGGTGAGTTGACGGTGGCGGCCGTCGAGCAGTCCCTTGACGAGGCCGCGGTGCGCTACGACCGCGACGGCGACCAGCACTACGACGTCATCAGCGCCTTCATCAAGTCCGTGCGCGGCTCGGACGTCGACGCCGCGCTGCACTATCTGGCCCGCATGCTCGTCGCCGGCGAGGACCCGCGGTTCCTCGCGCGCCGGCTGATGATCCTGGCCAGCGAGGACATCGGCATGGCCGACCCGAGCGCTCTGCAGGTCGCGGTTGCGGCCGCGCAGACGGTGGCGCTGATCGGCATGCCCGAGGCGCAGCTCACCCTGGCGCACTGCACGATTTATCTGGCCAGCGCGCCGAAGTCGAACGCGGTCACCACGGCGCTGGCCGCGGCGATGGCGGACATCAAGGCCGGTAAAGCCGGTCTGGTTCCACCCCACCTGCGCGACGGGCACTATTCGGGTGCGGCGGGACTGGGCAACGCGCAGGGCTACAAGTACTCGCACGATCACCCGGACGGGGTTGTCGCACAACAATATCCACCGGATGAGCTGGTGGGGGTCGACTACTACCGGCCCACCGGGCGTGGCGGTGAACGCGAGATGGCCGGCCGGCTGGACCGGCTGCGCGCGATCATCCGGAGGAGGGGACGGCCATGAAGATCTTCACCGACGAGGAGATGGGCGCTCTGCTGCCCACCGCCCAGCCCTACAGCGTGGTGATCCTCAAGCGCGGCCCGAGGTTCGGCGACGAGTCGTCGGTGGGCGTCATCTGGGAGCACGGCCGGCGCAATTTCGGGCTGCGCGACGACGGCGTGCTCGCGGTGGTCCTTCCGGTCAGCGACGAATCCGACGTCTGCGGCATCGGGGTGTTCGCGGCGACGGTCGAGGACACCACGGCGATCATGGCCGACGACCCGGGGGTCGCCGCGGGGGTCTTCGCCTACGAGGTGCACGCCTGCCGCGGATTTCCCGGCGACGCCCTGCCCTGACGCGCTAGACCAGCTCGGGCACCCTCAGGTGCGCGATCGCCAGTTCGAACTCGGCGACGTCGATCACTTCGGCGCCCAGGTCACGCACCCGCCTGCTGCGCAGTTCGCTGGCGCGGTCGCGGTTGCGGGCCATCGCCTCCATGGAGTCGAACGTGGAGCAGGTCACGGCGCGCCGGCAGGCGGGGTGGTCGACCATGAGGCTGGCGCTGCAGAACCCGTCGAGATTCTCCATCTCGGGCAGCACCGCCATCCGGTAGAACTCCAGCGACCGGTTCAGCTGATCCGGCACCACTTTCAGCCAGGTGGCCCGCACACACGCGCCGGAGCGGGAGGGGTGGTCGCGGTGCAGCAACGGGATGTCCCATTCCTCGACGCGCGCGCTGCCGTCGAACATCAGCGCGGCGCGGTCCCGGATGGGTGCGACCTGCTCGGCGCTGCCGCGCATCGCGTCGATGGTTTCCCACGCGCTGGTGGCGATGCAGGTGCCGGACTGCCGGTCGACCAACAGCGACAGCCCCACACACCCATCGATCTCGGTGAGGGCAGGCATGACGACATCGCGAACGTGCGCAATACCGATGTCGACGGACAGGGGTTGCGCCTGGATGGTGGTGGAGCGTGCGTACACGGTCGGCCCCTCCTATGTCGGGGCGGCGCCCCGGTGGCGCCACCGGTCCCACCCGCTACCTTCCTCCTGCCGATTAGTCGCCGCAACGCTTTCGGCAAGTTCTTCATCGCCCTCAAATGCTGTGGCAGCGCTCACAATGGATTGGCTGGCCTCAAGGCTCGCGCCGTAGGCTTGGCCGGGTGCATACGGATGTGTTGGACGTGGACACCTCGCGCCGCCGAATCGTCGATCTGACCGAGGCGGTGCGCGGGTTCTGCTGGTCGCGCGGGGACGGCCTGTGCAACGTGTTCGTGCCGCACGCCACGGCCGGGGTGGCCATCATCGAGACCGGCGCCGGTTCCGACGACGACCTGGTCGACGCGCTGGAGCGGCTGCTGCCGCGCGACGATCGTTACCGGCATTCGCACGGCTCCGCGGGTCACGGCGCCGACCATGTGATGCCGGCACTCGTGGCTCCGTCGGTGACGGTTCCTGTGTCAGCTGGAGAGCCGATGCTGGGCACTTGGCAAAGCATCGTCCTGGTCGACCTGAACCGGGACAACCCGCAACGCTCGGTCCGGCTGAGCTTTGTGGAGGGTTAGCGCCCCGGTACCCGTCGCGCCGGGACAGGTACTGTGAGCGGTCGAAATGCGTCGTTAGACGGGCTTCCCATCCGCCGGCGAATAGGCTGGGATCCAGACGTCGAAGTAACAGGAAGAAGCGGACTCCGAAAGTGCAGACACACGAGATCAGGAAACGGTTTCTTGATCATTTCGTGAAGGCGGGGCACACCGAGGTGCCGAGCGCATCGGTGATCCTCGATGACCCCAACCTGCTGTTCGTCAACGCGGGCATGGTCCAGTTCGTGCCCTACTTCTTGGGCGCGCGAACCCCTGAATACTCGACCGCCACCAGCATTCAGAAGTGCATCCGCACCCCCGATATCGACGAGGTCGGCATCACGACCCGGCACAACACGTTCTTCCAGATGGCCGGCAACTTCTCGTTCGGCGACTACTTCAAGCGGCGCGCCATCGAACTGGCATGGACCTTGCTGACCGACAGCGTCGAGCAGGGCGGTTACGGCCTCGATCCCGAACGCATTTGGACGACAGTCTTTTTCGACGACGACGAGGCCGTGCAGCTGTGGCAGGAGATCGCCGGCCTGCCGGAGGACCGCATTCAGCGCCGCGGCATGGAAGACAATTACTGGTCGATGGGCATCCCCGGCCCGTGCGGCCCGTCCTCGGAGATCTACTACGACCGCGGGCCGGAGTTCGGCGTCGAAGGCGGCCCGATCGCCAACGAGGACCGCTACATCGAGATCTGGAACCTCGTATTCATGCAGAACGAACGCGGCGAGGGGACCGGCAAGGCCGACTTCGAGATCCTGGGGCCGTTGCCGCGCAAGAACATTGACACCGGCATGGGTGTGGAGCGGGTCGCCTTCATCCTGCAGGGTGTGCACAACGTCTACGAGACCGACCTGTTGCGGCCCGTCATCGACACCGCGGCAGCGCGGGCCCCGCGCGGTTACGACGTAGGCAACCACGACGACGACGTGCGCTACCGGGTCATCGCCGACCACAGCCGCACCGCGGCCATCCTGATCGGCGACGGCGTCACGCCCGGCAATGACGGCCGCGGCTACGTGCTGCGCCGGTTGCTGCGCCGGGTGATTCGCTCGGCCAAGCTGCTCGACATCGAGGGACCCATCGTCGGGGAACTGATGGCCACCGTACGCGACGCGATGGGCCCGTCGTATCCCGAACTGGTCACCGACTTCGACCGCATCCGGCGCATCGCCGTCGCCGAGGAAACCGCGTTCAATCGCACGCTGACGGCGGGCTCGAAGCTGTTCGACGAGGTGGCTGGCACTACCAAAACCTCTGGTGCGCAGGCGATTTCGGGTTCGGACGCCTTCACCCTGCACGACACGTATGGATTCCCGATCGAGCTCACGCTGGAGATGGCGTCCGAGGCCGGCCTGGAAGTGGACGAAGTCGGCTTCCGGGAATTGATGGCCGAGCAGCGCCGCCGCGCCAAGGCCGATGCCGCGGCGCGCAAGCACGCGCACGCCGACCTGACCGCGTACCGGGAGCTGGTCGACGCCGGGCCCACCGAGTTCACCGGCTTCGACGAATTGACTTCCGAGGCAAAGATTCTGGGCATCTTCGTCGACGGTAAGCGCGTTCCAGTGGTCACCCACGGCGCCGAAGGGGCAGACCGGGTCGAACTCGTGCTCGACCGCACCCCGTTGTATGCGGAGGCCGGCGGCCAGATCGCCGACGAGGGCACGATCAGCGGGACGGGGGCCGGGCAGAGCGCCCGCGCAGCGGTCACCGATGTGCAGAAGATCGCCAAAACCCTCTGGGTGCACCGGGTCAACGTCGAGTCGGGCGAATTCGTGGAGGGCGACACCGTCGTCGCTGCGGTCGACCCGCAGTGGCGCCGCGGTGCCACCCAGGGTCACTCGGGCACCCACATGGTGCACGCGGCGCTGCGACAGGTATTGGGCCCCAACGCCGTTCAGGCCGGATCGTTGAACCGGCCGGGCTACCTGCGGTTCGACTTCAACTGGCAGGGGCCGCTATCCGAGGATCAGCGCACCGAGGTCGAAGAGGTGACGAACCAGGCCGTGCAGGCCGACTTCGAAGTGCACACGTTCACCGAGCAGCTGGAGAAGGCCAAGGCGATGGGCGCCATGGCCATGTTCGGCGAGGCCTACCCCGACGAGGTCAGGGTGGTGGAGATCGGCGGCCCGTTCTCGCTGGAGCTCTGCGGTGGAACTCACGTGCACAACTCGGCGCAGATCGGGCCGGTGACGATCCTGGGCGAATCGTCGGTCGGTTCCGGCGTGCGCCGGGTGGAGGCCTACGTCGGGCTGGAATCGTTCCGGCACCTTGCCAAGGAACGCGCGCTGATGGCGGGGCTGGCGTCGTCGCTGAAGGTACCGTCTGACGAGGTGCCCGCCCGGGTGGCCAACCTGGTGGAACGGCTCAGGGCGGCGGAGAAGGAACTCGAGCGCGCCCGGCTGGCCGGCGCGCGGGCGGCCGCGACCAACGCCGCGGCCGGCGCGGAGCGTATCGGTAACGTCCGGGTGGTGGCGCAACGGATGTCGGGTGGGATGACGGCGGCGGATCTGCGCTCCCTGGTCGGCGACATTCGCGGCAAGCTGGGCAGCGATCCCGCGGTGGTCGCGTTGATCTCTGTGCTTTCTGGGGATGAGGGCTCCACGGTGCCCTATGCGGTCGCCGCCAACCCGGCCGCGCAAGATCTCGGTCTTCGCGCCAACGACCTGGTCAAGCAGCTCGCCGCGACCGTTGACGGGCGTGGCGGCGGCAAGGCGGACCTGGCGCAGGGTTCCGGTAAGGATCCGGCACGCATCGACGCGGCGCTCGACGCGGTGCGGTCCGAGATCGCCGTGATAGCGCGGGTCGATTGAGTGGTCTTGACACAGCACCGCATGCCTGACCGGCCCGGCGATCCCCACCAGGACCCTGGACGGGGACGACGGCTCGGCATCGACGTGGGCAGCGTCCGCATCGGCGTGGCCTGCAGCGACCCGGACGCCATCCTGGCCACCCCGGTCGAAACCGTCCGCCGCGACCGCAACGGCAAACATCTGCGGCGGCTGGCCGCACTGGCCGCCGAACTCGAGGCCGTCGAGGTGGTCGTCGGGCTCCCGCGCACGCTGGCCGATCGCACCGGGCCGTCGGCGCTCGACGCGATCGAGGTTGCCGACGCGTTGGCTGAAGTTTTGGCGCGGGGGGCCGCGCCGATCCCGGTGCGGCTGGCCGACGAGCGGCTGACCACCGTGGCCGCTCAGCGATCGCTGCGCGCGGCCGGGGTGCGGGCTAAGGAACAGCGTGCTGTGATCGATCAGGCGGCGGCGGTGGCGATCCTGCAGAGTTGGCTGGACCAGCGCCGCGCGGCGGTGGCGGGGGAGCTCAGCGATGGTTGACAGCGCACGGCGGGAACGAGCCGAGCCCGAGGCGGTGGGCGCGCCCTCTCGGCGCAGGTCGAGCCGCGTCGCCCGCAATCAGGCGAAGCGTGGCCGTCGGCGCCGCTTCGCCGTCAAGATCGCACTCGCGGTGTTCGTCGTGGTGGTGGTCGCCGGCGTTTTCGCGGGCGGCAAGCTGTGGCACGCGTTGTTCGGGCTCGGTGACGACTACAGCGGTAGCGGCAAGCGGGACCTGGTGATTCAGATTCAGTCCGGTGATTCCACCACCAACATCGGCGAGACGCTGGAAAAAGAGCAGGTCATCAAGACGGTGCGGGCGTTCGTCAACGCCGCGCACGGCAACAGCGCCATCAACTCGATCCAGCCCGGCTTCTACCGGATGCGCACCGAAATCCCGGCGGCCAACGCCGTCGCGCGGCTGACCGACCCGAATAGCCGGGTGGGCCGGCTGGTCATCCCGGAAGGCCGTCAGCTCGACGACACCACCGACATGAAGACCAACGTGGTGACGCCGGGAATCCTGACGCTGATCTCGCGAGCCACCTGTGTGGATCTCGACGGTGACACCCGCTGCGCCCGGGTGGAGGATCTGCGTGCGGCCGCGACCAACAGCTCTCCCTTGGCGTTGGCCGTGCCGCCATGGGCCACCGAACCCGTCGGCGAGCTCGGCAAGGACCATCGCCGGATCGAGGGTTTGATTGCGCCGGGCACCTTCAACATCGACCCATCCGCTTCGCCGGAGACCATCCTGGCCACCTTGATCGGCGCCGGGGCCGAGGAGTACGTGAAGTCCGGGCTGGTGGACACCGCTCAGGCCATGGGCCTGTCGCCATACGACATCCTGGTGGTGGCGTCGCTGGTGCAGCAGGAATCCAACTCCCAGGACTTCGCCAAGGTCGCGCAGGTCATCTACAACCGCCTGCACGCCCACCACACGCTCGAGTTCGACTCGACGGTCAACTACCCGCTCGACCGCCGCGAGGTGGCCACCAGCGACGCTGACCGGGCCCAGAAGACGCCGTGGAACACTTACGTGTCGCAGGGACTGCCGGCCACCGCGATCTGTTCGCCCGGCACCGACGCGCTGAACGCCGCCGAGCACCCACAGCCCGGCGACTGGCTGTATTTCGTCACCATCGACGCTCAGGGCACGACGCTGTTCACCCGCGACTATCAACAACACCTGGCCAACATCGAGCTGGCGAAGCACAACGGTGTCCTCGACAGCACCCCCCGCTAGCGCGGCCCCTCGCAGGGCGGCCGTGCTCGGTAAGCCGATCGCCCACTCGAAATCCCCGCAATTGCACCTGGCCGCCTACCGCGCGCTCGGTCTGGCCGATTGGACCTACGACCGCATCGAATGCGACGCCGAACAGCTACCGGGCGTGGTCGGCGGATTCGGCCCCGAATGGGTCGGGGTGTCTGTGACGATGCCGGGCAAGTTCGCCGCCCTGCGATTCGCCGACGAGCACACCGACCGTGCGCAGCGGGTGGGCTCGGCCAACACCCTGGTGCGCACGCCGACCGGCTGGCGGGCAGACAACACCGACATCGACGGGGTTGCCGGGGCGCTCGGCAGCGCCTGTGGATGGGCGCTCGTTTGTGGATCGGGCGGCACCGCGCCGGCCGCCGTCGCAGGCCTGGCCCAGCTGGGCGTCGCCGGCATCACCGTGGTGGCGCGCAACCCCGACAAGGCGGC